>NZ_JBSAXF010000030.1:0-66216 GCF_053427845.1 Burkholderia sp. AW49-1 | reverse complement strand
AGCGCGAGATTACCGAAACGACGTGAAATGACTGTCAAAAATCGCTAATCCGTCGAATTGACACAACAAAATTCAAATTCCAGACACGTCCGATTGACATGCATTCGGAGATATCTCGTCGCGCTCCCACACCATGCGCGCGCGACTCAGGCCGTTTTCCTCCGCGTGCCTTCGCGTCTTCTCCACGGCCTGCATCACCCCGCCGCGCACTCGATCACCGGTTCGCACCGGATCGGGAAACTCACCGAATTCGCCACATAGCACTTCGCATGCGCGTCATGGTGCAGCCGCTCGGCCAGTTCGCGATCGTCGCCCGCGCGGATCGTCACGCGCGGGTGCAGCACGATTTCGGTGAAGCGGCCCGGCTCGGGGCTGTCGAGCATCGTCGCTTCGGCGTCGTCGACATACGCGAGCACGCGGACGCCCGCATCCGAACACAGATGCAGATACCAGAGCTTGTGGCATGCCGATACCGACGCCAGCAGCAGGTCTTCCGGATTCCAGCGCGCCGCGTCGCCGCGGAACGCCGGATCCGACGAGCCCAGAATGTCCGGCTTCGAACCCGCGCGGATCACATGATCGCGGCCGTATTCGCGATACCCCGACGTACCGGTCCCCCGGTTGCCGGTCCACTCCACTGCCACGCGGTACTTGTGTTCGCCATGCGCCATCTCGCTCTCCTCTGCTGTCGGAACGTGAAGCCGCCATTGTGGCACCGGAATGTCGTTTGGTATACCATTATTCCAAAACGAGGAACCCGGAAGCATGGAAGCCAGACCCGATTCCACGGCGGACGCCGTGGCCGCATCGTTGCGGGAGATGATCATCAACGGCGAGCTGCAGGCAGGTGAGCGGCTCGTCGAGCGCGACCTCGCCGAGCGCTTCGGAATCAGCCGGATTCCGATGCGTGAGGCGATCCAGCGTCTGGAGCGCGAAGGGCTGCTGGACATCTTCCGCAATCGCGGCGCGGTCGTGCGGATGCTGAGCGCGTCCGACGTGCAGGAAATCTACGACATGCGCGCGCTGCTCGAAGGCGATGCGATCTACCGCAGCGTGAAGCGGCTCGACGACGAAACGCTCGCGCGTGCCGAACTCGTGCACCGGCTGCTCGGCGAATCGAACGTGCCGCGCCGGCAAGGCGAACTGAATCGCGAATTCCATGCGTTGCTGTATTCGTGCTGCGGCAACGCGCGGCAGTTGAAGGCGATCGCGGAGCTGCGCAGCCAGGTCGAGCGCTACGAGCGGCTGCAAACCACGTTGCTCGCGGATACGCCGTCGTTCCAGGTCGAGCACGGCGCAATCCTGCAAGCGTGCCGCGAACGCAATGCACGTGGCGCCCGCGCGATGACGGTCGCGCATCTCGATTCGGCCCGGCGCATCGTGATGCGGCTCGTCGAAGGCGGGTGACGATGCCGGGCGATCCGGCACGGCCTCGTCATTGCGTCCACCGGTTCGCGGCTCGCCCCATGTGCAGCTTCCAGCCCGCGCCCGGTACCTGAAAAACTCGCGCCCCCGTCGACGTCTACGCCGCCGTGCGCCGCCCCGGCGCCGCGCCCGTCGTACGCCGCACCACCAATCGCGGCACCGGCGCCGTCCGCACGCGCGATGCATCGTCGATGTGGCCGCCCGCCTCGCGCAATGCGTTGAGCAGCTCGACCGCGAGCCCCGCGGCCTCGGCGGTCGGGATCGCAACGGTCGTCAGCGTGGGACGCGTGTCGCTGGCCAGATGGATATCGGTGATGCCGACGATCGACAGATCGTCGGGCACGCGCCGTCCGCGATCGGCTGCTGCGTGCAGCGCGCCGATCGCGGGCAGGTCGTTGGTCGCGACCAGCGCGGTCAGCCCGGGATGCGCGTCGAGCAGCCGGCCCGCCGCCCGCACGCCGCCTTCGATCGAATCGGGTTCGGCCGCGACGATCGACGCGTCGAGCCCGGCCTCGCGCATCACGTCGACGAAGCCGTCGTAGCGCGCCGCCTGCACGCCGCTCGCCGAGCCGCCGACGATCACGCCGATCGTCCGGTGCCCCAGTTCGAGCAGATGCCGCGTCGCGATCCGCCCCGCCTCGCGGAAATCCACCGCCACGCACGGCAACCCTTCGGGCGGCGCATCGGGCCGCTCCCACAGACACAGCACGACCGGCACGCCGCGCCGCGCGACGTCGACCAGATCCGGCAAATGCAGGTTCGCGTTGGTCACGAGAATGCCTTCGGAGATCGTGCCGGCGATCTGGTCGAGATACGCGCGTCCCTGCAGCGGATCTTCGTTGGTATTGCAGACGATCAGGAATTGCCCGTTGCGTCGCACCGCGCGTTCGACCGCGAGCGCGAACTCCGGATAGAACGGGTTCGCGATGCTCGACACCATCAGTGCGACCGTCGGCGCGCGCCCTTCCGCCAGCGCCCGCGCGGCCAGATGCGGCCGGTAGCCGAGCGCCTGCACGGCGTCGAGCACCCGCGCACGGGTGGCTTCGCCGACCCGGCCGCGGTTGCGCAGAACGTTCGAGACCGTCGCGGCCGTCACGCCCGCGCGGCGGGCCACTTCATCGAGTGTCGCCATGATTTGCCCACTATATGAGACGTCGATCCAGTATTTGCTTCGCTCACCGAAGCGGCGCACTATCGCCGCACGCCCCGCCGCCCGACCAACGGGCGCGAATCGGCCACGATCGCAATCGGCGCTTTTCTTGATCGCGATGGTTAAGCGCTTAAGCAACGACGAAAGCGCATTAAAACATGGAGCGGAGACAATGGCGAGCATCTCGATGCGGCGCGTGCAGAAAGCCTACGGCGAGCACGCGCCGGTCATTCGCGACGTCGATCTGGAGATCGGCGCGCACGAGTTCTGCGTGTTCCTCGGTCCGTCCGGCTGCGGCAAGTCGACCCTGCTGCGGATGATCGCGGGCCTCGAGGACCTGAGCGACGGCGAGCTCTCGATCGACGGCCGCCGCGTCGACGACGTGCCGGCCGCCGAACGCGGCGTCGCGATGGTGTTCCAGAGCTACGCGCTGTTTCCGCACATGACGGTCTACGAGAACATGGCATTCGGGCTGAAGCTCGCGCGCGTGCCGAAGGCCGAGATCGACCGGAAGGTGCGCGACGCCGCGCGGATCCTGCAGCTCGACACACTGCTCGAGCGCAAGCCGAAGGCGCTGTCGGGCGGCCAGCGGCAGCGCGTCGCGATCGGTCGCGCGATCGTGCGCGAGCCCGGCGTGTTTCTGTTCGACGAACCGCTGTCGAACCTCGACGCGGCCTTGCGCGGCCAGACGCGCATCGAGATCGCGAAGCTGCACCGGCAGTTCGAACGCGCGAGCGTCGTCTACGTGACGCATGACCAGACCGAGGCGATGACGCTCGCCGACAAGATCGTGCTGCTGCACGCCGGCGCGGACACCGCGCGGCACGGCAGCATCGCGCAGGTCGGTGCGCCGCTCGACCTCTATCACCATCCGGCCAGCCGCTTCGTCGCCGGCTTCATCGGCTCGCCGCGGATGAACTTCCTGCCGGCGATCGTCGTCGCCTGCGATGCGCGACGCACGGTCGTCACCGTCGTGCCGTCCGGCGAATCCTTCACGCTGCCCCGCGACGGTTCCGCGCTCGCGGTCGGCGCGGCCGTCACGCTCGGCATCCGCCCCGAACACCTGACGCTCGGCGCCGCGCGCGACGCGACCACGCTCGCGCGCGACGTCGTGCTCGTCGAGCGTCTCGGCGAGCAGACCTACGTGCACCTCGACCAGCCCGGCGGCACGCCGCTGATCGCGAAAGTGCCCGGCGACGCGGCCGTGCGCAGCGGCGAGCGCGTGCACGCGCATGCGCCGGCCGCGGCCTGCCACCTCTTCACCGAAGACGGCCGCGCGGTGCCCGCGTGCGCCGCTCTTCCCGTCCATCACTACGCATAAGGATCGGCATGCGCCTCGGAGTCTGTTACTACCCGGAACACTGGCCTGAATCGATGTGGGCCGACGACGCCCGCCGGATGAACGCACTCGGCATCGCGCAGGTGCGGATCGCCGAGTTCGCGTGGAGCCGCATCGAGCCGTCGCCGGGCGAATATGACTGGGGCTGGCTCGACCGCGCGGTCGACGTGCTCGCCGCGGCCGGTCTCGAGATCGTGATGTGCACGCCCACTGCAACGCCGCCGAAGTGGCTCGTCGACCGTCACCCCGACATCCTCGCGATCGGCGCGGACGGCCGGCCGCGCACGTTCGGTTCGCGCCGCCACTACGACTTCTCGTCGCCGACCTATCTCGAAGCGTCGCGCCGCATCTGCACGGCGGTCGCCGAACGTTACGGCCGCCACCCGGCCGTGCGCTACTGGCAGACCGACAACGAGCTCGGTTGCCATCAGACGGTCGTCAGCTACTCGCCCGCCGCGCTCGTGCGCTTTCGCGCATGGCTGCAGGCGCGCTACGGCACGATCGATGCGCTGAACCGCGCATGGGGCACCGTGTTCTGGAGCATGGAGTATCGCAATTTCGATGAAGTGGACGCGCCGGTCGGCACCGTGACCGAAGCGCATCCGTCGCACCGCCTCGACTACCGCCGCTTCGCGTCGGACGAGCTCGCGCGCTATCACCGGATGCAGGTCGACGTGATCCGCGCGCATTCGCCGGGCCGCCCCGTCGCGCACAACTTCATGCAGCTCTTCACCGAGTTCGATCATTACGAAGTCGCGCGTGACCTCGACGTCGCGACGTGGGACAGCTATCCGCTCGGCGCGCTGGAGGAGCAATGGTTCGCGCCCGACGTGAAGGCGCGCTGGCTGCGCACCGGCCACCCGGATTTCGCGTCGTTCAATCACGACCTCTATCGCGGGATGTCGAAGCTGCCGTTCTGGGTGATGGAGCAGCAGCCGGGGCCCGTGAACTGGGCGCACTGGAACCCCGCGCCGCTGCCGGGCATGGTGCGCCTGTGGAGCTGGGAAGCGTTCGCGCACGGCGCCGGCTGCGTGTCGTACTTCCGCTGGCGGCAGGCGCCGTTCGCGCAGGAGCAGATGCATGCGGGCCTGCACACGCCGGACGATCGACTCGACGAGGGCGGCCGCGAAGCACAGCGCGTCGCGCACGAGATTGCCGCCGTGATCGACGCCGGCGCCGATGCCGACGCGAACGGCGCCGTGCGTGCGCCCGTCGCGCTCGTGTTCGACTACGAAGCGAAGTGGCTGTTCGACGTGCAGCCGCAAGGCGCCGATTTCCACTACCCGCGCTTCGCGTTCGAGTACTACTCGGCGCTGCGTTCGCTCGGCCTCGACGTCGACATCATTTCCGCGCGTGCGCCGCTCGACGGCTACCGGCTCGTCGTCGTGCCGCCGCTGCCGATCGTGCCGGACGACTTCGCGGCGCGGCTCGCCGCATCCGGCGCGCATGCGGTGTTCGGGCCGCGCACCGGTTCGAAGACCATCGACCTGCAGATTCCGCGGACGCTGCCGCCCGGCCCGCTCGCCTCGATCCTGCCGATGCGCGTGTGGCGCGTCGAATCGCTGCGGCCGAACGTGACCGAGCGGATCGACGGCACGCTGCGAGACGGCTCGGCGCTCACCGGCGACGCACGCCACTGGCGCGACTTCGTCGAGCTGCACGACGACGCACGCAGCATCGTACGTGCACGCTTCGCCGACGGCCATCCGGCCTGCGTGTCGCACGGCACGCTGCACTACTGGGCCGCGCTGTTCGACGATGCGACCACCGCGCGCCTGTTCGCCGACGTCGCGGCCGAAGCCGGCCTGACACCGTCGCCGCTCGGCGACGGCGTGCGCCTGAGCCGGCGCGGCGGCCTGACCTACGTATTCAACTACGGCAGCACGCCGCACACGATCGATGCGGTGCCGCCGTCCGCGTTCGTGGTCGGCGCCGCGCAGGTCGAGCCGCAAGGCGTCGCCGTGTACCGAAGCCGTTCGTAGCAACCGCCCCCGGCGCCGCGACGCGCCGGTCAAGCACAACGACACACAGGAATGGAGACATACATGACACATCGCCCCCTTCGCGTCGCCGCCCGGCTTGCGGCCACCGCCATCGCGTTCGCTTCGTTCGGCGCCGCGGCCCCGGCCAACGCCGGCACGCTGACGATCAACATCGCGTTCAAGGGTGCCAGCCAGCGCGCGGTCTGGCAGTCGACGCTCGAGGCGTTCCACAAGGCCCATCCCGACATCGACGTGAAGCCCACCTTCGTCGACGAGGAAGCGTACAAGGTGCAGCTCCCCGCGTGGCTCACGACCGTCGCACCCGACGTCGTGAACTGGCACGCCGGCGAGCGGATGGCGTACTACGCGAAGCGCGGGCTGTTCGAGGACCTGAGCGGCGACTGGGCGAAGAATGGCTGGGGCGCGATGTACGCGTCGACACGCGACGCATCGTCGTACAACGGCAAGCAGTACGCGGCGCCGACCGTCTATTACTCGTGGGGGCTGTTCTACCGCAAGGATCTGTTCCGCAAGGTCGGCATCGCCGACGAACCGAAGACCTGGGACCAGTTCCTCGACGCGTGCAAGAAGCTGAAGGCGGCCGGCATCACGCCGGTCGCGGTCGGCGGCCGCGACGCGTGGACGCTCGCCGGCTGGTTCGACTATCTCGACCTGCGCCTGAACGGCAATGCGTTCCACCAGCAGCTGATGGCCGGCGACGTACCGTACACCGACCCGCGCGTGAAGAAGGTCTACACGACGTGGAAATCGCTGATCGATTCGGGCTACTTCATCGACAACGCGCTGTCCTACGATCTCGACGGCGCGCAGCCGTTCCTGTTCCAGGGCAAGGCCGCGATGATGCTGATGGGCACCTTCATCGCCGCGGGCTTCCCGCCGAACGTGAAGCAGGAAATGGGCTATTACCGCTTCCCGATCATCGACCCGAAGGTGCCGACCGCCGAGGACGGGCCGGTCGAATCGCTGCACATCCCGACCAAGGCGAAGAACAAGGCCGACGCGCATACGTTCCTCGCGTTCGTCGAAACGCCCGAGATGGGCGCGAAGCTCGCGGAAGGGCTCGGCTCGCTGTCGGCCAACAGCAAATCGCCGGAACCGGCCGATCCGATCTCGCGGATCGGCTTCCGGATCCTCGCGGACACCCGGGGCGGCGTCGCGCAGTTCTACGACCGCGACATGACGAAGGAAATGGCTGACGAAGGGATGAAGGGGATGCAGCAGTTCCTCGCGAATCCCGGGCAGCTCGATACCGTGCTCGCGCAACTCGAGCAGACCCGCAAGCGGATCTACAAGAAGTAACCGCGTGACCCCTGCGGCGGCCCCGTGCCGCCGCGTCCGCCCAGGAGGCTTGCCGTGTCCAGTCCGATCACGTCCAGACCCGTCGAAACGCCTGCCGCACCGGCCGCCGCCGCGCCGCCGGCCGGCAGGTCGCCCGCCGTAGTGCGCGCCCGCCGCCCGTCGCCGGCCGTGCGGCGGCAACGGCGCGCCGCGTGGCTCTTTCTCGCGCCCGCGTGCGCAATGGTTGCCGTCTATGTGATCTGGCCGATCCTGTCGACGCTATGGCTGAGCCTCTGCAACTGGGACGGGATGACCGAGCGCACGTTCGTCGGTCTCGCGAACTACGCCGAGCTGCTGCACGCGCCGACGTTCTACACCGCGCTGCGCAACAACGTGATCTGGCTCGCGCTGTTCATGCTCGCGCCGCCGCTCGGCCTCGCGCTCGCGCTGTACCTGAACCAGGCGGTCGCCGGCATCCGGCTCGTGAAGTCGCTGTTCTTCGCGCCGTTCGTGTTGTCGGGCGTGGTCGTCGGCCTGATCTTCTCGTGGTTCTACGATCCGACCTTCGGGCTGCTCGCGCTGATTGCCGGACACGGCATCCCGGTGCTCGGCGATGCGCGCTACGCGACGTTCGGCATCGTGTTCGCCGCACTGTGGCCGCAGACCGCGTACTGCATGATCCTGTACCTCACCGGCCTCACGTCGGTGAACCCGGAACAGATCGAAGCGGCGCGGATGGAAGGCGCGCGCGGCTTCGCGCTGCTGTGGCACGTCGTGCTGCCGCAGTTGCGGCCGACCACGTTCATGGCGATCGTCGTCACGGTGATCGGCGCGCTGCGCAGCTTCGACCTGATTTCGGTCATGACGGGCGGTGGCCCGTTCGAGAGCTCGACCGTGCTCGCGTATTACATGTACGACCAGGCGATCAAGTACTACCGGCTCGGCTATTCCGCGGCGATCGCGGTCGTGCTGTTCGCGATCATGCTCGTCTACATCGTGTTCCAGTTGCGCCGCATGCTGCGCAACGAGCAGTGACCTGACCTTCCGGGGATGCATTCATCATGTTTCCGACACCCGTTACCCACTGGAAGCCGGTATCGCGCCGGCTGTACAAGCTGTCGCTGCCCGTCGCGCTGGTGATCTGGCTGCTGCCGATGATCGCGGTGTTCGTCACGTCGGTGCGCTCGACCGAGGAACTGGTCGAAGGCCACTACTGGGGCTGGCCGCGACACTTCTCGATGATCGAGAACTATCGCGACGCGCTGACCACGTCGCCGATGCTGCATTACTTCTGGAACAGCGTGCAGATTACGGTGCCGTCGGTGCTCGGGTCGATCGCGCTTGCCGCGATGGCCGGGTTCGCGCTGGCAACTTACCGGTTTCGCGGGAATGCCGCGTTGTTCGGGACGTTCGTCGCGGGGAATTTCGTGCCGGTGCAGGTGTTGATGATTCCCGTGCGGGATTTGTCGCTCAGGCTCGGGGTATTCAATACGGTGGAGGCGTTGATTCTCTTTCACGTCGCGTTTCAGACGGGGTTCTGTACGCTGTTTCTGCGGAATTTCATCAAGCAGTTGCCGTTCGAGCTGATCGAGGCGGCGCGGATCGAAGGCGCCGGCGAATGGACGGTGTTCTGGCGGATCGTGTTGCCGTTGATCCGGCCGGCATTGGCGGCGCTTGCGATTCTCGTGTTCACGTTCGTGTGGAACGATTATTTCTGGGCGCTGTGTCTCACGCAAGGCGACGAGGCCGCGCCGATCACCGCGGGGGTGGCAGCGCTGAAGGGGCAATGGACGACGTCGTGGAATCTCGTCTCGGCCGGGTCGATTCTCGCCGCGTTGCCGTCGGTCGCGATGTTCTTCGCGATGCAGAAGCATTTCGTCGCGGGGCTGACGTTCGGGGCGACCAAGGGTTGAACTCGCCCTGACCACCGATCGCGAACTCGGATTCTCCCCCTCTTCATCGAGAGGATTGCCCGCTTCGGCGGGCTTTTTTGCTTTTGCGGAGCCGACAGGAATATCGGTCATGGTCATGGTCATGGGCCCGCTCCAGTCCAGCCGTGCCTGCCTGACACGCGGCGTGACTGAACGCCCGATACGTTTTTCGTCGGCTCGGATAAGATGGCGCTTTTTGAGGGTTATACGACCTTTGCGCCATCTACCTCACGTTCCATACTTCCCCACGGACGATCAAGCCGAGAAAGGCGCACAAACGCGATTGCGTTTCGAGCGTGCGGCCTGATCAATCACACGACCATGGAAAGGAATGGAAGATGAGGCTCAAGAACAAGTCAGCTTTGATCACGGGTGGAACCAGTGGCATCGGTCTTGCGACCGCGAAGCTGTTCATTGCAGAAGGCGCCCGAGTCGCGGTTACGGGTCGCGATGACGCCGTATTCGAGCGTGTGCAGGCGGAGCTTGGCGAGAATGCGATCGTCCTCAAGGGTGACGTGCGCTCGATCAAGGACATGCGCGCGATTGCCGCCGAGGTAAAAGAGAAGTTCGGCGGCCTCGATATCGTGTTCGCCAACGCTGGCTGGGCTTTCCCGTCGGCAGTCGACGACATCGACGATGAACTCTACAACGGGATCATGGACGTCAACGTCAAGGGTGTGGTGTTCACGCTTCAAGCGGTGCTTCCCGACTTGCGGGAAGGTTCCTCAGTGATCCTCAATACGTCGTTCGTGGCGCAGACCGGCAAGCATGGCATCTCGCTGACTGCAGCGGCAAAAGCCGCGGTGCGATCATTGGCCCGCAGTTGGTCCTACGAGTTTCTCGACCGAAAAATCCGCTTCAACGCGATCGCACCCGGCGCGATGAACACGCCGCTGATCACCAAGTGGGGCATGTCCGACGAATGGGTTCGCGACCGTCGGGCCGAGTTCGCCGCTGCGATTCCGGCGGGCCACATGGGCAAGGCCGAGGACATCGCCTACGCGGCGCTCTATCTCGCGAGCGACGAATCCGCCTATGTCATCGGCACCGAACTGGTCGTCGATGGCGGTGCCTCGCAGCTTTGAGCCTGCGGTTCACGATTCCGGCGCCCGACACGCAACGCCGGCTCGTCCACATCCCGATCTCGCGTCCGCCACGCCTTTCGTCGTGGCGATCATTCAATCCGGCCCAGCCTGGTGACGTTCGTAGAGGAGGCCGAAATGCAAGGAGAATTCATCTTGACCGACAGTAGCAAAAACAATGCTTCCGTAAGGCAACTCACCCGAGCAGGCAATTCGCGCCGCGATTTGCTCAAGCTTGGCAGCGCCGCGACCCTCGGCGCCGTGCTGGGTGGTGGCGCCTTGCTCGGGCACGTTGCGCCCGCGCGTGCACAGGCGGGCGGCGAAGGGCTACTTGCGCCGAATACGCCCCTCGATATCCTGATCGTCAACTACGACGGCGGTACGCTGCTCGATTTCGCAGGCCCCAGCGAGATTTTCCACCGGCTGCCCAATACGAACGTTCGCTATGCGAGCCTCAATGGCGGCAACGTGACGCTCGAATTCGGTGTCGTGTATGGCAAGACCGAACGACTCGCCGATATCGAGAAGACCGATGTGATCCTCGTCCCCGGCGGGTCCGATTTGACTGCGCCGATGCGACCGGAGTATCAGGCGCAGATCCGGCGCCTGGCGGAAAGCGCCAAACACGTGACGTCGGTTTGCAACGGATCGCTCGTGCTCGCCGCAACGGGCATTCTCAACGGCAAGCGAAGCGCGTGCCATTGGGCCTTCGTCAACAAGCTGGCCGAGTACGGCGCCATCCCCGTTCCCGATCGTTTCGTGGAAGACGACAACGGCAGGTTCATGAGCGGCGGCGGCGTGACGGCAGGCATCGACTTCGCACTTCGCGTGGCAGCGAAGCTGCGCGGCCGACAGGCCGCCGAATTCACGCAGCTCGTGATCGAATACGACCCGGCTCCTCCGTTCCACTCCGGTCATCCCAGAGACGCGCGGCCGGAAGTCATCGCGATGGTCGACAAGAAACTGCCAGGCGCATCAAGGGGACTCGCACGAATTCCCGGCGTTCGCTGAAACGCTTGCCCGCAATGCGTGCATGGCCGCCGCCTGGCGCGCCGAAGGCCGCGGCCGACATTGCCGGCCCGCCCACGTGGCGCCGCCCTTTCAACTCAAATCAGTCCGGAAATCACTCGATGCAACAGATCCGTTTTTGTACTGCTGCGCTTGCAGCCTGCGTCTCCTTTTTTGCATTTACGGCACCGGCCGTCGCCGGCGGTGCGCAACGGCCGCCTGAAGCGGCCATCAAGGCCGAGAACGCGCGATGGGCGGATGCCTTTGCGCGAGGAGACTACGACGCGATCGGTCGCCTCTATACCGACGACGGCACGCTCTTGCCGCCCGGAGGCGACAAAGTCACGGGAAGCCGCGCGATCACCGAGTACTTCACCAAGGGGTATGCCGGATCGAAGCCCGGCACCGTATCGTTCAGCCATTACGAGTTCTACGGCAATGACCGGATCGTGACCGAGGTGTCGGATGTGGAAGTCCGCGATCACGACGGCAAGATTCGGATCCGCGCCAAGCAGATTCTCGTCTTTGTGAAACAGGCCGGCGTGTGGAAGTTGCATCGCGACATGTGGAATGACTACGGTCCGGTCACAAGCGCCGAACGGTGAGCGTCCGTCGAATTCGTGCGTCACGTTCCCAAGCCTCAAGAGAACGCCAGCGGGACGTTGACCACACAGCGGGCTGATCGCGCCGGCAGTCGATCAGCGCGCGCCGTTCGATCTGCTCTCGCGTCGAATCGCTTGCGGTGGGTGCCCATGCAGCTTGATGAAGGCCCGCCGCATCCGTTCCGGATCGGTGAACCCCACGGCCAGGGCAATCTGTTCGATCGGTTCGCTGCCCCCCTGCAGGCGCAGCCGCGCGGCTTCGACGCGCAAGCGCTCGACCGCCCTGGCAGGCGTTTCACCGGTTTCCCGGCGAAACGCGCGTCCGAACTGCCGCAAACTCAATCTTGCGGCATCGGCGAGTCGTTCGACAGGCAAGGCTTCAGCGAGATGTTCCCGGGCAAAATTCAGCGCGATGCGGATGCGATCCGATTCCGGCTCCATCCGCGACATGGCGGAGAATTGGGACTGCCCTCCTGGTCGACGATACGGAACAACCAGGAGCCTGGACACGGCGCGTGCAATCTCCGCACCCATGTCTCGTTCAATGATGCCGAGCGCCAGGTCTATCCCGGAGGCGATGCCCGCCGACGTCCAGACGCGGCCGTCCTCGATATAGATGCTGTCGCCGTCGACCCGGATGCGAGGAAATCGCGACTGCAATTGCGCGGCATATCGCCAGTGGGTCGCCGCTCTCGAGCCGTCCAGCAAGCCGGTTTCCGCAAGCAGAAACGCGCCCGTACACACGCTTGCCACCCGCGAGGCCCTGGCGGCCAACTTCCCGGCCGCGGCGATATTCTCGGATGTCTGCATCGGATCGATATCACCGCCCACGAAGACGACGGTATCGAATACGCGCCTTCCGATCGGTTTCGTTTCGATCGATAGGCCCGTATTGCCGCGAACGGGGCCTCCGGATTGCGAGATGACCTGAAGATCGTATGGCGTACGGCCGGCAGCGGTGGCCACCTGATTGAAGGCCGCCAGCGGCCCGCCAAGGTCAAGCGCATCGTAGCCACGGCAAACGAAGAACCCGATTCTATGCATGACGAAGCAATGACTGAAACCCAGGAAGGCGCATTTTACCGGGAACCCTTGAATAGCGTCATCTGGCCTGAAACGAGGGAAAAACGTCGTTGACGCCGGCATTGCTTGTCCAGATGGGCGCTCGGCAGATCCCCTACACGCTCCGCGCCCCCTTCTCCTTCAACCGCACATCCACCGCGCCGATATTCTTCTCGTGCGCGACGAGCATCAACGACAGCGCGTGATGAATATCCGGATCGGCAAGCGTAGGCAACAGCGTCTGCAGTTTGCGCACGACCCAGCGTTGCCCGCGGTTCAAGAATGCCATCCGCTCGGCCAGATCGTCGATCGCCATCGCCTTTTCATAGAACGTGCCGGTCGCGCGCGTCGGCGTCGCGCCGAGCGTGCGTATCGCATCGACCAGCACGCTGCACCAATGCGCTTCGTCCTGGCGGATATGTGCGATCAGCCGGTGGAGTTCGGCATCTTCAGTAATGTCTGCCGCGGTCTCGGATGCAACGCGCGCCCCGGCGCGCTCGGCCTCCAGCAATTCGTCGAGCGCCGCGAGCAATGCCGTGCGGTCCTCATTCACCTCGCCCGTCGGGGAGACCGCCGCACCTTTCTCGACGATCGCCGCCGCATCGCGCACGATCCGGCGCAGCACGTCGCCAGCCGATTCGATCGCTCGAATTCGCCCGGCCCCCGTGCCCGCATACAACGCCATCGCCTCGACATCGCCGGTCATCGTGCGCAACGGCGAATCGGTGCTGAACAGATAAATCGGCCGCCCTTCCTCGTCGCCGATCACGACGCGCGCGTCATTGAACGGATCACCGCGCTCGCCACGCGTCACGCTCGACGGCAGCACACGAACCCGCGCACCGCGCGGCCAGTTGATGTGAAAGACGTCGGTCAACAGCGTGTCGCCTTCACATGCATCGACGATCCGCTGCTGGTGATACGCATGCGCGAACGACTCGTGCGTCGCGATGAACGCCGTGCCCATCACCGCGCCCTGCGCGCCGAGCGCCATCGCGGCGGCCACGTCGGCGCCGTCGACGATCCCGCCCGCCGCGAGCACCGGCAACCGCGTCGCGCGAATCACTTCAGGCAACAACTCGGCCAACGACCGATCACCCCGCACATGGCCACCAGCTTCTTGCCCCTGAACGATCAGCGCCTGCGCACCCGCCGCCTCCGCCGCGCGCGCATCGTCGAGCGAGCCCACCTGATGAACCACCCGCACGCCCCCATCGCGCAGACGCCGCACGACGGCTGGCATCACGTCCCAGAACAACGCAACGACCGGCACACGCAGTTCGATACACGCATCGATCTGCGCGTCGAGCAACTCGGGCGGCGTCGACGCGGGAATCAGGTTGACGCCGAATGGCCGCTCGGTGACCGCGCGCACCTGTTCGACCTCGCGCCGGATCAACGCGACCGGCTCGCGCACCATCCCGAGAAAACCGAACCCGCCGGCGGCGCTCACCGCACTCGCGAGCTCCGCCCGCGCGACGCCGCCCATGCCCGCGAGCACGATCGGCCATGCACAGCCGAGCAGGTCGCAGACGGGGCGATGCAGGATGTGGACGGCGCGGGCCTCGGGCCCGTCGCCACGCATCGGAATCGACATGCGGCGTCCTCCTTCAAGGATCGGCGGCGCGTCACGGTCAACCGAGAAGCCGCGTGTCGCGCAAGGGCGAAACGGGTCGTGTCGGGCCACGCATCAAATGAATCACATTGTGACATATTTGCCCGTGAAACCGCGCGATCAGCGCAATATGCCTGATACATGTCACGGCGCCAACGGCCACGCCGGTTCAAGCGGCTCAGGTCCATCCTTCGAGGCGCAGCGTCGAGCGCACGAGCCGCTGCTCCTCCGCTTCGATCTCGCGCAGATAATCGACGCACTGCCGGATATGCTCGCTCGCGGCCTTGCGCGCCTGGTCGGGCAACCGCCCGGTCACCGCGTTGTAGAGCCGCGCGTGCTGACGGTCGATCTGCTTTTTCAGCGGCTCACGGTGATAGAGGTTGTTCACCGACGCGAACACGGAACTGAGCAACAGATCGGTCAGCGACTGCAGCGTGTTGACGAGCACCGGATTGTGCGACGCCTCGCAGATCGCGAGATGGAACGCATGATCGAGCTTTGCTCGCGCGGCCGGATCGAGATCCTGCGCGTCGGCCGCGGTCATTTCCTCGTATCGGCGCTTGATCAGGATGAAGTCGGCGGGCGTGCCGCGCAGCGCGGCGAGCCGCGCGGCTTCGGTTTCGAGCATCCCGCGCACCTCGAACAGGTCGTACAGCGTGCGCGGCTGCGAGCCGAGCAGATGCATCATCGGCGAGATTTCGCGCTGCGGGGTCAGGCTCGCGACGAACGATCCCTTGCCGTGCGTCGTGTCGATGATCCCGCGCGCGCGCAACAGCTTCATCCCTTCGCGAACGGCCGTGCGCGACACGCCGAGCTTCTCGGTGAGCCGCCGCTCGGAAGGCAGCGCCTGCCCGGCCTTCAACACGCCGTCGACGATCAGCTGTTCGATTCGCTCGGCGACGACATCGGCGACATTGCGCACCGGCGCTTGTCGATCCTGCTTTTCCATACTGGTATGACCACTTCGGACGAATGCTGTCGATTTTCTCACAAACCCTTGTGCAAATTGGATTTTCTACGTTGATCGACTGCCCCTTCCGGGAACCCCTCGAAAAACTGGTATGACCACGCCGTCAACGTCTGGACACGTGCCGGCCGCCCGCCAAGAATGCCGTCCATCCGGCGCGCCGTGCATTCCGCGGCCGCCTGCATGGTGATGAGGGTGGAGACGGAGACACACGATGAGTTTCACCTACGACGAACGAATCGACGGCCCGCTGGCGACCGTCGACCGCGACACGCTCGTCGCCGCGCTCGACGCGGCGGCGCCAGGCCTCGACGTGCTGCACGAACGCGAGGCGCTGAAGCCGTTCGAATGCGACGGCCTCGCCGCGTACCGCACGGTGCCGCTCGCGGTCGTGCTGCCCGATACGATCGAGCAGGTGCGCGCGGTGCTGCGCGTCGCGGCCGCGCACGGCGTGCCGGTCGTCGCGCGCGGCGCGGGCACGGGCCTGTCGGGCGGTGCGATGCCGCTCGAAAAAGGCATCCTGCTCGTGATGTCGAAGTTCAACCGGATTCTCGAAATCGACGCCGATGCCGGCATCGCGCGCGTGCAGCCCGGCGTGCGCAACCTCGCGATCTCGCAGGCCGCGGCCCCGCACGGCCTTTACTACGCGCCCGATCCGTCGTCGCAGATCGCGTGCTCGATCGGCGGCAACGTCGCCGAAAACGCGGGCGGCGTGCACTGCCTCAAATACGGGCTGACGGTGCACAACATCCTGAAGGTCGAGATCCTGACGATCGACGGCGACACGCTGACGCTCGGCGCCGACGCGCTCGACGCCCCCGGCTTCGACCTGCTCGCACTGTTCACCGGCTCGGAGGGGATGCTCGGCATCGTCACCGAGGTGACGGTGAAGCTGCTGCCGAGGCCGCCGAGCGTGAAGGTGCTGATGGCGAGCTTCGACGACGTCGCCGAAGCCGGCGCGGCGGTCGCACGGATCATCGGCGCGGGCGTGATCCCCGGCGGGCTGGAGATGATGGACAACCTCGCGATCCGTGCGGCCGAAGACTTCATCCACGCGGGCTATCCGGTCGACGCGCAGGCGATCCTGTTGTGCGAACTCGACGGCGCGGCGACCGACGTCGACGAAGACGCCGAACGTGTCGCCGCGCTGCTGCGCGACGCCGGCGCATCGGAAATCCGCGTCGCGCGCGACGAAGCGGAGCGTCAGCGTTTCTGGGCCGGCCGCAAGAACGCGTTCCCGGCGGTCGGCCGCATGTCGCCCGACTATTACTGCATGGACGGCACGATCCCGCGCCGCGAACTGCCGCGTGTGCTCGAAGGGATCGCCGCGCTGTCCGCCGAGTACGCGTTGCCGGTAGCGAACGTGTTCCATGCGGGCGACGGCAACATGCATCCGCTGATCCTGTTCGACGCGAACCGTCCCGGCGAGCTCGACCGCGCGGAAGCGCTCGGCGGCAAGATCCTCGAGCTGTGCGTCGCGGTGGGCGGCAGCATCACCGGCGAACACGGCGTCGGGCGCGAGAAGATCAACCAGATGTGCGTGCAGTTCAACGTCGACGAAATCACGTTCTTCCACGCGGTGAAGGCCGCGTTCGATCCGCAGCGCCTGCTCAATCCCGGCAAGAACATTCCGACGCTGCATCGCTGCGCCGAATTCGGCGCGATGCACGTCCATCACGGCAAGCTGCCGTTTCCCGAACTGGAGCGCTTCTGATGCGACTCGAACGCGAATCCGAATCGATCGACGACAGCGCGGCGCTCGTCGCGCAGGTCGACGCCGCGATCCACGATCGTCAGCCGCTGCACATTCGCGGCGCGGGCACGAAGGCGTTCGTCGGCCGCGCCGTCGAAGGCCGCACGCTCGACGTGCGCACGCACCGCGGCATCGTCGCGTACGACCCGACCGAGCTCGTCATCACCGCGCGCGCGGGCACGCCGCTCGCCGAACTCGACGCGATGCTCGACGCGGCCGGCCAGATGCTGCCGTGCGAGCCGCCGACCTTCGGCGGCTCGGCCACCGTCGGCGGGATGTTCGCGGCCGCGCTGTCGGGGCCGCGCCGCCCGTGGGCCGGCGCGGTGCGCGACTTCGTGCTCGGCTGCCGCGTGATCACCGGCCACGCGAAACATCTGCGCTTCGGCGGCGAGGTAATGAAGAACGTCGCGGGCTACGACGTGTCGCGGCTGCTCGCGGGCAGCTTCGGTTGCCTCGGCGTCGTCACGGAAGTGTCGCTGAAGGTGCTGCCGAAGCCGCGCGCGACCGGCGATCTCGCGTTGCCACTCGCCGCCGCCGAAGGCGTGCGGCGCGTCGCCGGATGGCGTCGCGCGGGGTTGCCGCTCGCGGGCGCCTGCCACGCGGACGGCGTGCTGCGCGTGCGCCTCGAAGGTGGCGAGGGCTCGGTGAAGGCCGCGCGCGACACGATCGGCGGCGAGCGCATGGATGATCGCGACGACAAGTTCTGGGCGCGGCTGCGCGACCTGTCGCTGCCGTTCTTCGACGATCCGCGCCCGCTGTGGCGCGTGTCGGTGCCGGCCGCCGCGCCGCTCGATTCGCTCGCCGGCGCGGTGCTCGTCGACTGGGGCGGCGCGCAGCGCTGGCTGAAAACCGACGCCGCACCGGCCGACGTGCAGCGATTCGCCGCGCAGTGGGGCGGCCACGCGACCTGCTTCACGCCCGGCACGACCTCCGAACCGTTCCAGCCGCTGCCGCCCGCGCTGCTGCGCGTGCATCGCCAGCTGAAGGCGCAACTGGATCCGCATGCGATTTTCAATCCCGGCCGTCTGTACGCGGACGTCTGAACGCCAACCCGACTTCGAACCGCCGATGCAAACCAATCTCAGCGAAGCCAGCAAGGCCCTCGACCGGGCCGACGAAGCGGAAGCGATCCTGCGCGCGTGCGTGCACTGCGGCTTCTGCAATGCGACCTGCCCGACCTACCAGGTGCTCGGCAACGAGCTCGACGGGCCGCGCGGACGCATCTACCTGATCAAGCAAATGCTCGAGGGCGAACCGTGCGGCGAACGCACGCAGCAGCATCTCGACCGCTGCCTGACCTGCCGCAACTGCGAGACGACCTGTCCGTCCGGCGTGCGCTATCACACGCTGCTCGACATCGGCCGCGCGGAAGCCGAGAAGCGCGCGCGGCGTCCGGCGCGCGAGCGCCTGCTGCGCGCCGGCCTGCGTCACGTCGTGCCGCGGCCGGCGACCTTCGCCGCGCTGCTGAAGGCCGGCCGCGCGCTGCGCCCGCTGCTGCCCGGCACGCTGCAGGACAAGATCCCGGCCGCCGTGCCCGCCGCCACGCCGCGCCCGCCCGTGCGCCATGCCCGGCGCGTGCTGATGCTGGAAGGCTGCGTGCAGCCTTCGCTGTCGCCGAACACGAACGCGGCCGCCGCGCGCGTGCTCGACCGGCTCGGCATCAGCGTGACGCCCGCGCGCGAGGCCGGCTGCTGCGGCGCGACCGAATATCACCTGAACGCGCAGGAGGCCGGGCTCGCACGCGCACGCCGCAACATCGATGCGTGGTGGCCCGCAATCGAGGCCGGCGCGGAAGCGATCGTGCTGACGGCGAGCGGCTGCGGCGCGTTCGTGAAGGAATACGGCGACCTGCTGCGCTCCGACCCCGTCTATGCGGACAAGGCGCAACGTGTCAGCGCGCTCGCGCGCGATCTCGCCGAAGTGATCGCGGCCGAGCCGCTCGACGCGCTGGCGGATGCGACGCAGCGTCGCGTCGCGGTTCATTGCCCGTGCACGCTGCAGCACGCGCAGCGGCTCGGCGGCGCGGTGGAAAGCATCCTGACGCGGCTCGGCTTCGATCTGACGAATGTCGCCGACGGCCACCTGTGCTGCGGCTCCGCCGGCACCTATGCGCTGACGCAACCCGAACTCGCCACCAAACTGCGCGACAACAAGCTCGACGCGCTCGAAGCCGCACGGCCGGACCTGATTGTCACGGCCAACATCGGCTGCCAGACTCACCTGAACGGCGCGGGCCGCACGCGCGTGCGCCACTGGATCGAGCTCGTCGACAACCGACTCGTCAACTGACCGCTGATTCCGGAGGAACGCAATGAAAACCAAGCCCGAACTCGAACTCGCCGACGTCGACCGCATGCTCGCCGCCGCCCGCGCGGAGGCCGAGCGTCACGGCTGGGCCGTGTCGATCGCCGTCGTCGACGACGGCGGCCACCTGCTCGCGTTCGCGCGCCTCGACGGTGCATCGGCGGCCAGCGCCTGCATCGCTCAGGACAAGGCGCGCGCGGCGGCGCTCGGCCGCCGCGAGACGAAGGCGTATGAGGATATGATCAACGGTGGCCGCACGGCGTTTCTGAGCGTGCCGCTGACGGGGTTGCTCGAAGGCGGCGTGCCGGTAACGGTGAACGGCCGCATTGCGGGCGCGATCGGTGTGTCTGGCGTAAAGTCCGAACAGGATGCGCAGATCGCCCGCGCCGGCACACAAAGCGTCGCGGCCTGATCCGCGCGCGTTTTTCATTCCCCCGGGAGGAATCACGATGATCGACCAAGCAGGACTGCAAGTCGCGCCAGCGCTGAGCCAGTTCATTGAAAACGAAGCACTGCCGGGCACCGGTATCGACAAGGCCGCCTTCTGGAGCGGTTTCTCGGCCCTGGTGCACGACCTCGCGCCGCGCAACCGCGAACTGCTCGCGGAACGCGACCGCCTGCAACAGGAACTCGACGCGTGGCATCGCGCGCACCCCGGCCCGGTGCGCGACCATGCCGCGTATCGCGCGTTCCTCGAACGGATCGGCTACCTCGTGCCGGTCCCGTCGAACGTCGCGGCAGCCACCGCGAACGTCGACAGCGAGATCGCGACGCAGGCCGGCCCGCAGCTCGTCGTGCCGCTGTCGAACGCGCGCTATGCGCTGAACGCCGCGAACGCGCGCTGGGGCAGCCTGTACGACGCACTGTACGGCACCGACGCACTGCCCGAGGACGGCGGCGCCGAACGCACCTCGGCCTACAACCCGACGCGCGGCCAGCGCGTGATCGACTACGCGCGTGACGTGCTCGACAACGCGGCGCCGCTCGCGAGCGGCTCGCATCGCGATGCGCTGCGCTATCGCGTGGAGGACGGCCAGCTCGCCGTCGAAACCGGCAAGGGCGTCGTGCACCTCGCACAGCCGGCGCAGTTCGTCGGTTATCAAGGCGCGGCAGGCGCACCGTCCGCGATCCTGCTGCAGCACAACGGCCTGCACCTCGAGATCCAGATCGACGCGTCGACCCCCATCGGCCGCGCCGATCTCGCGAACGTGAAGGACGTCGTGCTCGAAGCCGCGGTCAGCACGATCATCGACTGCGAGGATTCGGTCGCGGCGGTCGACGCCGACGACAAGGTCCAGCTCTATCGCAACTGGCTCGGCCTGATGCAGGGCACGCTGGTCGAGGAAGTCGCGAAGGGCGGCAAGACCTTCACGCGCCGCCTGAACGCCGATCGCGAATACACGACGCCGGCCGGCGGCACGCTGACGCTGCACGGCCGCTCGCTGCTGTTCGTGCGCAACGTCGGCCACCTGATGACCAACGGCGCGGTGCTCGACCGCGACGGCAACGAGATTCCGGAAGGCATCCTCGATGGCGTCGTCACGGTGCTGTGCTCGCTGCACGACCTGAAGGCGAAGCGCAATTCGCGCACGGGCTCGATCTACATCGTGAAGCCGAAGATGCACGGCCCGGTCGAAGTCGCGTTCGCCGACACGCTGTTCACGCGCATCGAGGACCTCTACGGCCTGCCGCGCAACACGCTGAAGATGGGCATCATGGACGAGGAGCGCCGCACCAGCGTGAACCTCGCCGCCTGTATCGCGGCCGCCGCCGCGCGCGTCGCGTTCATCAACACCGGCTTCCTCGATCGCACCGGCGACGAGATGCACACCGCGATGGAGGCGGGCCCGATGATCCGCAAGGGCGACATGAAGTCGTCGGCGTGGATCCAGTCTTACGAGCGCAACAACGTGCTCGCGGGCCTGTCGGCCGGCCTGCGCGGCCGCGCGCAGATCGGCAAGGGCATGTGGGCGATGCCGGACCTGATGCACGCGATGCTCGAGCAGAAGATCGCGCATCCGCGCGCCGGCGCGAACACGGCGTGGGTGCCGTCGCCGACCGCCGCGACGCTGCACGCGCTGCACTACCACCTCGTCGACGTGCAGGCCGTCCAGCAGGAACTCGAGAAGACGCCGTATGCGAGCGAACGCGACGCGCTGCTCGAAGGCCTGCTGACCGTGCCGGTCGTCGAACGCGCCGAGTGGAGCGAGGCCGAGATCCTGAGCGAGGTCGAGAATAACGCGCAGGGCATCCTCGGCTACGTCGTGCGCTGGGTCGAACAGGGCGTCGGTTGCTCGAAGGTACCGGATATCCACGACGTCGGCCTGATGGAAGACCGCGCGACGCTGCGCATCTCGAGCCAGCACATCGCGAACTGGCTGCGCCACGGCGTGATCACCGAGGCGTTCGTGCTCGACGTGTTCAAGCGGATGGCGCGCGTCGTCGACCAGCAGAACGCCGGCGACCCGAACTATCGCCCGATGGCGCCCGGCTATGACCAGTCGACGGCATTCAAGGCCGCATGCGCGCTGGCGCTGCAGGGCACGTCGCAACCGAGCGGTTATACCGAGCCGCTGCTGCATCGGTTCCGGCTCGCATACAAGGCACAGCAGCACGGTGCCTGAACCTTCGCATGCGGGCTTTCCCGCATGCGGTTTCGCGAAACGGGCGGCCACGATGGCCGCCCGTTTTTCATCTGCGAATTTACGTGAGCACTGAAATCGATAATCGATCCGTATTGTGCAACTTCAAGTTCCCGCGTCACCTGCCGTTAAAGCAGTAAAACCGGCGACCGTGAAATGTGCACCGCTCTAACTGGCGCGAAGCCTTTCACCGCAACGCTTCACGCACGACTGGCAAGTATTGGCCACGGCGATAATTTGATCCGGATCAACGCTGCGCAACATTCTGCGCGTAGACAAATGCGCGCGTTATACTCGGATCAATCCGCGCTGCCCGATTCGTCGGATCGTCGAATCGCGGCCAATCCTCCCGGTGAATGGAGTGATTCTTGCGGCTAATCCGGCCGCAATCATCGACGATCGGTTCCAGTTCTCCGGTCGATCGGGCGGCATGCGCATCGGAGACGCGCGTACCGGATCGCCGCCGGCAAATCATACGAACAATCGCATCGGCCCGCCGCCTGGCGGCGATGCCCTTCGATCCACGGACCATGGCAGAAACCGACTACGCAATGCCCAGCGAATCCGGCCTGACGGGCCGTATCGCCGCGCAATTTCGCCGGTTCCTGCTGCCGCACCTGATCTTCTATTCAGGCCTGCTGATCGCGCTGCTCCTGTTGCTGCTGTGCGCCATCGTGCTGTACGAAGGCCGCATCGACGCACGCGATCGCGCGCGTACCACCCAGCAGAACATCGCGCTGATGGCGTCGTGGGACATCGAGCGCAACATCGAGATCTATGCGCTGTCGCTGCAGGCGGTCGTCGACGGCTCGAACGATCCCGCGGTCGCCGCGCTGCCGATGTCGCTGCGCCGCCAGGTGCTGTTCGACCGCGCGACGACGGCCAAATACCTCGGCGGCATCTATGTGCTCGATGCGAACGGCGACATCGCGGTCGACGGCATGAGCGACGTGCCGCGCAAGGCCAACTTCGCCAACGAACCGTATTTCACGGTGCACCGCGACCACCCGAACGTCGGCCTGTACGTCAGCGATCCGTACCATTCGCGGCTGCGCGGCGGCTCGCTGAGCATCGCGCTCAGCCGACGGATCACCCGGCCCGACGGCTCGTTCGGCGGCGTTGCCGTGATGTCGATCCGGCTCGAATATTTCCAGAACCTGTTCTCGCGCCTGGCGCTCGGCGATCGCGGCTCCGTCGCGCTGATCAACACCGACGGCCGGATGGTTGCACGCAAGCCGTACGATCCGGCGATCGTCGGCCGCGACATCACCAAGGCCAGCACGTTCCGGCACTTCATGACCGCGAACGAGGGCAGCTTCGCCGATACCGCGTCGATCGACGGCGTGCGGCGCCTGTACGTGTTCCGGCATCTCGACAACCTGCCGCTGATCATCATGGTCGCGCGCTCGGAGGCCGACACCTATGCCGCGTGGTACGACCGCGCGCTCCCGATCGGCTCGGCAATGGTCATGCTCGCGCTCGGCTTCGTCGGCTTGTCGCTGCTGCTCGACGTGCAGTTGCGCAAGCGCCACCGCGCGGAAACCGAACTGCAGGCCCTCGCGCGCACCGACGGCCTCACCGGCCTCGACAACCGCCGCATGCTCGACGTCACGCTCGCGCGCGAATGGCGCCGCGCGGCACGCTCGCAACACGCGCTGTCGCTGCTGTTCGTCGACGTCGACCACTTCAAGCGCTACAACGACACGCAAGGCCACCAGGCCGGCGACGACGCGCTCGCCGCGGTTGGCCGCTGCATCGCCGGCTGCCTGCGGCGCCCGGCCGACTATGCGGCGCGCTACGGCGGCGAGGAGTTCGTCGTCGTGCTGCCCGACGTCGACACGCCGGGCGCCGTGGCGATCGCCGAAGCGATCCGCACCGGCATCCTCGATCTCGGCATCCGGCACGCCACGGGCTCGTCCGACCGCCTGACCGCGAGCATCGGCGTGACGACCTGCTATCCGGAACGCGACGACAGCATCCAGGCAGCGCTGAAGCTCGCCGACGACGCGCTGTACCGCGCGAAGGAACGCGGGCGCAACCGGGTCGACGTGCAGACGGCC
Source organism: Burkholderia sp. AW49-1 (assembly GCF_053427845.1). NCBI lineage: Bacteria > Pseudomonadati > Pseudomonadota > Betaproteobacteria > Burkholderiales > Burkholderiaceae > Burkholderia > Burkholderia sp. AW49-1. The sequence continues at coordinate 41,995 of NZ_JBSAXF010000030.1, read as the reverse complement.
GCGAGCGTCGACCGCGCGCCGCGGCGCGCCTGAGCCACGGCGAGCCGCCGCCTCGCCGCCCGCGGGCGAAATCGCCGACAATGTCGGCTCGCCGCCGCGCGACACGTGTGCCGGCCGGCCCGCGCCCGCTTCACACCACCATGAGACTCAAGGCAAAGATTTTCCTCCTGGCCATCGTGCCGTTCCTGCTCGCGATCGCCGGCATCGGCTTCGGCGTGCGCCAGCAGGCGACGTCGCTCGCGCGCACGCAGCACGCGACGATCCAGGCCGCCTACCTGTCGAGCAAGGAAGTCGAGCTGAAGCATTACGTCGAGCTCGCGACGAGCGCGATCATGCCGCTGTACGACGCGAGCGGCCGCAATGCGCGCGACGATGCGTTGCTGCGCACGCAGGCGCTCGCGATGCTGCAGAAGATGGATTTCGGCCCCGACGGTTATTTCTTCGTATACGACCTGCACGGCAATGCGCTGATGCACCCGCGCGAGCCCGAGCGCGTCGGCCACAACTACTGGTCGATGCGCGACCCGCAGGGCGCGCTGACGATCCAGCAGCTGATCGGCGCCGCGTCGCACGGCGGCGGCTATGTACGCTACACGTGGCAGCGGCCGTCGACGGGCAAGTCCGCGCCGAAGCTCGGCTACGTCGTCGCGCTCGAACGCTGGGGCTGGATGGTCGGCACCGGCATCTATCTCGACGACGTCGACACCGCGCTGCAACGCATCGACGCGCGCGCGTCCGCGAACATCGAGCGGACGATGAGCTGGCTCACCGCGATCGCGCTGACCGGCGCGGCGGTGATCGCCGTCTGCGCGCTGGTGCTGAACGTCAGCGAGTCGCGCAGCGCCGACGCGAAGCTCAAGCAGCTCGCGCAGCGTGTCGTCGAATCGCAGGAGCAGGAGCGCGAGCGGCTGTCGCGCGAACTGCATGACGGGATCAGCCAGATGATGGTGTCCGCGAAGCTGATGCTCGAATCCGCGCTCGCGCGCTTCGAGCGCGGCGCGACGCGCATGCCCGAAGCCGAGCAGGCGCTCGCGTCCGGCGTCGCGCGGCTCGGCGACACGCTGCGCGAGGTGCGGCGCATCTCACATGCGCTGCGCCCGGCGATGCTCGACGATCTCGGCCTCGCGGCCGCGCTCGAGCAGCTCGTGCGCGAACTCGGCGCGGAAAGCGGCATCGACATCGGCTATACGCAGGTGGCGCACAGTGGCGCGCGGCCGTTGCCCGCGCCGGTCAATACGGCGCTGTTCCGGATCGCGCAGGAGGCGCTCAGTAACATCGTGCATCATGCGCAGGCGTCGCGCGCCGCCGTCACGCTCGACGTCGGCGCGCATTCCGTCACGCTGACCATCGCCGACAACGGCTGCGGCTTCGATGCCGAGCGGTCGCAGACCGATGCGCGCCGCGGCATTGGCCTGCGCAACATGCGCGAGCGCCTCGACGCGCTCGGCGGCACATTGACGATCACGTCGCAGGTCGGCCACACCGTCGTGGCCGCGCGCGTGCCGCTGCGCGCCGCCTGAGCGCGCGCCCCATAACCGGAGACCTTGACCCATGAGCGCCCCCGACACCGCCCGGCCCGCCGCCCGATTGCTGCTCGTCGACGATCACCCGCTCGTGCGCGACGGCTTGCGGATGCGGCTCGAAGCGGCCGATCTGTCCGTGGTCGGTGAAGCCGGCAACGCGGACGAGGCGCTCACGCTCGCCGCGTCGCTCGAGCCCGATCTCGCGCTGATGGACGTCGGCATGAACGGGATGAACGGCATCACGCTCGCCGGCGTCTTCCACGAGCGCTTTCCGGGGATTCGCGTGCTGATGCTGTCGATGCACGACAACATCGAGTACGTGACGCAGGCCGTGCGCGCCGGCGCAAGCGGCTATCTGCTGAAGGATTCGCCCGCGAGCGAGATCGTGCGCGCGATCGGCGCGGTGCTCGCGGGGCAGACGTTCTTCAGCGAAGGGCTTGCCGCGCGGATGATCCAGGCGAGCGCGGCCGCGTCGCCGCTCGACCGCCTGACGCCACGTGAACGCGACATCCTCGATGCGCTGGCCGAGGGGCTGTCGAGCAAGCAGATCGCACAGCAGACGGGGCTGTCGGTGCGCACGGTGGAAACGCACCGGCTCAATCTGAAGCGCAAGCTCGAGATCGAAGGGCAGGCGGAGTTGATCAAGTTCGCGGTCGAGCATCGGCGGCGGTAGCGCCTCCGGCACCGGTGCCGCGTCATTCCGAACCCGCAACGAAAAAGGGCGCCCGAGGGCGCCCTTGATACATGCCGCATGTTGAACAGTCGGCCGACTGGCGGCAATCAGTTCGTCCGCGAGTTGTGTTTCTGCAGATACGCGATCAGGCCGTCGATGCCGCCCGACGCGAGCTGGCTCTTGAACTGCCCCTGGTAGACCTGGATCAGCCACGCGCCCGACATGTCGATATCGTAGATTTTCCAGTCGTTGCCGATCTTGCCGAGGCGATAGCCGACCGACTGGCTGTCGCCCGGCGTCGTGACCGTCGACTGGACCAGCGCATCGGCGCCCGACGCGCCGCCGGCCTTGAACGAGAACTTCGCGTCCTGGCCGCCGAGCTGCGCGAGTGACGCAGCATAGGTGCGCGTCATCAGCAGCTTGAACTGCTTGTACAACTCCTGCTGCTGTTGCGGCGTCGCCTGCTTCCAGGCATCGCCGACCGCGATGCGGGTCGTGCGTTCGAAGTTCGTCGCGGGCAGGAAGCGCTGCTCGACGACTTGCGTGACTTTCGCCATGTCGCCGCCGCGCGCACCCGGATCGGCCTTCATCGCGTTGACGGTGCCTTCGACCGCATTGCGGACGATGTCGACGGGCGCGCTCTGCGCGAAAGCGGAAACCGACACGGCGGCCGCCGCGACGAAAGCAAACAGATGACGTTTCATACGGATATCGCACTCGATGAGAAAAAACGGCCGGCGGATTGCATCGATGGCATCGGCCGGTGGGTCGAAGTATAGCGGCCCGGCGGCCGGCCTGCCGCGCAGTGACCGACTGTTACCTTTCAACCCCTTTTGTCACAGGCCCCGCCGCGGCGCAAGGCCGACCGATTATGTAAGCATCCCCATACAAATCGCCGGGCACCAGGAGCCGATTCCTGCGCCGCGGAGCAAATATCCTTCCCGCCCCTTTACGCTCCATCGTCGCGACCGACGCCACGTTGCGCCGGTATACTCGTTGTTTTGTCCTTGCCAGCCCCTCCCCACCGCCACATGGTGACATCTCTCATCGTCCGACTCGTCGCATGGTCGGTACGCCGCCCCGTCTGGGTCGTCGTGCTGTCGCTCGTCGTCGCCGTCTTCAGCGGCGTCTACGTCGCGCAGCACTTCAAGATCAACACGGACATCAGCAAGCTCGTCGACGCGGAACCCCAGTGGGCCGCGCTCGGCCAGGCCGTCGACAAGGCCTTCCCGCAACGCAACGGCACGATCCTCGCGGTGGTCGAGGCCCCGGCACCCGAATTCGCGACCGCCGCCGCGCACACGCTCACCGAAGCCCTGCAGAAGCAGGCCGACGCCGGCCGCATCGGCCAGGTCGCCGAACCCGGCGGCGGCCCGTTCTTCGAGCACAACGGGCTGCTGTTCCTGTCGCCGCAGGAAGTGACGGACACGACGACGCAGCTCGCGAGCGCACGGCCGCTCGTCAACGAACTCGCGAAGAATCCGAGCCTGACGGGGCTCGCGACCACGCTGTCCACCACGCTCGGCCAGCCGCTCCTGACCGGCCAGGTGAAGCTGCCCGCGATGGCGAAGCTGCTCGCGCGCAGCGCCGCGACCGTCGACGACGTGCTGGCCGGCAAGCCCGCCGCGTTCTCGTGGCGCGGGCTGGTCGACAGCGATGCCGCACGCCAGCCGGCCCGCGCGTTCGTCACGGTGCAGCCGGTCGTCAACTATGGCGCGCTGAAGGCCGGCGCCGAAACGACCCAGGTGATCCGCGACACGGCGAAAGCGCTCGGCCTCGAGCAACGCTACGGCGCGATCGTGCGCATGACCGGCGAACAACCGCTCGCCGACGACGAATTCGCGTCGGTGGAAGACGGCGCCGCGCTCAACGGCGCGCTCACGCTCCTCGCCGTGCTCGTGATCCTGTGGCTCGCGCTGCGCTCGAAGCGGATGATCGGCTCGGTGCTGGTCACGCTGTTCGTCGGCCTCGTCGTGACCGCGGCGCTCGGCCTCGCGATGGTCGGTTCGCTGAACATGATCTCGGTCGCGTTCATGGTGCTGTTCGTCGGCCTCGGCGTCGACTTCTCGATCCAGTACGGCGTGAAATACCGCGAGGAGCGCTTCCGCGATCCGCGCATCGATCACGCGCTGATCGGCGCCGCGCACTCGATGGGCATGCCGCTCGCGCTGGCCACCACGGCGGTCGCGGCGAGCTTCTTCTCGTTCATTCCCACGGCCTATCGCGGCGTGTCCGAGCTCGGCCTGATCGCGGGCGTCGGGATGTTCGTCGCGCTGCTGACCACGCTCACGCTGCTGCCCGCGCTGCTGCGCCTGTTCGCGCCGCCGGGCGAATCGAAGACGCCGGGCTTTCCGTGGCTCGCGCCGGTCGACGACTTCCTCGATCGCCATCGCAAGCCGATCCTGATCGGCACGCTCGCGGTCGTGATCGGCGCGCTGCCGCTGCTCGCGTTCCTGCACTTCGACTTCAATCCGCTGCACCTGAAGGATCCGAACAGCGAATCGATGGCGACGCTGCTCGCGCTGAAGGATTCGCCCGAAGCGGCCGTCAACGACGTCACGCTGCTCGCGCCGTCGCTCGCCGAGGCAGACGCGGCCGCGAAGCGCCTCGACGCGCTGCCGGAAGTCGGCCGCACGACGACGCTGTCGACCTTCGTGCCGGCCGACCAGCCGGCCAAGCGCGCGGCGATCGCCGCGGCCGCGAGCGACCTGCTGCCCGCGCTGACGCAACCGGCCGCGCCGGCCGCGACCGACGCGCAGCGCGTCGCCGCCCTCAAGCGCGTGTCGGACCTGCTGAGCTACGCGGCGGAAGATCACCCGGGCCCGGGCGCGGCCGCCGCCCAGCATCTGTCGGCATCGCTCGCGAAGCTCGCCGCCGCCGACAGCGCGACGCGCGACCGCGCCGAACGCGCATTCTCCGACACGCTGCGCATCGCGCTCAATCAGCTCGCGACGCTGCTGCAGCCGCAGGACATCACGCGCGAAGCGCTGCCGCCGCAGCTCGTGCGCGACTGGATCGCGCCGGACGGCCACGCGCTCGTGCAGATTTCGCCGAAGGTGCCGAAGGGCGTCGACCCGAACGACGACACGATGCTGCGCCGCTTCGCGAAGGCGGTGAAGGCCGCTGAGCCGGGCGCGATCGGCGGCCCGATCTCGATCCTGCATTCGGCCGACACGATCATCAACGCGTTCCTGCACGCGGCGCTGTGGTCGATCCTGTCGATCACGATCCTGCTGTGGATCACGCTGCGCCGCTTCGGCGACGTGCTGCGCACGCTGGTGCCGCTGCTCGTGTCGGGGCTCGTCACGCTCGAGATGTGCGTCGTGCTCGGCATGTCGCTGAACTTCGCGAACATCATCGCGCTGCCGCTGATGCTCGGCGTCGGCGTCGCGTTCAAGGTGTACTTCGTGATGGCGTGGCGCGCGGGCCAGACGGGCCTGCTGCAATCGAGCCTCACGCACGCGGTGCTGTTCAGCGCCGCGACGACCGCAACCGCCTTCGGCAGCCTGTGGCTGTCGCATCATCCGGGCACGTCGAGCATGGGCAAACTGCTCGCGCTGGCCTTGACCTGCACCCTGATCGGCGCCGTGGTGTTTCAGCCCGTCCTGATGGGCAAACCGCGCGTCAAACGCGCCAAAGAACCAATCGCAAGGAAATAATGAACCAGGTGCGAATCATTGCGGCGACCGTCGCTGCCAGCGCGATGCTGAGCGGCTGCGCGACGGGCCCGAACCGCAACCCCAACGACCCGCTCGAGCCGATGAACCGGGCGATGTACAAGTTCAACGACACGGTCGACACGAACATCGCCGTGCCGATCGCGAAGGGTTACCAGAAGGTCACGCCGACGCCCGTGCGCACCGCGATCAGCAACTTCTTCTCGAACCTCGGCGATCTCGGCAACATGGCGAACAACCTGTTGCAGCTGCGCATCACCGATGCGACGCAGGATCTGATGCGCGTGGCGATGAACTCGGTGTTCGGCGTCGGCGGCCTGATCGACATCGCGACACCGGCCGGTTTGCCGAAGCATCACCAGGATTTCGGGCTGACGATGGCGCGCTGGGGCATGCCGTCCGGCCCGTACCTCGTGCTGCCCGTGTTCGGGCCGAGCACGATCCGCGACGGCGTCGGCCGCGCGGTGGACGTCCGCTTCAACCTGCTCAACTACATCGAGCCGGCCGCGCGCAATCCGATGTACATCGCGCAGTTCATCAGCGCGCGTTCGGACCTGCTCGGCGCGACCGATCTGCTGAAGCAGGCGGCGCTCGATCCGTACTCGTTCGTCCGCGATGCGTATCTGCAGCAGCGCAAGTCGCTGACGTATCGCGGCCAGTCGGCGTCGGCCACGCCGCCGAACTACGCCGAGCCGGGTGAATCGGGCGCGGTGCCGGCGGCCGCGCCGACCGTGCCGGGCTTGCCGAATTACGAGGATCCGGGCGAGTCGGGCGGCGCATCGGGCACGGCACCGAACAACGCACCGGCCGCGCCGGGGTTGCCGCAGTACGACGATCCGGGTGCGGACGGCGCGATGCCGGCGAGTGCGCCTGCAGCGGCGCCGACGGCTGCGTCGGCCGGGGCTGCGACCGCGCCGGCCGCCAACGGCGCGCCGATCGCGCCGGCGATGCCGACGGTGCCCGCGAGCGGTCCGGCCGCGCAGTAACGCGCTCGGCATCCGCCCGCAAGCCGAAGAGCGCTGCATCATGCAGCGCTCTTTTTTTGCGCGAACGCGAAAAGAAAGAGGAAAGAGGGGGAGGAGAAGCGGCGAGCGCCGCTCAGACGATCCGCATCGCGCCGGCACGCTCGAATGCGTGCCGCGCCTGGATCAGCGTCGTACGAGCCGCACGCGCGTCGCCCGCAACCTGCAGCAGCGGGCCGAGCTGCGACGGCTGCTTCAGCAGTTCGCGCAGGATCGGCAAGATGGCCGTGCTGCCGTCGTCGCGCAGGCCGGCCGTCGCCGCGCGCGGCAACGTGCGCCACGCCGGGTCGACGATCGCGCGGCACACTGCGAACGGCACGCCGCGCGACGCCGCGAAGGCCGCGGCGATATGCGACTCCATGTCGACGGCGAGCGCGCCCTTCGTGCGATGCAGCGACGTCTTTTCCTGCTCGCTGACCACCGGCGCGCCGACCGCCGCCATCGTGCCGCGCGTGACGCGTGCCCATACCGGCGTGTCGTGCAGCGCGGCGACGAGCCGCGCGCTCCAGCCCGAATCGGTCTGCACGCGGCCGAACGGCCCGTCGATCGCGTCCGCGATCACGAGCGCGCCGGGCGCGAGATCGGGTGCGAGCCCGCCCGCCGTGCCGAAACTCACGATGCCCGCGCAACCGCGCGCGGTCGCCTCGGCCAGCGCGCGCTCGAGCCGGTCGGCCCGCGCGGCGAACACGGCCTCGACGCCGTGGCCGCGCGCGATGCGTGCCTCGAACGCCATCCCCGTGACGGCGATGACGGGCGACGTGCCGTTGTGCTGCGCCGGTGCCACGCGTTACATCCCGACCGTCACGCGCGTCGCATTGGCGCGCTTCAGGTTGCGATAGCGCGCGAGCGCCCACAGCGGGAAGAACTTGCGATAGCCGTGATAGCGCAGGTAGAACACGCGCGGGAAGCCGGTCGCGGTGAAGCGCGTCTCGTCCCACAGGCCTTCTTCGTTCTGCTGCGCGATCAGGTAATCGACGCCGCGTGCAACGGCCGGGTTGTTCACCTCGCCGGCCGCCATCAGGCCGAGCAGCGCCCACGCCGTCTGCGACGCGGTGCTCGGCGCCTGCTCGAAGCCGCGGTAATTCAGCTTGTAGCTGTCGCCGTCCTCGCCCCAGCCACCGTCCTTGTTCTGGATCGACAGCAGCCACTGCGCGCCGCGCTTCACGCGCGGGTCGTCCGGCGTCAGCCCGGCTGCGTTCAGCGAGCACAGGGCCGTCCACGTGCCGTACACGTAGTTCATCCCCCAGCGGCCGTACCAGCTGCCGTCCGGTTCCTGCTCCTTCAGCATGTAGTCGAGCGCGCGACGGGCCGGCTCGCTGTTCAGCGCACTCTCGCCAAGCTGCGACAGCATCGACAGGCAGCGGCCCGATACGTCCGAGGTCGGCGGATCGAGCAGCGCGCCGTGATCCGAGAACGGAATGTTGTTCAGGTAGTACTGCGTGTTTTCCGGTTCGAACGCGCCCCAGCCGCCGTCGCTGCTCTGCATGCCGACGACCCATTCGCGCGCGCGCGCCATCGATTCGCGATACGTATCCGTCTGCTTGAGCTTCTGCGCACGGTCCATCGCCATCACGACCACGGCAGTATCGTCGACGTCCGGATAGTGCGCGTTTGCGTACTGGAACGCCCAGCCGCCCGGCCGCACGTTCGGGCGACGCGAGATCCAGTCGCCGCGCACGTCGAGGATCTGCAGCGGGCGCAGCCAGTCGAGGCCGCGCAGCACCGCTTCCTCGGCACACGCGTCACCGGTTTCGAGCAGCGCATGCGCGACAAGCGACGTGTCCCACACCGGCGACAGGCACGGTTGGCAATACGCTTCGTCCTCGTGCACGACGAGCAGCTTCTCGATCGACTTGCGCGCGATCGCGCGGTTCGGATGATCTTCCGCATAGCCGAGCACGTCGTACATCATCACCGCGTTGGCCATCGCCGGATAGATCGCGCCAAGGCCGTCCTCGCCGTTCAGGCGCTCGTCGACGAACGACACGGCCTGGCGAATCGCGCGTTCGCGCGTGTAGCTCGGGAACAGGCCGTCGACCGCGCGCAGCGCGTGGTCGACCACGCGGAAGAACGCGAACCAGCCGGGGCTCTGGTGGCCCTGACGCGGCAGCAGGCCGGCGTTCACGGGCGGGTCGATGAACAGCTCGTCGATGCGCACGCCGCGCGGGTTCTTCGCGATCGGACGCTTCGCGTTCAGCACCAGCAGCGGCACGATCACGGTGCGCGCCCAATACGACACCTTCGACAGATGGAACGGGAACCACTGCGGCAGCAGCATGATCTCGACCGGCATCATCGGCACCGCGCGCCACGGGATCGCACCGTACAGCGCGAGCTGGATCCGCGTGAACACGTTCGACATCTCGGCGCCGCCCATCGCGTGGATCGCGTGGCGCGCCCGCTGCATGTGCTCGGCGTTCTCGTCGTCGCCGATCACCTTCAACGCGAAATACGCCTTCACGCTCGCGCTGATGTTCGGCGCGCCGTCGGTGAACAGCGGCCAGCCGCCGTCGGCCTGCTGGATGCGGCGCAGATAGCGGCCGATCTTCTGTTCGAGCTCGAGGTTCGGCGTCTCGCCGAGATAGTGGACGAGCAGCACGTATTCGGCGGGAATCGTCGAATCGGCTTCGAGTTCGTAGACCCAGTGTCCGTCCGCGTTCTGCGCGGCCAGCAGCGCGTCGGTCGCGCTGGCGACGGCCGCGTCGAGCCCGGCCGGCACGGTGCCGGCGGACAGGGTAGCCATATCGGTGAGATCGTTCATCGGTCCCTCTCTTATTGTGTCTGGAGCACGTCCGCGGCCAATTGGCCGCAACGGATCGCGCCCTCGATCGTGGCGGGCAAGCCGGTGGCAATCCAGTCGCCCGCCAGCACGAGATTGGTCCAGCGCGTACGCACGGCCGGACGTTTCATTTCCTGCGACGGAACCGCCGCAAACCCCGCGCGCGGCTCGACGACGAGCTGCCACGCGGGGAGGGTTTCCGGGTTCGCGCCGGTCACGCGCGCGACGTCTTCCCAGATGCGCCGCGCGAGCGCGTCGCGCGGCATGTCGAGCCAGCGGCCCGCGTCGCGGATCGTCGCCGCGAGCGGACCATCGCCGGTACGCACCGCGTCGACGATGCCGTTGATGACGGCCGTCTGCAGCGGGCTGCCGACCGGTGTATCGACCGCGAAGTACGCGGTCACGACCGCGCTGAACGTGTCGGGTGCGGTGAGATCCGGGACGAGCGGCTGTGCGACCTCGGGCGGCACGGCCAGCACGACCGCGTCGCCGGGCGCGAGATCGACGCGCTCGCCGCCGATCGCGACCGCATCGACCGCGTTGCCGTGCGCGCCGAATTCGAACGCATCGAGCCGCGAGTTCAGCCTGATCTGCGCGCCGCCGTGCTGAAGCATCCGCAGCGCCGGTTCGACGAATGCGCTGCCGAGCCCGTGGCGCGCGACGAGCGGGCGCCAACCGGGGCCGCCCGCGGCAAACATGCCGCACAGTGCCGCGCGCGCGAGCTCGGCGCTGGCGTGGCGCGGTTCGACGTTCAGCACCCCGAGCCAATACGGCCGCAGCCAACGATCCCACAGCACGCCATCGCATCGCATCGTCTGTGCGAGTGAGCGGCCGGTGCGCGCGAACGCGAGCGGCGCCAGCGCGAGGTAGTCGAGCGGCGTGGTGCCCGGCGCACGCGATGCCGCATCGAACAGCCACGACGGCCAGCGCCCGTTGCCGAAGCGCAGCGTCCAGCGCTGCTGCGACGCGACGTCGACCACCGGATATTCAGGCAGCGCGGGCCCCGTGAGCTGATCGGCCGCGCCGATCGCGCGCAGGTAGCGCTGCGTCGCGGACTGCCCCGCGAAAACCTGGTGCAGCCCGCTGTCGAGCGTCGTGTTCAGCGTCCCGTCGAACCATGAGCGGCAGCGACCGCCCGCATGCGCATGCGCGTCGTGCAGCACGATGCGCCGCCCGCGGCGTTGCAGCTCGACGGCGGCCGACAGGCCCGCGAGTCCTGCACCGATCACGTGGACGGTTCTGGGCATCGGCTCAGAACAGCGCGTAGCGCGCGGCGATCATCAGCATGCGCGCCTTCGGCTTGCGCAGCGGAACGCGCGGGGCGGCGAAGCCACGCGCGATCGCGGCTTCCAGAATGCAGCGGTACGCGCCCGACATGATGCGCGGCGCCTTGACCTGCGCGCGCGTGCAGCGATCCATCACGGCGTCCGCCGCGCGGAAATGCTCGAGCGCGCGCTCGACGAGCGTCGCGCACACGCGCGGCAGCGCCGGGTCGCGCACGATCGTCGCCGGATCGGTGATTGCGATGCCTTCGCGCGCGAGCAGCTCGCGCGGCAGATAGCAGCGGTTGATCGCCGCGTCGTCGTCGATGTCGCGCAGGATGTTCGTCAGCTGCAGCGCGCGGCCGAGGTGGTGCGACAGCTCGATGCCTTCCGCCTCCGGGATCCCGAAAATCCTCACCGACAGACGGCCGGCCGCGCTCGCCACGCGATCGCAGAACAGGTCGAGCGTCGGTTCGTCCGGTGCGCAGATGTCCTCGGCGGCGTCCATCGCCATCCCGTCGATCATCGCGTGGAAGTCCTCGCGCTTCAGGTCGAATGCGCGGATCTCGCGCTCGAGCGCGACCAGATGGCGCGGCGGCTGGCCGGCGAAGCAGGCATCGATGTCCGCGCGCCAGCGATCGAGGCCCGCGTTGCGCTCGGTGCGCGGCAGGTCGCTGTCGGCGATGTCGTCGACCGCGCGGCAGAACGCGTAGACCTGGAACATCGCGTCGCGCTGCACCGCCGGCAGGATGCGCATCGCCAGATAGAAAGAACTGCCCGAGGTGACGGCAGCGGCGTCGGTTTCTTGTTCGTCCACGACGAGATTGGAAACGGCCAAGACGAGCTCCACGGAGACACCCACGCGGGGCGATTGAAGAAGCCATGCCCGGCTGGGTTGGTCAGGGCGTCAAATGCGTGCGAGATATGCGAACGATCGACGCAGACAGGCACAAATTACCGGCCGGAAGCCAGAATTGGGCGAAAGTATAGCAATCTTTGAAGTTCGATGGCGGACACACGCCGCGCTCGGCGGGCCGCCTGGGGGGTTGGGGCCGGCGTGGCCGGCCGCTGCGGGGAACGGCGTCGCGCCGCCCGTCAGCCGTAGACGATGTCGCGCTGCAGATCGAGCGCGATGAGGCCCATTTCGCGGGTCAGCTGCAGCATCGAGCGGCGTTCGAGGCGCGAGCCCATGAAGCTCGTCACGCGCCCGTCGGGCTCCGCCGTGAACTGGAACGACGGGCCGCCGGTGCCGAACCACGCGCCCGGCACATCGGGCGACTCCTGCCAGTCGATCTGCTCGAACACGCGCGCGATCCCCGCACGCACCACGTCGCTCGGGCCGATCGGCGGCGCGATTTCGCCCAGGTCGTCGAGCGAATAGGGGCCAGGCTTTTCCGGCCGCCGGTAGAAGAGGTAGTCGACGTTCATGGAGCGCAATCGGTAACAAAGCGTCAAATTAGCGCGCTTCGGTGCAAATTCAAATCAGATCAAGACGAAATGTGGCCTGAAGGAGACAAAAGGGCCGTATCGCGGCAGCCGATCCGGGCACGCGCACGGTCGGGCCGCGCGTTCATGCTTGGACGCGCGCGGCTTCGTCTAAGATGAACATCTTTCTCGAAAAGACACGGACACCATGGAGACGAACGTAACCGCCGCCGCGCAATCCGACCATCCCGTTTTCGTGCTGGTGCACGGCGCGTGGCATGGTGCGTGGTGCTACGCGCACGTCGCGGCCGCGCTGGCCGCGCGCGGCTACCTGTCGATCGCGCGCGACCTGCCCGCGCACGGCATCAATGCCCGCTTTCCCGCATCGTATCTCGAAAGGCCGCTCGACGAGGATGCATTCGGCGCCGAGCCGTCGCCGGTCGCGAATACCACCCTCGACGATTATGCGACGCAGGTGATGCAGGCGGTCGACGACGCATACGCGCTCGGCCGCGGCAAGGTCGTGCTCGTCGGCCACAGCATGGGCGGCCTCGCGATCACGGCCGCGGCGGAGCGCGCGCCGGAGAAGATCGCGAAGATCGTCTATCTCGCGGCGTTCATGCCCGCGTCGGGCGTGCCGGGCCTAGACTACGTGCGTGCGCCGGAAAACAAGGGCGAAATGCTGGGCCCGCTGATGCTCGCGAGCCCGCGCGTCGCGGGCGCGCTGCGGATCGATCCGCGCAGCGGCGATGCGGCGTATCGCGCGCTCGCGAAGCGCGCGCTGTACGACGACGTGCCGCAGGCCGACTTCGAGGCGGTGGCGAACCTGATGACCTGCGACGTGCCGGCCGCGCCGTTCGCGACTGCGATCCCGACGACCACCGCGCGCTGGGGCGCGATCGATCGCCACTACATCAAGTGCCTGGCGGATCGCGTGCTCCTGCCCGCGCTGCAGCAGCGCTTCATCGACGAAGCCGACGCGTTCGTGCCCGGCAACCCGACGCACGTGCACCAGCTCGACAGCAGCCATTCGCCGTTCGTGTCGCAGCCGGCCGTGCTGGCCGGCGTGCTCGCGGATATCGCGAAAAGCTGAACGGCGCGCATCGCACGCGTGAAGCGGCGGCGCGGCGGTTACGCGTAGGCGATCGACCGATCGCGCCCGAGCCGCTTCGCGCGATAGAGCGCGGTGTCGGCCTCGTTGACGAGCGCGTCGAACCCCGACGCGCCCGCCGTCGCGCACGCGCCGCCGACGCTCGCCGTCACCGGCACGCTGACGCCTTCCGCATCGACCGGCGTGCCGCCGATCGCGGCGCGTACCTTGTCGGCCACCCGCATCGCCTCGTCGAGATTCGTGCACGGCAACAGCAGCGCGAATTCCTCGCCGCCGAAGCGGCCGAACGTATCCTGCGCGCGCACGATCGACGCGACGCGGCGTGCCGTCTCGCGCAATACCGCATCGCCGGCCGCGTGCCCGAACCGGTCGTTGATCGCCTTGAAGTGGTCGAGGTCGAACAGCAGTACCGACAGGTCGCCGCCGTAGCGCTGCCAGCGCGCGAATTCGTCGCCGAGCCGCGCCTCGAAGAAGCGCCGGTTCGCGATGCCGGTAAGGCCATCGCGATTCGCATGCTCGCGCAACTTCGCGACCGCCTCCTCGCGCTCGCGCTGCATCACGCTCACGTGCGTCACATCCGAAATCGTCACGCAAACGGCCTCGACTTCACGGCCGCGCGTGAGCGGCATGAACGTGCAGTCCTGCTGCATGTAGTCGACGCCACCGGTGATTGGCCGGTCGTGCTCGAAGCGAAACAGGTAAGGCCGCTGCTCCCACGAACTGAATGCGAAACTGCCGAGCTGGAACACGCTCTCGAGCTTGCGTTCGAGCCATGCGCGCGGCAGTTCCGGAAAGCGGTCGAACAGGTTGCGGCCGATCACGTCGGCAGCCGGGATACCGCTGTGGTCCTGCATGAAGCGATTCCACATCAGCACGTTCATCGTGCGGTCGAGCACGAACAGGCCGAAGCCGACCCGTTCGATCACGAGGTCGCTCAGCGACGCGGCGGTGGTGGTCGGGGTAGCGGTCATAGCGCGGACAGCAATGCGTCGAGCGCATCGCCCATCAGCCGGATCGAATCCTCGGCCATCAGCATCACGAAATGTGCGCGGAATGCGTGATCCTCGAGGCCGAAGTTCACTTCGAGCAGCAGCGCGACGCTCCATGCGAGCGCGTTCGGCTGGAACACGTCGTCGAACGACACGTTCGCGCCGAGCAGCCCCGGCGGGAAGAACACGGGCTTGCGGCCGAGCTCGTCGAGGATCGACGCGACGCACGCGCTCATCAGCACGTTCGCGACATCGAACACGAGTTCGTCCTGCGTGGCCATGCCGGCGTACACGCCGTCGCCGAACGTGCGGTCCATCAGCGACATGAGCCGCGCGACGCCCGCGCTGCGGCACAGCACGATCGCCTCGCCCTTGATGTCGGAACGGAATCCCTGGCGCACGGCCGTCACGTTCTCGTGGATGCCCGTCATCTCGCGCAGCGCGTCGCCCGCATCGGCGGCCTTCACGACGCGCACGCGCGGTACCGACAGCTCGATGAAATGCCCGAGCAGCAACGCGAGCCGTGCGGCGGCGCGGCCCATAGCGAGGTTGGCGATCTCCTGCAACGCGTCGCGTTGCTCCGCCGTGAACACCGATTCAGGCATACAACCCATACTCCTTGAGAATGGGCAGCAACGCCTCCGACGTCACGGGCTTGGCAACGAATGCGATCGCGCCCAGCTCGCGCACGCGTGCTTGCGCCTGCGGCTGAATATCGGCGGATACCACGATCACGAACGTGTTCAGATCTTCGTGGCGCAGTGTCTCGAGCACCTGATAGCCGTTCATGTCGGGCATCGTCAGGTCCAGAAACATCACGGAAGCTTTGCCGTCACGATAGAGCGCCAGAGCCTCGCGACCATTCGCCGCATACGCGACGTCGACGTCCCAGTCTCCCGGCAGCGCCTTCGTCAGAAGTTTGCGAGCGAGCAAGGAGTCGTCGGCGATCACGATCGGCAAAGGCATGGCGGCGAAGCGGTATACGGAATGGTCTCTCTCGCGTTAACGACCGCGCGGCGCGCTTCTTGAGGCGCCGTGCAATCAAGCGCGGGCACCACCGTGCGACCGCGCGCGGGCATCGCGGCACGAGGCACGCGACACACCGCGCCGCGAACGCCGGCGTGCGCATATATCTGTCATAGGGAAAGCAAGGCGCGATTCTCGGAGTAAACCGAAGGCAGTGCAACTCGCCATTTTCACCATTTCGAACAAAATTGGTTCGATCGCCTGCCATTCCGAAAACAGCCGCGACCATTTTCAAGATAAGCACGCAAAATTTTTCTTTGTGTACGTTTGCGCTGCCGGATTCATAGCGTTTTCAAACTTTCATTTCGTACCTGTCGGAATCATCAGGTTGCCCATCCGTGCGCCGGTACGGCGAGCGGGCACAACTCGTTTATGATTGAACATCTCAGCTTGGCCCGCCTTCCTCAATGACGTCCGAACGTCCCGCCGACTCCCGCATACCCGCCGCCCCGCCCGCCGACGATTGGCAGGACGACGGCAGCTATGCGTCCGGCGCACCCGAGCACGATTTCGCGGTCCGGCGCGTGACGCTGATCGTGCTGCTGGTCGCGGCGATCGTGCTGCCGTGCATCTACGTGTCGGTCATGGCGTACAACGACCTGAAGGCACGCGAGGCTGCGGCGAGCGACGTGACGATGCGCACCGTGCGCGTCGCCGAGGAGCATGCGCTCAAGGTGTTCGACCTGAGCGAGACGCTCGATGCGCGCATCGTCGACCTCGTGCAAGACATGGACGACGCCACCGTGCGCCGCCACGAATCCGACATCCATGAAGCGCTGAACACGATCGGCGGCGGCTATCCGCAGGTGGCCGCGGTGTCGATCTTCGGTGCGAGCGGGATGCTGCTCGCGAACAGCCTCTACTTTCCGGCGCCCTATGCGTCCATCGCGTACCGCGACGACTTCGCCGGCATCCGCGACGGCAAGGTGATCGAACACATCTCGAAGCTGATGATGGGGCCACTCAAGCTCGAGAACATCCCCGTGTTCAACACGGGCGTCGCGCGACGCCACAGCGACGGTTCGTTCGCCGGGATGGTGTCGATCGCGCTGAAGTCGTCGTATTTCAATGCGTTCTACCGCGACCTGCTCGGCGGCGCGGCCACGCCGATGACGATGGCGCTCGCGCGCTCCGACGGCGCGGTGATCGCGTCGTATCCGCCGCCGCCGTCGCTCGCGCACACCGATCTCACGGCCACGTTCGGCAACGCGCGCAACGATCCGCGCGCGGGCGTCGTGCGCGTGCGCCACGACGGCGCCAGCAGCGAGATCGTCGCCTACCGCCAGGTCGGCAGCTACCCCGTGTACGTGACCTGCGCGTACCGCACCGCCGCGATCTGGCATGAATGGTACGAACACCTGAGCGTGCTGTTCATCTCGATGTTCGCGCCGTCGATCGCGCTGTGGTCGGTGATCTGGCTGTCGCTGAGGCGGCTGAAGGCGGAAGAGGAGGCGTGGGACCGCTGGCAGGCCGAAGCGTCGATGCGGCGCTCGATCGAATCGGCATACCGGCAGTCGCGCAAGATGCAGGCGCTCGGCAACCTGGTCGGCAGCGTCGCGCACGACTTCAACAACCTGCTGATGATCATCTCGAGCAACGTGCAGATCGCGCGGCGACGCGGAGTCCAGCATCTCGACAAGGAACTCGGCGCGATCGAACGCGCGCTGAAGAACGGCCAGTCTCTCACGCGCCAGTTGCTCGGCGTCGCGCGCAAGCAGCCGCTGCACAACGAGACGATCGACGTCGGCCAGTGGCTTGGCACGTGCCGCGAACTGCTGAAGACGTCGCTGGGTTCGAAGTCGTCGCTGGTCGTCGCGATCGAGCCGGGCATCTGGCCGATCCGGGTCGATGTCGCGGAACTCGAACTCGCGGTGATCAATCTCGCCGTCAATGCGCGCGATGCGATGACGGTCGGCGGCCGCTTCACGGTCGGTGCGCGCAACGTGACGCTGCGCCGCGAGGACGGTTTTCCGCTGATCGGCGACTTCGTTCAGATCTCGCTCGACGATACGGGCTCGGGCATGGCGCCCGACGTGCTCGCGCGGGCGTTCGAGCCGCTGTTCACGACGAAGGCGCAGGGGATGGGAACGGGGCTCGGGCTGCCGCAGGTGTTCGCGTTCTGCGAGCGCTCGGGCGGTCTCGCGACGATCGACAGCGCGGTCGGCGCCGGGACGTCGGTGCGCCTTTACCTGCCGCGCGCACGCGTCGAGGACATCGTCGCGCGCTCGCAGCCCGTCGCGCACGACACCGGCGCGCTCGCGGGCCTGCACGTGCTGCTGGTCGAAGACAACAGCGAAGTCGCAGCCGGCACCGAAGCGCTGCTGACGCTACTCGGGCACCGCGTCACCTACGCCCCCACCGCCGACGACGCGTTGCGCCTGATCGAGGGCGCTGCAGCGAACGACGCCTTCGATCTGGTGATCTCGGATATCCACATGCCGGGCCGCCTGAACGGCATCGATCTCGCCGAAGCGATCGACAAGCGGCCGGGGCGGCTGCCCGTGATCCTGGTCACGGGATACGCGGAGGAACTCGACCGCACGCGTACCGTCAACGTGCGCGTGCTGTCGAAGCCGTTCGACATCGCGCTGCTCGACGAGATCCTGCTCGGCATCCGCGAAGCGCGCGATGCGCGGCATGCCGGCGCCTGACCCGCGGCATGCGGGCCGGTTGCCGGCGGCGGGAAGGGGACGGCGATCAGGCCGCCTTCAGCACGCGCACCCAGTCGACGTAGCGGTCGACGAAGCCCTGCAGGAACTTGCGGGTGTCCTCGCTGACGATCTGCCCCTCGTCGTCGATGCGCGCCGGGTCATGCTTGATGAACATTTCCGGCTGCCCGAGCATCTTCACATCGAGATACGCGAGCACGTTGCGCAGGTGCTGCTGCGCGAGCGCGGTGCCGACCGCGCCGGGCGACGTGCCGAGCACGGCGCCCGGCTTGCCGGACCACGAATTGTGACCCCACGGGCGCGAGCCCCAGTCGAGCGCGTTCTTCAGCACGCCCGGGATCGAGCGGTTGTATTCGGGCGTGACGAACAGCAGTGCGTCGGCGGCTTCGATCGACTGCTTGAAGCGCTTCGCGACTTCCGGAAAATCCGCGTCGTAGTCCTGGCTGTACAGCGGCAGTTCGCCAATCTCGACGAATTCGAACGAGAAATCGGCGGGGGCGAGCGAAATCGCGGCGTGCGCGAGCGCGCGGTTCCACGAACCGCGACGCAGGCTGCCGACGACGACCGCAACACGATAGGACATGGCTTTCTCCTTCCGGTGAGTGAGGAATCGGACCGATTGATTCCGAAGAGGCGACAAAGGCCTGTTTATAGGCAAGCCAGCCCGTGAACCGTCCCACGGGGCCGACCGGCCGACTTTCCACAAGGTTTTCCACAGAAATTGTGGATAACTTGGCCGTTCTGATCTGATGTTACAGACCGCCCGTGTCGCGATTTCACAGCGTGCGATGCGGGGCTCCGGCAAGCATAGCGCAGCGCACCGGCCGGCTTCATGAATTCGTGACGGAACAGCCGTTGCAGCGTGGCGTCTGGCCCAGTAAGCTGCTCGCACCGCGATGCGCCCGCCCGGTGGCGCGCACACGATCGCCTCCGCTTCGTAAGGCTCCTGACCCGCCATGCCGTCCGCATACGACGACCCCGCCTATCTCTCGCAACTGCGCCGCGACCTGTTGCGCTTCGCGCGACTCCAGCTGCGCGATGCCGATGCGGCCGAGGATGCCGTGCAGGAAGCGCTGACCGCTGCGTGGACGCATGCGGGCGAGTTCGCGGGACGGTCGGCGCACAAAACATGGGTGTTCGGCATCCTGCGCAACAAGTTGATCGACGTTCTGCGTGCACGGCAGCGGACGGTGAGTCTGTCCGCACTCGATGCGGAGCTCGACGGCGAATTCGTGCTCGATCGCGAGTTGTTCAAGGAAAACGGGCACTGGGCCGCGCACACGAAGCCGCGACCGTGGGCACGCCCCGAAACGCTGTTGCAGCAACAGCAGTTCTGGACGCTGTTCCAGGCGTGCCTCGACCACCTGCCCGAAAACATCGGACGCGTATTCATGATGCGCGAATTCCTCGACGTCGAGATTGCCGACATCTGCAGCGAACTGACGTTGACGACGAATCATTGCAGCGTGCTGCTGTATCGGGCGCGCACGCGCCTGCGCACCTGCCTGAGCGAAAAAGGACTGACGACCGAAGATGCTGCCGGGGAAATGTAGAGACGTGACGCGACTGCTGTCGGATGCGCTCGACCGATCGTTGACGCTCCATGAGCGCATGCAGGTGCACGCGCATCTGCCGGCTTGCAGCGGATGCCGCGCATATCGCGGGCAGATCGCGATGCTGCGGACAGCGGCGCATGCAGCGGCGGGGCGGGGGACGGTGGATGAAGCGAGGGGTGACCGGGACGAGTCGTCGGGCGACGCGCCGAAGGGCTAAGCTGCCGATGTCGGTCCGTGGTTGCGCGTCGCAGTTGGCGATGTCGTTGTTGACGTCGTGGGGTCGACGCTGGAGGCGGCTCGTGGGGCGAGCGCGCCGAGTACCGGCTGTCCGCTGCGTGGCGTCGGGGATCGCTGGCGGTTGCGAATTCTGTCGGTCGATCCCGGCGCGCTCGCGCCAGGATCGACTCGGTAAGAAAAATACGCCGAACTAAAATTATTCGAACAGCGCCCGCACCGACTCGGGCGGGCGGCCGATGGCTGCCTTGCCTCGATACACGACGATCGGGCGCTGCAGCAAAATCGGATGCGCCGCAATCGCTTCGTAGGCTTCCGCGTCCGTCAGGTTCGTACGGGCCAGATCCAGCGTCTTGTACGGCTCCTCGCCATCGCGAAGCATGTCGCGCGCCGGGCGCCCGAGCTGACGATGCAGCGCTTCCAGTTCCTCGACCGTCAGCGGCGTCTTCAGGTATTCAACGACGTTCACTGGCGTGCCGGTGGTGTTCAGCGTCTCGACCAATGCGAGCGTCTCGCGGGACTTCGAGCAACGAGGGTTGTGGTAGATCGTGATCATCGTTCGGGCCTGGATGAGAAAGGCACGTATTGTAGCCAGTCAGGTCTCGGGTGTTACGGCAGAGTGTCGGAGCACGGATGGAAGGGGAGTTGGAGTCTCTGGGTGACGTGCAGGAGAGTTGCACCGACGAGCGCGCAACCCGCTGGATGCGTTTATGCGCATAAAGTGCGTTGCACGGGTGACTCGCGACGCCTTCATCGTTGGCGAATAGCTTACGGCATAAGACTCATCGTCATGCCGTGTTGCCGGCGTCGACTCCGCACCATCACATGTATTCGTCGCTGGGTTTATGCGCATAAAGCTATCGCGCCCCTAGGTGGACACGACCGCTGATATCGTGATCAATCCGGGCATTTCGATGCCCCGAACGATTATCGGCACGCTGTGCGATGGCGTCCGGTGCGTCGTCGTAGGGTCGTCTCGGCGCTTGTCGATGGTTTATGCGCATAAACGCAGTGACGGACAGCCAGCGCGCCTCGTCGTTGAACTTGGCGCGTATCGCGCCGCATAGGTCTGAGCTCAGACTCGTCGGTGCTATCCGACACCGCCGAAGGTTATGCGCACAAACTCCCCGACACCAAGGCAGCAGCCCTCTTCAACGAGAGAAGGGGCAGCACCGATACATTGCGCAAATCCGCATGCCGAACGCGAAACCGAAGCCGCCTGTCGTCACGAGCATCCGGATTCATCATCCACAACAGCCATCTCGCGTCCACCCGTGCCAACCGTCCGGCATCCTCCATTCGTTTATGCGCATAAACCGATAGCCCGAATGGCTAACGCGTAGTTGGCGAACGACAATTTCATTGAAATATAAATATCGTCCTGTAGAATTCCAACGACCAAAAACAGGAGTGAAAATTGGCCGCGGAAATCATTGCAGTCACTCAACAAAAAGGTGGCGTCGGCAAAAGCACGATTGCCATGCACCTCGGCGCGGCATTCCATGAGAAAGGGAAGCGCGTCCTCGTCATCGACGCAGACGGTCAAAACACACTGGTTCACTGGTCGAGCGCATCCGGTGACAGCGACGCCGGCATCCCGTTCCCGGTCGTCAACCTCGCCGAAGCCGGCGGCCAGATTCATCGCGAAATCAAGAAGTTCATCAACGACTACGACATCATCGTCGTCGACTGCCCTCCATCGATCACCGAAAAGGTCTCCGGCGTCGTGCTGCTGGCCGCATCGATTGCCGTGATCCCGACTTCGTCGTCGCCGGCCGACTACTGGTCGAGCGTCGGGCTGGTCAAGCTTATCCAGCAGGCGCAGGTGATGAACGAGGACCTCCGCGCCGTCTTCCTGCTCAACAAGACCGAAGAGAAGCGCATGCTCACCCGCGAGCTCAAGCGCGCGCTCGAGGAACTCGGCTTCCCGTTGCTGAAGACGCAAATCCCGACCCGGGAAGCTTACAAGCAGGCGATGGCGCTCGGTCAGACCGTGCTGCAGATGAACGATCGCGGCGCCAAGCTGGCCGCCGCGGAAATCCGCGCATGTGCCGACGAAATCGTCGCCATGCTGCCCTGACTTTATGCGCATAAAGGAGTCACATGAAACCTTCCCAATTTGCAAAAGGATTCCAAGCGCGCCCGGACATCACGACGAGCGAGAAGCGCACGGCGCTTGATCGACTGAATGCCATCGACGGCATCGTCAAGTCCGAGACAGCAACGCCGGCCCCGACGAAGTCCGCCAAGAAGGACATCGCGCAGCCGCCGGCTCCGGACGTCCTGCTCGATCCGTCGACCGACGAGTCGCCGCAATATCGCGCATGGCGCCTCGAGAACCGCTATGCGCCCGGCCAGGTGATTGAGCTGCCGCTGAAGGCGATCAAGCATAGCCCGTTCAACCCGCGGCACTTCTATCTGAAGTCGTCGATTGCCGAACTCGCGGTCAACCTCGCAAAGCAGGGGCAACAGCAGGCGATCCACGTGATTCCGGACTACGACAATCCGGGTTCGTATTTCGTCAGCGACGGCGGCCGTCGTGTGCGCGCATTGAAGGAAGCGAACAAGGAGTCGGTGAAGGCGATCGTGATCGACGTGCCGATCGGAATCCAGAGCTACAAGCTTGGCTACGACCTGAACGTGCAACGCGATTCGCAGACGGTGTTCGACAACGCCGTCGTATGGCGCCGTTTCCTCGACGACAAACATTTCCAGAGTCAGAAGGAGCTGTCCGAGCATCTCGGCCTCGACGAGTCGACGGTCGCGGTTGCGCTGTCGATCGGCAAGCTGCCGGAAAACGTGATGCAGGAGATGGTTGCACGCCCTGATCGCTTCGGTTCGAACATGGCGTACCAGGTCGGCCGTTATCACAATGCACGCGGCACCGAGGCGACGCTACGGCTGATCAACAAGATCGTGTCCGACGATCTCAGCACGCGCCAGGTATCGGACATCGTCAAGGGGCGCGTCGCGGCGCAGGAAACGCCGAAGCCGGCCGGCCGCCAGCGCTATGCGCAACGTCTCGAGATCAAGCTCGGCGGCAAGTCGGTCGGCGACCTGAAGTCGTATGGCGAAGACCGCATCGAACTGCGCCTGCGCGGCCTCCCGAAGGACAAGCGCGACGCGATCCTTGAGCAGCTCGAGCGGATGCTGTTGTCGGAGTGATGGAAACGGGCGACAGAGCCCGGTGAGTTCGCCAAGCCCGCGAAGAGGCGGGCGGGCGGCGATAGCCCGTCAGAACGGCCTGAACGGGCCTCAGGCGGCCCGAGATTGATTCAGGGTGAACGACAGCAGGTCGCCGTCGGTCGGCTCGCCCCAGGTCTTCTGGGCGAGCCAGTCGAAAAAGGCCGTCTCGGCCAGCTTCGAATCGAGACCGCGCTTGCGCCAGTCGTCGCGCAGGTGCGAGCCCATCGTCGGCAACACCTCCGACTCGAACGACTCGCGCGCCACTTCGCGCTCCGCGTCGCCCTGCTCCTCGTACAGCACCTTCGCTTCCTTGCGGCGGAACGCCGCGAATTCGCTCAACAGACGCGCCTTCAGATCGTCCGGCTGTGCCGAGACGGCCTTCGCGGCAGGCGTGCCGGAAGGCAGCGCGTCGACGGACTCGACCGGCGGCGCATAACCCTTCTTCAGCGCGTCCTTGAACAACGCGGGCGCACTGCGCACCGGCGGCAGCGTCGTGCTGCGCATCCGCTGCTCGGTCATCTGCAGCGCGGCGCGAATCCGGTTTTCTTCGCTGTCCGCGTAGAGCGTCTGCGCTTCCTTGAGCGGAATCCCGAGCTTCACCATCCGGTCGACCAGCGTGCTGTCGAACACGTTCGGATGCTCGTCGAGCGCAAGCATCGGCTGCTTGCGCTCGGTCACGCGAAACTGGATCTCCGCGACCCGCCGCCCTTCACGATGCTCGATCAGCTCGACGAAGATGTTGGTGACCGCATTGACCTCTGCGATCGCCGGACGCAGATAGTCCCGCTTGAAGTACTTGTACTCGCGCTTCGCCTCGTCGCCGGCTTCCGTATCGGGCGTGCCCGACAGGATCGGCCGCCACCATTCCCACGGCTCGCGCATCGTCAGGTGGCTCGGGTTCGTCAGGTAACGCACGCAGATCTCGTAGAGCGCAAGACCAGCGCTGCTGCGCAGCTGGCTCTGAAACTGCAGGCTCAGACGCGCGTACTGGACCGGATCGAGCAGTTTCTTCTTGATCTTCGGTGCAAATGAAAATTCGACCCAGACGCGACGAGTAGCCGGATCCTCGAGAATTTCGGCATCGGCGATCAGCGTCGAGATCCCCCACTTGCGGCCCGGCTTCTGGCTCGACGTCCCCGTGCTCCATTCGACCTGGACCGACACCATACGGCGCAGGTGTTCCTTCACCAGTGCGGTGTCGTTCGAATCGAAGGCGGAGTTGGCGACGATGTCCGACAGCAGCGCGCGATAGGTATCGCCCGAGTCGTCGGCTTGCTGCGCGACGGCGAGCAGGACGTTGAACAGCTTGCGGGTCAGGAGCGTGATCTTGCCGCTCTTCGGCTGAATTGCGATCGCCTCGACGGCCTTACGCAATTCGGCTGAACTGGCACTCACCACATCCACATCGGTTTTCTTGGCGCGCTTCGTGGCCATGCGTCAGGTCGGAGGAGAAGTTTCACGGAAGGATAGCGCCTGTGGTGATGTGCGTCCAGAACGACATGCTCACCATAGCCGGTGAAGTGCGCGTGCGGAACGGCACTCACCCCAACCCTCTCCCGAAAACCCTCACCGGTCCGGATTTAGAGCGTTTCGGACTCGTCCA
Organism: Burkholderia sp. AW49-1; assembly: GCF_053427845.1. Taxonomy (NCBI): domain Bacteria; kingdom Pseudomonadati; phylum Pseudomonadota; class Betaproteobacteria; order Burkholderiales; family Burkholderiaceae; genus Burkholderia; species Burkholderia sp. AW49-1. Next base: position 17,260 of record NZ_JBSAXF010000030.1, on the reverse strand, counting down.
GACGTGTCGCGGGATGCGCGGATTCACAGATTTTTGCCTGTGCTCGATACGTGCGAAATTTGCTCCCGTATCGGCTCACCTTTCGATTTGTCGTAATTTTACGACTGCGCTTCGGGGTGTTCGTCACAGCGTCGCCACTGGCCGTCGCGGCATCGAGCGGACAGGCTCGCAACGCGCTGTATGCATGTACAGGCGCGGCTGATCGGGCAATCGCGACCGCGCCCGACATCTGGAAACCGGCACCGAAAAGCGTCTCCGCAACATCGATCGAAACCGTTTCACTGGCCCGGGCGCGCATTGTACAGCGCACAGAATCCGTTCGATCCCGAAAATTCTCACTTTATCGGCTCGAAATTCTGTGACCACGATATCGACGAATCCCCGACACATGCGGGATCAGCAGCCCAAGGCTCCCGAAAAACCTCACCTTGACGATAAAAACGACGTTCCAACGACCGCGGAAGCTGCTCCCGAAAAATCTCACCGTAACCGCCGCGGTATCAAAAATGTCAATGACATCCGATACTTATGCGCGCCAGGCGTTCCGCTGTGTCCGGTGACCATCCCCCGAAAAGCCTCACCTTTACGGCGGCCGGGAGGATGCGGCAGCTATGTGCCACCTCCTGAAGAATCTCACCTGTGCCAAAAAGTGGCACAGCGAAAATCAGATTTCCGCCAGTACCGGTGGGCTTTTCAGCGAATTCGCTGCCCCCCGGATCCCGGAAATCCTCACCTTTGTCCAATTTTCGAGCAAATGGTGCTCCTGAAAAACCTCACCTGTGAGGCGCCCGACAGCCTGTGATCCGTGTCCCGAAAAAGCTCACCTTTTCGGGATCCCCGGAGGAAAACTCGGATTTTGCTCCCGAAAAGCCTCACCTTTCGGGCCTCATTGGCTTCACAGGGTACTTTTGCTGTGCAAAATGACGGTCGTTTCCCGGAAATCCTCACAGCAAATCCCTGTGGAGTCCCGTGAAACCTCACCTTTCCCGAAAACTGCCCAAAAGATGGGCAGAATAGGGGCGCGAAGAAGGTCCCGCAAATTCTCACCTGTGTCTGCACAGGCAGAAAACTGTGCGCGTAGGCACAGCATGGGTTCTGTGGCTGTGTGGCCCCGAAAAACCTCACCTTTGGGGAATGTCATGTTTCACTGTGATCCCGAATCCGCTCACGACCTTTCCTGCATCGGCTCACGCAGATCCCCGAACCCCATCACTTCAGCTCCCGCAGAAGATCACCTTGGTTCCCGTAAAACTTCACCTTGTCGGCCGGAAAGCCTTGCTACATAAGGCTGTGCCGTGGCGTTAACGTTTTTAACTAAGGGTTCAAGGGTGTTTACTTCTAATACTCTCAAGACATCGGTCATCGAGTTTTCCACAGAAACCCAACGCCTGAACACCGACCGGCCGCGATGACGCCGGCCATGTGAAACAAATACACTTTTTCGGCGCCTACTCAAAAATGCTTTCGGGACAAGGACTTGCCTTGTTTTCTTCGCTTTGTTTCACGGAATCGAGGAGCCGGTTCGTCTGGATTGGCCCACAACCCTGATTTCTGTGCACAGCGACGTAAATTCACGACACTCCACGAAAAGAAGTATCAAAAAATACGTATTTCGTTATGATCGCAACATGTCAATGTCTGTGAGTCCTCCCATGACGCTGGATGAAATGCGTGAAGTCATCCGAGAAGAACTGGAATCGCTTCGCGCGAGCGGCGCTCGCCGCCAGGAGTTGTCGCTGCATGCATGCAAGCGGTTGTTCTTCGATCTGGGTATCCGACCGTCAGCCGCCAACGTTCGCGACCTGACCCAGACCGGCAGTGCCAGCGACATTCCGAAGGACATCGATCATTTCTGGGAACGGATCCGTTCCGCGTCGAAAATCCGCCTCGATGGTGCGGCGATCCCGAAGGCGGTTGAGGAAAAGGCAGGCGCGTTGCTCGGCGCGCTATATGAAGAGGCCTTGAAAGCGGCCAAGGAAAGCCTCGATATCGATCGCGAACAGGTTCGCGCCGGCGTGACCGATGCGGAACAACGGCTGCGCGACGCCACGGTTCGCCAGGAAACCCTCGAAAGCGCGCTGACGCGCAGTGAAGCCCGCAACGAGCAACTGCAGGCGCGCGTGACTGAACTCGAGGTGCAGCTGGCTTCGCAGTCGACGCACGGTTCGGCAAACGAGGCGACACTGCTCACCACAGTCGCTCGACTTGAAAAGGAACTGGCCGCCATGGCCGGCCGTGTCGACACCGAGCAGATGCAGAACGCGACGCTGCGCGACCGCATCGACACGCTGCAAGCCGAATTGCAGCAGCGCACCGAACACTACGCGCAGCAGATCAAGGATGCGGTGGCCGAAGCCGAGCGCCGTGTCAAACCGATGCTGGTCGAGCTGGACTCGCTGCGCAGCATGGCGTCGACCTACCAGAGCGGTCTGCGTGACGTGCAGCGCAAGGAATTCGATTTTCTTCAGCAACTGAGTTCGGCCAAGGCCCGCGCGGACCGGCTCGAGGAACAATTGCGCACCCAGAGCGACGAACTGGACCGCGCGACACGCGACGCGAATACGCTGCGCGCGAGCCGCGGGATGAATCCGGAGATTTCCGCACTGATTCGGCGCTTGGCCGATGCAGGTCAGCTCGATGCGGACGCGTTTTCCGCAATCGGCACGTCACTGGACCACGAGATTCCGGTGCCGACCCAGTGTCCGCATTGCGACGGTGAACCGGAGTTGTCGCATGGCGATGAAGGGTTCGAAGTATCGTGCCCCGAGTGCGAACATGCGTCGGGGCCCTGGCCTTCCCGATTCGAAGCGATCGCGCGCTTTGCGCGCGACTGACGTGTCGCCCGGCACAGGGATCACACAGGTGAGACGATTCGGGACGCGTGAGGTGAGGTTTTTCGGGAGCTGTGAAACGGTGAGGCTACGCCGGACAAGGCTGCTCACAGATCGTGTCGCGTGAGCAGCCGGGGCGGCATCAGTGAGTTTCGCCCAGCTCGGACGCGTCACCATTCGCGAGGTCATCGCGCCAGTTTTTCCATGCGCGGTGAAGACGGTTTGACGAAATCGGCCGCATGAAGCCGAGCCATTTGCCGACCCGCTCGGGTGGCACGTCATGTTCGAACAGTTCCGCTGCATAAGTGTTGCGCAGCGTTTGCGGGCTCGCGCGTGCGGTGCGTGACGACGTGAGCCCCGCAGATTCGACGATCGCATCGATCGCGCGCAGCATCGTCGCCTTGTGCATCGGCCGCCCGGCGTGCGATGCCGGAAACACGAGCTCCCCCGGAATCTCCTGGCGCTTGCGTTCTACGAGCCATGCTTCGAGCAACGCGATCGCGAACGAGGCCAGATGGGTTTCGCGCGCGAAATCGGGATGCGTCGACGGGATCTGCAGCGACGTTCCGCTCGTATTGATGCAACTAATCGTGAGCACGCGTGCTTCGCCGGTTTTCACGCCGGCCCCGAGAAATGCGGCGACGAGTGCGCGGTCGCGGCGCTCCCTCCAGTATGCGGAACCGGATACACCAATCGGCGAAAACAGGTAGGCCAGCAACTTCGCGCGTTCGGCCGGTGTTAGGAAACCGGTCGGCTCGTTGTCGCGTGCCTGGCGCCAGTTCGCTTCGCCATCCTGAGCAATGAAGCGGGCCGGGTTGGTGGACGCGAGCTCGGTGCGCCGGATGTGGTCGAGCACGCGTTCGATCAGCCTTAAATAGCGCATTCGCTGAGTTTTCCGGATAGGAAGTTCGCTGACGAAATTCGCGATCGTTGCGGTATCGACCGTGGCCAGGTTTTTTTGATGTGCACGTAGCCATGCGAGAAAAGCGCCCCACTGTGCGCGGTAGACGTCGGCCGACGAACGGCGGTAGTCCTGCATGGCAAGCCATGCGTCGAACGCGGTTTCGGGCGAGATGATCCAGTCGGACGCCCCGCGGTTGAACAGATCCTTTTCTTCCGGGCGTGCAGGCGTGTCGGATGATGTGGGAAGGGACATGTCGTTTATTCCGTTAGTTGCGTATATGGTAGCCCTATTCGCAACGTCGCGGGCAGCAGGATCCGGGAGCCGGCCGCCGTGTCGAGCGGCCAGGGCCGGGTGTCAGTCGCCCCACGCCTTGGACGGGCGATGAATGCGCTCGCGGGGTGCCGCTTCCTGCAATCTGGCTGCGGCTTCATACGCGAGGACCGCGAACGAGAAGACAGCGGGCAGCGCATTCGATCGTCCGAAGTCGATCGGATCATCCGTTTCGGGAAAGGTCATGTCCGACGGCCGTTCGAACAACTGGCGCATGCCGGCTTCGTGCCGGCTGGCAAAGCCGAGATCGGCGAGCGCCTCGGCTTCGATGGCGTGCAGCAGACGCCACGACAGCGGGACGCGCTGATGGATGTAGCGCCCGGCTATATGACGCACAATCAACTCGAGGTCGTGCGCGGCAGCCTTGAAGCTGAGCGCGGCCAAATCTTGTTCTTCTGTCATCGCAGGCTCCTGTCGACCGGAGCGGACGCCTCGGTGCGCCGACCCCGGCCAATGCATGGCGGAATGTCCGTATACTGTACAAACATACAGTATTTTCCGCAACTGGCCTTTCGGCCAGCTATTCGCATCGTCAGCGATGAATCACGATCAGCAGTGCGCGCGCTTCGGCCTTGCCGGGGTTGCGGATCGCGTGAGGTGTGTCGGCCGGGTAGCGTGCGGTGTCGCCGGCCTTCAGGCGCCGGCTCGCCGCCGCAGCTTCGATTTCCATCGAGCCCTGAAGCACGGTGAGGTGCTCGCGCGTGCCGGGTTCGTGCGCGTTCGACACGAGCGCGCCGCCGCCCGGCAGCGTCAGCTCATACCACTCGAACTTGCCGGCCAGGTCGATCGGGCCCCATACGCGCAATTGATAGCGGCCGTCGTGGCCGGCGAGCGTCGGGATGTCGTGCGGGCCGTCCACGCGGATCGTCTCCGGCGCTTTCGGCTGCGAGAACAGCTCGTCGAGCGTGATGCCGAGCGCATTCGTGAGCCGCCATGCGACCGCGATCGTCGGATTGGCTTTGTCACGCTCGATCTCGGAGAGCATCGACTTCGATACGCCGGCTGCGCGCGACAGGTCGTCGAGGGTCAGCTTGCGTTCGTTGCGCAAGCGCTGGATTTGCTCGCCGACGCGCGGCGGCGTCACGCCCGGCGGCTGCGGTGCGGCGCCGGCACGCGTGCGCCGCGACGCGGAGGAACTTGCCATTTGGTTTCCGTTCGCTTAGAGTTGTTCGGTATTTCGAATTCTAGTTCGGAATATCGGATAAATGCGGTCAACCGAACGACCGACTATAACAGTAGCAGGCCGTTGCGCTGCCGCCACGAGCGGCGCGCGGCGGATTGCGAACCCATGTCAGGAGCTTTGCGATGCGTGATGCCTTTCTCGCCCAGGTGCGCGGGACGCTCGACCAGATCCGCGCGGACGGTTTTTACAAGACCGAGCGCGAGATCGCGAGTCCCCAGGCGGCGGCCGTGCGGCTCGCCAGCGGTGCCGGCGTGCTGAATTTCTGCGCGAACAACTATCTCGGTCTGGCGAACGATCCGCGCCTGATCGCCGCGGCGCAGGCCGGTCTCGACCAGGATGGCTTCGGCATGGCGTCGGTGCGCTTCATCTGCGGCACGCAAACCGTGCACAAGCAACTCGAAAGCGCGCTGGCGTCGTTTCTCGGCACGGAAGACAGCATCCTCTATTCGAGCTGCTTCGATGCGAACGGCGGCCTGTTCGAGACGCTGCTCGACGAGAACGACGCGGTGATCAGCGACGAACTGAACCACGCGAGCATCATCGACGGCATCCGCCTCTGCAAGGCGAAGCGTTTCCGCTACAAGAACAACGATCTGTCCGATCTCGAGGCGAAGCTGAAGGAAGCCGACGCAGCGGGCGCGCGCCACAAGCTGATCGCGACCGACGGTGTGTTCTCGATGGACGGCATCATCGCCGATCTGAAAGGCATCTGTGACCTCGCCGATCGTTACGGCGCGCTCGTGATGGTCGACGATTCGCACGCGGTCGGCTTCATCGGCACGCATGGCCGCGGCACGCCCGAGCACTGCGGCGTCGACGGTCGCGTCGACATCATCACCGGCACGCTCGGCAAGGCGCTGGGCGGTGCATCGGGCGGCTATGTCGCGGCCCGCCGCGAGGTCGTCGAATTGCTGCGCCAGCGTTCGCGCCCGTATCTGTTCTCGAACACGCTGACGCCGAGCATTGCCGCGGCGTCGCTGAAGGTGCTGGAACTGCTCGGCAGCGACGAAGGGGCGAAGCTGCGCGCACGCGTGCGCGAGAATGGCGCGCGTTTCCGCGAACAGATGACCGCCGCGGGTTTCACGCTCGTGCCGGGTGCGCATCCGATCATCCCGGTGATGCTCGGCGACGCGCAGCTCGCGACCAACATGGCCGACAAGTTGCTCGAAGAAGGCGTCTACGTGATCGGCTTCTCGTTCCCGGTCGTGCCGCGCGGTCGCGCACGCATCCGCACGCAGATGAGCGCCGCGCATACGCCTGAACAGATCGATCAGACTGTCGCCGCGTTCGTGCGCGTCGGCAAGTCGCTCGGCATCGTCTGACGGAGGCGCGACAATGAAAGCACTGGCAAAGCTCGAGCGCGGCCCGGGTCTCACGCTCACGCGCGTGAAGCGCCCCGAAGTCGGACACAACGACGTGCTGATCAAGATTCGCCGCACGGCGATCTGCGGCACCGACATCCATATCTGGAAGTGGGACGACTGGGCGCAGAAAACGATTCCCGTACCGATGCACGTCGGCCACGAATACGTCGGCGAGATCGTCGAGATGGGGCAGGAAGTGCGCGGCTTCGCGATCGGCGACCGCGTGTCCGGCGAAGGCCATATCACGTGCGGCTTCTGTCGCAACTGTCGTGCCGGCCGCCGGCATCTGTGCCGCAACACCGTCGGCGTCGGCGTGAATCGTGAGGGCGCGTTCGCCGAGTATCTGGCGATTCCCGCGTTCAACGCGTTCAAGATTCCGCCCGAGATTTCAGACGATCTCGCGTCGATCTTCGATCCGTTCGGCAACGCGACGCACACGGCGCTGTCGTTCAATCTCGTCGGCGAGGACGTGCTGATCACGGGCGCGGGCCCGATCGGCATCATGGCCGTCGCGATCGCGAAGCACGTCGGCGCGCGCAACGTCGTGATCACCGACATCAACGACTATCGGCTCGAACTCGCGCGCAAGATGGGTGCGACGCGCGCGGTCAACGTCGCACGCGAGTCGCTGCGCGACGTGATGGCCGACCTGCACATGACGGAAGGCTTCGACGTCGGCCTCGAGATGTCGGGCGTGCCGAGCGCGTTCACCAGCATGCTCGAGGCGATGAATCACGGCGGCAAGGTCGCACTGCTCGGCATTCCGCCCGCGCAGACGGCGATCGACTGGAACCAGGTGATCTTCAAGGGGCTCGAGATCAAGGGCATCTACGGGCGCGAGATGTTCGAGACCTGGTACAAGATGGTCGCGATGCTGCAAAGCGGCCTCGATCTGTCGCCGATCATCACGCATCGTTTTGCGGCCGACGATTACGAGAAAGGCTTCGCCGCGATGCTGTCCGGTGAAAGCGGCAAGGTGATCCTCGACTGGACGGTCTGAGTGCCGGCGGGGCGGCTCGGCGCGTTTGCTGAGCGCCCCGTTCGTGTCGGCATGAGCGTTCGTCGAGGCAGGGCGGCTTCGATGAACGCGTGAGGTGAGAATATTCGGGAGCTGTCTTTGCGTGCAGAATGACGGCTCGATCGTGCTTTCGCGAGGCGCGCAGGCAAGTAACTCAATGGGCTGCACGTCGTTTCTCGTTGGGGATATGACGGCGATCGCGCTTCGCTTCCACAGCACGCATCGGTGACATGCAATCGCGCGTGCACCTCACCTGTCAGCGTCGCGCTCCCGTCCGCGTCATCGCGTCATTCGGCGCGTGTCTTTCTTCCTGCCGTTCCGTATCGTTTGCCGCGCCTGAACAGCGAGGCTCTGTCGCATCGCCCGCTTGCCACGGTTTTGCCGTGTTTCCGCGCCAGCACGTCACCACGCAACGCCGTCACGGCACTGTCTGGAGGCGTGAGCCGATCAACGACATGCGACCTCACCTGTCAGCATGCCCGGCTGCATCGATCGGGGCACTGCCCGCTATTTGGTCCGCTCACCGTTCAACCATCGCGGTTCGAGTTGCAGACTCAACACGACGAGCCAGCGTTTCGGGCATTGCTGTGCGATCTCGACCAGTTCGCCATGCGCACCGGACACCGTCACGAACCCGTGCTGCATCGCATACCGATACGCGCGAGATGCGTCCGCTTGAAGCCAGAAGCTGACGAGCGCGCACGTGACGAAACGGAACAGCAGCAACGTCGCGGCTTCCGGCGCGTAGCCGACTGCGGCGAGCAGGGCGTCGAACACGAACGTCAGAATTTGCGTGACCGCGATCGTGATGACAGTCAGCTTCACCAGCCCGCGCATGCGCAGCGCTGCCTGCGTGCGGGCATGCGTCAGTGCGATCCGCGCACGGTCATCGTCGGCTTCGTGTTTCATGACGCCACTCCGGCACGCCGCGCGACGTGGATCGACGTCATGCCGGATGCAGGTATCCGCCCGTCGAACGAGCCAACGGCCTTGCACAGGATCGCGCTGTCGTAGCTGTGCCCTGCAAACCGCATCACGTCGATCAACTGAAACCCTTCGCGTCGATAGAAGTCGACGAGTCGGATAGCCGCATGCGGCGCATCGAGCGCGAGGTGCGTCGCGCCGCGCGCGGCCGCCCGCCGTTGCGCGAACGCGAGCAGCGCACGGCCGATGCCGCGATCCTGCCAGATCGGATCGACGGCCAGCTGGCCGAGCGTCGCGACGCGTCGGCTGCGGTACGGATCGCACTGCGAATCGGGATCGTGCGGCTGCATCGTGATCGTCGCGACCAGATGCGCGTTCCCGAGCGCGATGAAACACTCGCTGGTGAGCATGCGTTCGCGCGTCGCCGACGCCGGCTGGTCGACACCCGGACAGTTGAAGCCCGCGGCGGCGAGAGGCGCGTACGCGCGATGCAGCAACGCGGTCAAAGACTCGTACGAATCGCTGCGCGGATCGAAACGCCGTACGACGACGCGGCCATCGAGCCGCTTCGCATAAGCCGCATAGGCACGCTCGGAGCGTGCGGATTCCGGTCGCTGCATGTTGTCCTTTCTGCCAGACAGGGTGATCGAAGTGTAGTGAGCACACTGCGCCAGCTTCAAGAAAAAATGTCGTAAACGCCGCCTGCAATGCGCTGCCCGCCATCGAAACCAGGCGGCGCTCGACCCTTCGGACGACAGGGCCTTTTCACGTGGAAGTTGACGATGGAGAACGATCGTTCTACCGTAAACCCATGAACACACATGACGACTTTTCCGGCGAACCGGCCGTTCGCGACCGGCTGCTCGATGCGGCCGAGGCGCTGATCTACTCAGGCGGTATCCATGCCACGGGCGTCGACGCGATCGTGAAACGATCCGGTACAGCGCGAAAGAGCTTTTATTCGCATTTCGAATCGAAGGAGGCACTGGTCGTCGCCGCACTCGAGCGCCGCGACGAGCGCTGGATGCACTGGTTCGTCGACGCAACGCTGGCGCGCGGCAAGTCGCCGCGTGCGCACTTGCTCGGCATGTTCGACGTGCTGCGCGACTGGTTCTCGCAACCCGATTTTCACGGCTGCGCGTTCCTGAACGCGTCCGGCGAGATTGCCGACACCGACGATCCGGTACGCGTCGTCGCGCGTATGCACAAGGCGCGCTTGCTTGCGTTCGTGCGCGAGCGGTTCGACGCGTATGCCGACGATGCCGGCATCGAGCGCCGCGGCCTGGCCCGCCTCGCGCGCCAATGGCTGGTGTTGATCGACGGTGCGATCGGCGTCGCGCTCGTCAGCCGTGATGCGACTGCGGCGCGCGATGCGCGCGCGACCGCCGAACTCTTGCTCGATACGGTGTGTCGAGCGTCGAAGTAACGCATCCCAACTGGCTGCGTTCGTGCGCAGCCCCAACCTTGAACAGGAGCATCCCATGTCCGCTTCCCCGGAAGTTCGTCCACCCGTTCCGCCCTTCACGCTCGATACGGCCCGCCAGAAAGTGCGTGCCGCGGAGGATGCATGGAACACGCGCGACCCGCAGCGCGTGTCGCTTGCCTATACGCCGCAGAGCCGGTGGCGCAATCGCGCGGAGTTCGTGACCGGCCGCGACGAGATCGTCGGACTGCTGCAGCGGAAATGGACGCGCGAGCTCGACTACCGACTGATCAAGGAGCTGTGGGCGTTCGGCGGCAATCGCATCGCGGTGCGATTCGCGTACGAATGGCATGACGACGCCGGCAACTGGTTCCGCTCATACGGGAACGAAAACTGGGAGTTCGACGAAAACGGCTTGATGGCGCATCGCCACGCGAGCATCAACGACCTGCCGATTCGCGAAGCGGATCGCCTGTACCACTGGCCGCTCGGTCGCCGTCCGGACGATCATCCCGGCTTGTCCGATCTCGGGCTGTAACGCATCACGATGGCGTCGCGCGAACGCGCTCGATCGTGCATCGAGCGCGACGCCTGTGCTAAACGGTGAGGGAATACGGGAGCCGCAGGTTGAGGTGAGCGTTTTCGGGAGAGGAGGCATTTCGTGCGGGACGGTGTGGTTCTTCACGCCCTGCATCTCACCGATCGATCTTCGCAGGAAACGGTGCGGTTGCACTGATCGAAGCGCGGCACGCGACATCGGCGGCGCACTTGCTGCAGACATGCATGGCGGTGAGTTGCAAGTTTCAATCGGTGTATATCGATGCGCGATGCACCTCACCGCTCGACTTCGACGTGATGCAGGCCACCGCGATGAATCGACACGTAACCGTGCGTGCCGCCGAATCGCGTTGCTCACCGTTCGACATCGACACGCACGCCTCCGGGCGCGTGCGTCGGAATCGACGAAGGTGCGCGGCAGTCAGTCGTGCTGCTCACCATCGAGCACGACATCGATCGAACCCTTCCCAGCCGCGCCCCTTCGCATCGTTCCGTCAGCCTGCGATCCGCATCGCGATCGCCTCTCCCACTTCCTGCGTCCCCGCCTGACCGCCGAGATCGCGCGTGCGCGGCCCGGTGCGCAGCACGTCCTCGATCGCCGCGACGATCGCATCGTGCGCCTCGCGTTCGCGACCCGCGCCGTTGCCGAGGAAGTCGAGCATCATCGCCGCCGACCAGATCATCGCGATCGGATTCGCGATGTACTGGCCCGCGATGTCCGGTGCGGAGCCGTGCACCGGTTCGAACAGCGATGGAAACGTGCGATCCGGGTTCAGGTTCGCCGACGGCGCGATGCCGATCGTGCCCGTGCAGGCCGGCCCGAGGTCGGACAGGATGTCGCCGAACAGGTTCGACGCGACGACGACGTCGAAGCGGTCGGGCTGCAGCACGAAGCGCGCGCACAGGATGTCGATGTGCTGCTTGTCGACGGCGATCTCGGGATAACGTTCGCCCATCTCGGCCGCGCGTGCGTCCCACCACGGCATGCTGATCGCGATGCCGTTGCTCTTCGTCGCGACGGTCAGGCGCTTCGCGCGGCGCTGCGCGAGCTCGAATGCGAACTTCAGCACGCGCTCCGTGCCGTGGCGCGTGAAGATCGACTGCTGCATCACCACTTCGCGGTCGGTGCCTTCGAACATCGTGCCGCCGACCGACGAATATTCGCCTTCGGTGTTCTCGCGCACGATCATGAAGTCGATGTCGCCCGCTTTGCGTCCGGCGAGCGGCGACGGCACGCCGTCGAACAGGCGCGCGGGCCGCAGGTTGATGTACTGGTCGAATTCGCGGCGGAATTTCAGCAGCGAACCCCACAGCGAAATGTGATCGGGCACCGTCGCGGGCCAGCCGACCGCGCCGAACAGGATCGCGTCCTTGCCCGACAGCCGTGCCTTCCAGTCGTCCGGCATCATCTTGCCGTGCTGCGCGTAGTAGTCGCAGCTCGCCCAGTCGATCTGCTCGAACTGGAAACGGATGCCGAAGCGCGCCGTCACGGCGTCGAGCGCGCGCAGGCCTTCGGGCATCACTTCACGGCCGATGCCGTCACCGGGGATGACGGCAATCTTGTACGTCTTGTCGCTCATGCAAACCTCCTTGGCTGGTCGGGCCGCCGGCAGCGTGCGCAGCGGAACACGACGCCATTTTATTTATTTCCATTCAGATTAAAATCGCGTGAAAGGTTAATCGACTTTCCACGAATCGTGAACAAATCGCCGAATCTCGACGACCTGCGCGTCTTCAGCCTGGTCGTCCGCCTGACGAGCTTCAGCGCGGCGGCCGAGCAGCTCGCGGTCTCGCCCGCCTACGTGAGCAAGCGCATCGCGCTGCTCGAGGCGCAGCTCGGCACGCGGCTGCTGCATCGCTCGACGCGCCGCGTGACGGTTACGGAGGCCGGCGAACGCGTGTTCGCGCGTGCCGAGAAGATCCTCGACGACGTCGATCATCTCGTCGAGGACGTGTCGACCACGCGCACGGTGCCGCGCGGCACGCTGCGCATCTCGAGCAGCTTCGGTTTCGGCCGTCATGTCGTCGCGCCGGCTTTGCTCGACTTCTCCGCGCGCTATCCGCAGCTGAACGTGCGGCTCGATCTGTTCGACCGGCTCGTCGACGTCGCGGGCGAAGGCTACGACCTCGACGTGCGCATCGGCGACGAGATCGCCGATCACCTGATCGCGCGCCGCCTTGCCGCGAACTATCGCGTGCTGTGCGCATCGCCCGACTATCTCGCACGGCGCGGCACGCCGCGCACGCTCGCGGATCTCGCATCGCACGACTGCCTCGCGATCAAGGAGCGCGACCATCCGTTCGGCGTCTGGCGGCTGAACCTGCGCGGCGAAACGGCAACGGTGAAGGTCGGCGGCGCGCTGTCGACGAACCACGGCGAGGTGGCCGTGCAATGGGCGCTGGCCGGGCGCGGGATCGTGCTGCGCTCGATCTGGGAAGCGGGGCCGCTGATCGAGCGCGGCGCGCTTCGTCGCGTGCTGCCGGACGTCATTCAGCCGGCGAACATCTGGGCGGTGTATCCGGAACGCGTCGCGGCTTCGGCGAAAGTGCGCGTGTGCGTCGATTTTCTCGCGGAGGCGCTTGCCGGGTTGAACGCCGCAGCGGGGGACGATGCGGCCTGAAATCGGCCAAAGGTGAGCTTTTACGGGGGCATGTGAAAGCGTTGGCAGACGCCCGTCGTTGGCTCGCAACCGCGTCGCGATCCGGTAGCGTGCCGCGCACACCGGCGGCCGCGATGCGCCGGACCTGCCAATGATGACGCCCGCCCGCGGCTCACGCCGCCTTCGGTGTGCTCGCCGCGTTCGCCGCACCGAGCATCAGGTCGAGATTCTGCACGGCCGCGCCGGATGCCCCTTTGCCGAGATTGTCGAACACGGCCGACAGCAGCACCTGACCGTGTTCGGCATTCACGAACACGCCGAGCCGCAGGTCGTTCGTACCGTTCAACGCTTGCGGATCGAGATGCGTGATCGTGCGCGTATCCGCGAGCGGAGTGACCTCGACGTGGCGCGCGCCGGCGTAATGGTGCGCGAGACACGCATGCAGCAACTCACCGGTCACGCCCGCCGGGAGCAGGCGCAACTCGATCGGCACGGTCAGCACGATGCCTTGCCGATAGGCGCCATAGGCCGGCACGAACAGCGGACGATGCGCGAGCCCGGCGTGCAGCTGGATTTCGGGCGCGTGCTTGTGCGCAAGCGCGAGGCCGTAGACCTGCAACGGTTTCGTGCGTGCGGCTCCGTTCGATTCGAATTCGTCGACGGCGGTCCGGCCGCCGCCCGAGTAACCGGACACGGCATGGATGCTCACCGGATAGTCGCGCGGAAGCAGGCCGGCTCGTTGCAGCGGCCCGAGCAGGCCGATCGCGCCCGTCGGATAGCAGCCCGGATTAGTGACGCGCCGCGCGTGCGCGATCGTCTGCGCATGTCGGTCGATCATCTCGGGAAAACCGTAGACCCATTCCGGATCGGTGCGATGGGCCGAGCTCGCGTCGATCACGCGTACCGCCGGATTCCGGATGAAGCCGACCGCTTCGCGCGCGGCGGCATCGGGCAGGCACAGAATCGCGATATCGGATGCGTTGATCGCTTCGGCGCGACGTACGGGGTTCTTGCGCTCGGCATCCGGCAGCGTGACGAGCCGCAGGTCGGTGCGATCCCGCAGGCGCTCGTGGATCTGCAGTCCGGTCGTACCTTGGTCGCCGTCGATGTAGACAGTGGAGAGGCTCATGATGGTCGCGTTCCTCGCTTCGGACGTCGGGAAAGCCATATCGTCCATCGAACGCCTAGAATAGGAAAAGTTGAATTTCCTGATTGCGAGATTCAGATTTCCTGAATGAGAGGTGGAGATGCGCGAGATCAGTCTGGATCGACTGCGTACGCTGGTCGCGATCGCGGACCAGGGATCCTTCGTGGCCGCCGCGCAACTGCTTCATCTCGCGCCGCCGACGGTCAGCCTTCATGTTGCCGAACTCGAAAGCCGCATCGGTGCGCCGTTGCTGTCGCGCACGCGCGGCAACGTGCAGCCGTCGACCATCGGTGCCGTGCTGGTGGAGCGGGCGCGCCGTCTGCTGGCCGAGGTCGAGTCGACCCTCGACGACGTGGAGCGACAAGTGCAGGGGCTGACCGGGCGGGTGCGTCTCGGCGCATCGACCGGCGCGATCGCTCATCTGTTGCCGCAGGCGGTGGCCCGGCTGCGCGAGCGGCATCCGGACATCGATGTCCAGATCGCGGTGCTCACGTCGCACGACACACTGGCGCGCATCGCGCAGGGCACGCTCGACGTCGGCCTGGTGGCGCTGCCGCAGCCGGCGGTCGCGGGGCTGTCGATCCGCGCGTGGCACCGCGATCCGGTGCTGGCCTTTCTGCCCGCGGACTGGCGGTTTCCGGCGCGTGTGACGCCGGCCTATCTGGCCGCGCGTCCGCTGATTCTCAACGATGCGACCACCCGCCTGTCGCGGCTCACGACGGAATGGTTCGCGCTCGGCGGCCACCGCCCCGAGCCGCGCATCGAACTCAACTACAACGATGCGATCAAGAGTCTGGTCGCCGCGGGTTATGGTGCGACGCTGTTGCCGCACGAGGCGGGCGCCCCGTTGCCGGACGCACGCATCGTCATGCGGCCGCTGCGTCCGGCGTTGTGGCGCGAACTGGGCATCGCCCATCGGGCCGGCCCGGTCGAGCGGTCGACCCAGCACGTGCTCGACGCGTTATGGGCCCTCGGCGCGCGCTAGAAAGCGGTGGGCGGCATTCCGGTTCGTCGGGCGTCAGGCGTCGCGCGCGGTCGCGCTGGCGCCGGCGTCGGCGCGCGGCAGTGGCCCGTTAAAGCCGGTTGTCCTTCGCGAGCATCAGCACGCGCGCCCAGCGCTGCGCATCGCGCTTGTCCATCATTGGCAGCTTCCATTCGCCGCGTACGGCGTCGCGCACACGCACGACCAGATGCCAGCGGCCGTCGATCGGCGCGGCTTCGCAGCCGTCGAGCTGCGAGAACGTGTAGCGGCCGTCCGCGCCGTCATGCGACAGCCACAGCAGCCCCTGCGTCGCGGATACGCGTACCTCGCCCCACGCGCGATGCACGATGTGGGTCCAGCCTTGTTCCTTCGTGTTCGGTGCGATGTCACGGCGGCGCTTGATCCACCACGCGATCAGCGTGAACAGGATCGCGGCGGCGAGCACGGCGGCCGCGATCGCGACCGGCTGGCCGAACTGCGCGGCGATGACGTGAAACAGGTGAACCGCGCCCCATCCCAGGGCGATGAGCGCGAACAGCGCAATGAAAATCGGCATGTCGAATCGGAAAGGAGGACGGACCGGCGCAGGCAGCGCGCCGGTCCGTCGCACGCGGCATTACCGGCGGCGGTGAATGTCGTGCGTGACGAAGCCCGCGTCGTTGGTGGGCAGCGCGAGGCCGTCCTTGACCGCGAGGGTCTTGCGGATGTCGTCGAGTCCCGCGCTCCAGTGGTCGCGCATCGTCGACAGACCGAACTGATAGTCCTTGTAGTGGTGCTCGTACGCCTTCTGCTGATAGATCAGGTGCTGGATGTTGTACTTCTTCCCGCTCGACATCGCTTCAGCCTCGACGCACCACGGGTCGTTCTTGCGCTGCTCTTCCGGCACCTGCTCGAGCACATGGCGCAGCACGTTGCGGTAGCGCTGTTCGCGCTGCAGCGTGTCGGTGACGAAGCGCGTGCGGCTCGAATACTGCACGTCCTTCGTGCGTTCCGCGACGTCGGCCATCGTGCGCGGCAGTGGCCCGCGTGCGCTCCACAGGTCGACCTGGAATGCGAGCGTGTCGCGTCGCGGACGCGCGCGCAGCACTTCCATCAGCGGCGTGTTCGACACGACGCCGCCGTCCCAGTAATACTCGCCGTCGATCTCGACTGGCGGGAATGCGGGCGGCAGCGCGCCGGAAGCCATGAAGTGCTCGGGCGCGAGGCGGATGCGCGAGTTGTCGAAGTACACGAAGTTGCCGGTGCCGACGTTGACCGCGCCGACCGACACGCGCGTCTCGCCCGAGTTGATCCGGTCGAAATCGCACAACTTGAGCAGCGTCGCGCGCAGCTGCGACGTGTCGTACCAGCTGATCTTTTCCGGATGATCGGACACGCCCGGCAGCGGCGGCGGGAAGCGCGGCACGAAGAATCCCTGCTGGCCCTGCATCATCGCGCTCGCGGCCTGCGACGCAGTGAAGAACGTGCGGATCTGATCGATGCTGTTGAACAGCGCGAACTCGTACGCGGCCGGAATCGCCGGAAAGAATGCAGGCTGGCAGATCGTTTCCCAGAATTCGCGCAGCCGCTCGACGCGATGTTCGGGTGCATTGCCGGCGATCAGCGCGGTGTTGAGCGCGCCGATCGAGATGCCGGCGATCCAGTCGAGCGGAATGCCTGCTTCGTGCAGGCCCTCGAACACGCCGGCCTGATAGGCGCCGAGCGCGCCGCCGCCCTGCAGGACGAGCGCGATCGTTTCGTATGGCAGCGACCGCGCAGCGGCCGGCGCGCCCGCTTCGTGATGCAGGTCCGCCGCATCGACGGCCTGCTTTTCTGTACGCGCGTGCGGTTTCATCAGTTGCTCCGAGAAATCCCGCCGTGGATGGCGGAGACGGATGGCGTGCCGTCGCTCGACGGTACGCCATCGTGAGTCGTGAGAATGGACGTGATGCGGGAATCGCCTCCCGTCAGGGAGGCGAGGACGTTACTGCATGAACCAGCCGTGGCTGACGATGAA
>NZ_JBSAXF010000003.1:0-361793 GCF_053427845.1 Burkholderia sp. AW49-1 | reverse complement strand
CGCGGAAACCGTGCCGGTTGCCGGGTTGTAGCTCGCGCCGCCGCCGAGGGCTGCGGCGGTGCTGTTGCCGAGATTGTCGGTCTTGGTCGTGACCGTGCTGAGGCCGGTGGACAGCGAGCTGATGCCGGTCGAGGTCGACGTGGACAGCGACGCAATCGAGCTATTCGCCGACGAGAGGCCGGTCGACGTGGACGACGACAGCGAGCTGATCGAGCTATTGGCCGACGACAGACCCGTCGACGTGGAGGTCGAGAGCGACGCAACCGAGCTGTTGGTCGAGCTGAGGCCCGTGGACAGCGAGTTGATCCCCGTCGAGGTCGACGTGGAGAGCGAGCTGATCGAGCTGTTGGCCGACGAGAGACCGGTCGACGTGGAGGTCGACAGCGACGCCACATTGCTGTTCGTCGTGCTCAACCCCGTGGACAGCGAGCTGGCCGTCGTCGACGTCGAAGTCGACAACGACGTGATCACGCTATTCGCTGACGACAGACCGGTCGACGTGGAGGTTGACAGCGAGGTCACCGAGCTGTTGGTCGAGCTGAGGCCAGTCGACAGCGAGTTAATGCCCGTCGAGGTCGACGTGGACAGCGACGAAATCGAGCTATTAGCCGACGACAGACCGGTCGACGTGGAAGTCGAGAGCGAAGCGACCGAGCTGTTGGTTGAGCTGAGGCCCGTGGACAGCGAATTGATGCCGGTCGAGGTCGAGGTGGACAACGAGCTGATCGAGCTGGTTGCCGACGAGAGGCCGGTCGACGTGGAAGTCGAGAGCGACGCGACCGAGCTGTTGGTTGAGCTGAGACCCGTGGACAACGAGTTGATGCCGGTCGAGGTCGACGTGGACAACGACGAAATCGAGCTATTAGCCGACGAAAGCCCGGTCGACGTGGACGACGACAGCGAGGCAACGGAGCTATTGGTCGAGCTCAGGCCGGTCGACAACGAGTTGATACCGGTCGAGGTCGACGTGGACAGCGACGTGATCGAGCTGTTAGCCGACGACAAGCCCGTCGACGTTGACGTCGACAGGCTCGCGATGCTCGACGTGGTCGTGCTCGCGACCGCGTAGAGCTGGCTGCCGTTAATCGCATCCGTGCTGGCTGCGCTGATCATGCCGGCGCCGACGTTCTGGATACGGCGCTCCGCGCCCACCGTGCCGACGCTGACCACGCCGCCCGCCGATGCGGCGCCCGCGTAGGTGCCGAACGTCTGGCTACCGATCGTGGTGCTGCTGACCGTGCCGGTGCCGCCGGTTACGGTCGATGCGGTGGCGGTCGTCACAGAGAAGGCGCCGAGGGCGACTGAGTTCGCGACGTTCGCAGCCGAGCCACTACCCAACGCGACGGCGCCCGTGGCCGATGCGTTGGCGCCCTCTGCGATCGCGACGGAACTGGCGGCGGTTGCCGTTGCATTCGAACCTAACGCAGTCGCGTAGTCCGTCGAGGCCACGCTGGCCGCACCGAGCGCCACCGCGCCGGCGGAACCGCTCGCAGTGGCCCCGTTGCCGAGCGCAAGCGCATCGATACCGGTGGCCTGCGTATTGGCCGAGAAACTGCCGACGTTACCGAGCGCGATAGCGCCCCGACCCGTCGCAGTGGCGGAGCTGCCGATTGCAACCGAGCCATCTGTGCCCGTTGCGGTTGCCGTACTGCCAATCGCCACCGAACTGTTGTTCGACGTGCTGGAGTTGCCGATCGACACAGCGCCCAAGCCGGTCGCCGAGTTACCGTTGCCGAGCGCAACGGCGCCCTGGCCGTTGGACGTGTTGTTCGCCCCGATTGCCAGCGCGCCGGTGCCGGTTGCGCTGTTCGGATCGCCGATCGCGACCGCACCATTGCCCGTCGCCGTCTGGCCCTGACCGATGGCGACTGCGCCGCCGGTCGATGTCGAACTATTGGCCGTCGTCCCGCTCGACCCGATTGCGACGTTCTGGCCGGTCGCGCCGGACACGATGCCGTCGCCCTGGGCGATGCCGAATGCGCCGTTCACTGTCGCGCCGCGGCCGATTGCAATACCCGAGGTGGCTGTAGCAGCCACTTTGGATTGCCCGGCAATCGCAACCGAATCGGCCGCGGCAGCCCAGGAGCCAGACGTCCCGTTACTGCCCAATGCCGTGGCGCCGGCTCCGGTAGCATTTGCAGCAGTGCCAAACGAAGTCGAGAAATTTCCGGACGATGTGGCGCCCGCGCCAATCGCAAGTGTATCGATCGCTGAGGCAACAGCGTTGCCACCAAGGGCCACTGCGTTGCCCCCCGACGCTACGGCGCCCTTGGCTGAGGTACTGCCACCGATGGCAATCGAGCCAGATCCCGAGGCGGTCACTGGCGACAGGCTGCTGGAGCCAATCGCCACTCCGTCCCCTCCAGAAGCAGTAGCGTTATAACCTAGAGCCAAGGCGGCGGTGCCCGAAGCAGTCGCCTGGAGCCCAAGTGCCGTCGCCAAATTGCCGGCACTCGCACCCATGCCGAACGCGACCGCACCGTTCCCGGTGGCGGTCGTGAACGACCCGTACAGGGTCACACCGAGCAAATTGTTACCGTTCGCGTTACAGCCAGCAACCGACGAATATCCACCATTTCCATCGATTGGGGCGGCTCCGGCGCTATACGTTCGCGTGCCGTCAGGGCCGGTCCCGGCCACATAATTGCAGCCTCCGCTACTGAACGTATAGACGCCAGCCAGTGCCGCCGGCGTCGCACTTATCAGCAGCACGCTGATAAGCAGCTTGGCTGAAACCGCACTCGTGCCTTTTCCGCGAGCAGAGGTGATTTCGGACGCGGCAACCCACGTGCCAAGCGTCTCATTCCAGATATTCCGGTAGGTGCGATTCATAGTAGCCTGTTACTCGAGAGGTAATGAGCGAAGAGCCCGATTCCGGCGGCCTTCTTTCGATTTGATTAATTTTCTTTAAGGTTTGTATTTCTAATAACCAATCAGCGAGCGACGCAATAAATACTTGAATATTTTTGAGGTTGACTGGATTGAGTAATGTGAATCCATATCTTTAAAAACAAGCTTTGCGACACCACTTCTCCACAACTACAAGCTCGAGAGTTGCGGAATCTCACACCGACATGAACAAACACGGCCTGGAGCCCGGCTCTTCTTTCGCCAGCTACAACCATTGGCCGCGATACACCGGCGCTGCTTGCTTTGTCGGCGTACCTGTTGAACCACAGCCCGTGCGTGCAACAACGCGTATTGCATGACGAGGATTTGTCAATTTTATGGCGCACCCAAGTGGCTTTCGGGTCGCATATGTTCGAAATGCCAAGGCCGAGCGTCAATCGACTGTTCCTGGCTCCGACACTTTTACGTCACAATGCAAAAAAGGTTCCCTTGCGCAAAGCTATTGCTGTGGGTAGGGCTTTTCGGCTAGACGCCCGCCAGGCAAGGAGGTGGCGACCAAAGGGGACGGAACGACAAAATGGAACCGTTTTGTCCAGTAGAATGAATGCAAAGTAAGCGTGGTTTTACAATTCTTAGCAATTATTCGGGGGTGGCTGATCTGACGGGAGTCGCGAGGAGAATATGTACGATCATTACTTCCATTCAATGTGCGGTTCGATGATGATTCGAATGAATATTGATCTGCACCGAATGATTCTCGACCTCTCCTGATTAAAGATCATGAACATTGGATATGCACGCGTATCTACGGAAGAGCAAAATCTCAGCCTGCAAATTGATGCACTTAAAAAGGCGGGATGTCACTATATATTTACTGATCGGGGCATTTCAGGGGCCGATTTCTCGCGCCCTGGCCTCGATGCTG
Source organism: Burkholderia sp. AW49-1 (assembly GCF_053427845.1). Lineage (NCBI taxonomy): Bacteria > Pseudomonadati > Pseudomonadota > Betaproteobacteria > Burkholderiales > Burkholderiaceae > Burkholderia > Burkholderia sp. AW49-1. The sequence goes on along the minus strand of NZ_JBSAXF010000003.1, from coordinate 358,018 downwards.
TTCTGGAACGGATGAATGCCGGCGACACGCTGGTAGTCTGGAGACTGGACCGTCTAGGACGCTCTCTGGGGAAGTTAATCGATCTGGTAGCCACGCTTGAGAGGCGTGACGTTCATCTTCATTCGATTACAGAATCGATCAACACGAATTCGGCAGGCGGCGTTCTTGTTTTTCATGTAATGGGCGCGCTCGCGCAATTCGAAAGAAGCTTGATCAGTGAGCGAACGCGCGCCGGAATGAACGCTGCCCGCAGTCGCGGAATCCAGATGGGACGAAAACCAGCGCTCAGTCAGGAGCAAAGGAAGGAAGCCATGAGTATGTTGGAGTGCCATCCGATTGCTGACGTTGCGCGTCATTTTGGAGTTCACCCCAGAACCCTGTCGCGAATAAAACTTGACGAGCGATAAGTGAGTTTGCATTGGCGAAACGCCAATCGATAATATCGCCGGTCTTTTTGATAATCAAAATTTCACGCTTATCCGGCAGGAGTGTGAATTAATATTCGGTAAAATTACTTCGTGTCGGTGCGCGCACCATTCGAATCTCTTTGGAGCGCTCTCTCGAGCGTCCGTTTGTCGACCGAAAGAAGGCGAGCCGTTTCTTTTGCCGTGAATGTCTTCTCAAGCTCACGCGCGATCTTGAGCTGTTGAGCGTTCAGTATTCTCGGTCGTCCCAAGTGGCTCCCATGCATTCTCGCGACCGCCATCCCGGCCTTGGTGCGTTCGCTGATAAGCGAGCGCTCGAATTCGGCAAGTGCAGCCAACATGTGGAAAATGAACGTACCTGTCGGCGTTCCCGTATCGATTGCTTCATTAAGTGAAGCGAAATGAATGCCGCGCTCGCGCAAATCCGAAAGGATTTGAATGAGATGTTTCAGCGAGCGACCAAGTCGATCGAGGCGCCAAACAACGATGGTATCTCCCGACTTCGCAGCCGAAATGAGTTCGTGCAGGCCAGGACGCTCGTGGTGCATCCCGGACACGCCGTGGTCGGTAAAGATCCGACTGCAACCTGCCTTCCTTAGTGCAGTGAGTTGCAAGTCCAGCGATTGCTCTTCGGTCGATACGCGAGCGTAGCCGAGTTTAGACATTCAGATACCTTATCAATAGACATACGATATTCCGCGGATCCTTGACATCGAATGCCCTTTCGAGCGCGGAACGCAGTCGAGCGGTCCTCGATGGAATACCTTGCGATTGGTTGATCAGGCGAACGCCAAGCTGGGGCAGGTTTCAATTTCCGGGTGTGCACGTGTTCGTCGAATACACGTCGCCTCCTCATCACCTGAAATAGTATTTTGACCTGGCCCTTCATTGCGTGGCGGATCCACATGACCACCGGCCATCCGATGATTCAGAGACTGTGTTCGTAATTCAGTCGAACATGAACCGTATTGGCACTCTCGCGGCGTTTGACCGAAAGATCGATGCGATACCGCCCCGCCCATGGCATGTCGAAGTAGTTGCCGTACGTCACCATGCCGTTGACGGTGAATGCCGGCAAACGCTTGATTTGAACCTTCGGTCGAGCCTTGGATGCCGGCGAGGTCATCCTGGCAAGGATCACGGCATCGTCGATGCGCGCGCCGGTCCTGGCATCAAACAGCGCAACCACGAGATGATAGCTGGCCTTGCCCTGCCCGGCCTTCGTATCGCCTGGAACGCCCGCCTCGTCCGGCGCGCGTGACGCCTTGTCTGCCGGCACGATGCCGAAATGGACGGTCAGGCCGTGCGTCGTCACGCTCCGGACCGACTGATCGGCGGCAGCCACGCCCGTCGTTGCGGCGAACAACATCTGCGCAAGCACGATCAACATTGCCAGCTTTCGCATGATCATTCCTCCAGTCAGGTAGCGACACGCTTTGCGGTTGCGCAGGCTCAAGGCCATTCCCGAACAACGCGGCGTCGTCTCCATGCTGCTGCCTGAAGCAGGCCCCCCGCTTGACGCATGTCAACGCGGCAGCGGCCATGCACGCGACGCGATCGCGCCGTCAATCCGCCCGGCACTGCGAAGACGAACGTGCTTGACGAAGGTCAAACCGGTAGACGCCCCTCGTGCGAAAAATTGCCGTGTACAAGACCGTCGGTTGCCACCGGGAGACATTCATGAGCACCAGCACTTCGCCCTTCCAGGCGGCACCCGCTCCCCAGCGGGTGATGATCGCCATCGACGGTTCAACCGCATCCGCACATGCACTCGGGTATGCCAAAGCTTTCCTTCCATCGAAGGTTGCGGTGCATATCGTCAGCGTTGCGGACAATCCACGGACACTCGTCCCACGCGGATCGAGATCGGCGGCATTTCTCGAATCGGCCCGCGACGAATTGCTTCGAGACGCATCCGACGCGCTGTCGCGCGCCCAGAGCGCTATTTCGCGCGACGACATCTCGATCGACACGGAAGTCATCGATCTGTCCACGCACGGCGGGGATGTCGTGCATGCGCTGGCCGACAGCGCGCAAGCCTGGCAGGCCGACCTCCTGATCGTCGGCGCACGTCAGCATCATGGCCTGCTCGGATGGATCGAGGGAACGGTTTCCGGCCCGCTCGGCAAGCTCGTCGGTTGCCCGCTGCTCATCGTGCCGGAAGGCTTCGCGTCAGTGGCCGAGCATCTGCCGCGGCGGATGCTGTTCGCGGTCGACGGAAGCCCGATTGCGCTCCACGCATTGCGAACGGGGTTGAAATTCTCGCGCCCCGACACCGAGTATCGGGCGATATACGTGCTCGATCGCCCCACATCGCTGGGTGATTTCGTGCCTGTTGAGACGCTGGAAACGGCGTTGATCGGCGAAGGCAACCACGCATTGCAAAAGGCGATGGCCCTGCTCGACGGCGCCCCCGCCGGGCACTCGCAGTCGCAGCTGATTCAAACGGATCGCACTGGCGAAGACGTGCCTCACCTGATCGTGCGAGACGCCATCGAATGGAGCGCGGACATGATCGTCATGGGCACCCACGGGCGGCGCGGCGTCACGGGCTGGCTCGTCGGCAGCGTGGCCGGACGTGTGGCGCGCATCGCGAAAACGCCGGTTCTTCTGGTAAGTGCGCCGCAAGCGTGATGCGTGTCGTCGTCACGCATCCGCCCCGACGGCGTGAAACAGTTCCTCCTCCTGAGCGCAATGCAGGCGCACGATGGCTTCCAGCCCGTAAAGCAAACGCTGTATCGCCTGCACCTGCATGGTGTTCGTGCCGTCGCGCGGCAGGTCCGCGACCATCTGCCTGAGCGATCGGACCATCTTGAAGATCTCCCGATGTGCGCCGCTCATCGCCGCGAGCGGGTCCTCGCCACCGAGAAGCGGGGCGAGACGCGCGTAGACGTCCCGATCGTCGGCGCGTTCGTGCGGCAGCAGCCGTTCGTCCAGCGAGTCGATGACTTGGGCAAGCTCGCGCGGGATGGCTTCCCCCGATAGTTGCGGCATGCGATCCGCGAGTTCCCTGATCTGATCCAGCAACGGTGACAATGCGGTGTGCTCGCGCCTGAGTTGCTCGACGTCGACATCGGCCAGCCGCGCGTCCGTCGGCCTTGGGCGAACCAGCAACACGCGTAACGCATTGACGATGACGACGACGTCGATGACTTCCTGAATCACCGCGCCGGCAATCGGCTGCAGGAATCCGGCCGCCGCGATCGTCATCGCGACGACCGACAGCGACATGCCGGCCACCACGCTCTCGAGCGCGATCCGGCGCGACCGTCGTGCGATACGTATCGCATCCACGAGTCGATCCAGCCGATCCACCAGCAGTACCACGTCGGCTGCTTCGGATGACGCGGCCGCCCCCCGCGCACCCATCGCGATCCCGACATCGGCCGCCGCCAGCGCGGGTGCGTCGTTCACACCGTCGCCGACCATGATCGTCACGCCTTCCTTGCGCGCGGCCTGAATCGCGGCGAGCTTGTCCGTCGGCGACTGCTCGGCGCGTACGTCGGTGACGCCCAGCAACTCGCCGACGGCCTGGGCAATGTCCCGCCGGTCGCCGGTGAGCATGACGAGGCGCTCGACGCCTTCTCGCTTCAACAGCCGCAATGCCCGCGGTGTTTCCAGCCGCACCTGGTCGGCCATCTGAATCGCGCCGATCATGACGCCATCGACGCCGACGAACACGGCAGCCCCGCCCTCGTTGCCGACCCGCTTGAGGAACGCGTCGCTCCAGGGGGCGATCGTTGAACACGCGGAGACATATTCGAACTTGCCGATCGCGACGGTCCGGTTGTCGACCCGGCCTGTCACGCCCTCGCCCGCCGTTTCCATGACGAAGGATGGTGGCGACAGATCGATCCCGCGTTCCCGTGCGGCGACCGTCAGCGCATCCGAAATGACGTGCCCCGAAGCCTGCGCCAATGACGCCGCGAAACGCAGCACGCCGTCCGTTCCGACGTCCGTGCCGCATTCGATCGCGACGATGCGTGCCCGACCGCCCGTCAGCGTCCCGGTCTTGTCGAAGAAGAGGATCGTCGCTTGCGCGAGACGTTCCAGCGCGCCCCCGCCCTTGACGAGGATGCCGCGTTTCGAACAACGCGACATGCCGGACACGATGGCGACCGGCACGGCGAGGATCAACGGACAAGGCGTGGCCACGACCAGCACGGCGAGCGCACGCGCGACATCTCCGGCCAGCAGCCAGGCGATGCCCGCGACGATCAGGGAAGCGAGTACGAAGAATGCCGCGTAGCGATCCGCAAGACGCACGGACGGACTTCGCTCGCGCTGGGCGCGCTCGACCATGCGGACGATGCCGGCGAACGTGCTGTCTCCTGCCGTCGTGCGGGCGACCATTTCGAACGGCGGGCCGGCGTTGACCACGCCGCTGCATGCGCTTTCTCCGGCGCGTCGCCGCTGGGTGGACGACTCGCCCGTCAGCATGGATTCGTCGAGTTCCGCGTCATCGGTCAACGTGCCGTCGACCGGCACGAACTCGCCGCTTCGCACGAGCAGCCTGTCGCCGGGAACGAGCGCTTCCACGGCAACGGAACGCCATTCGCCGTTTTCGAATCGGTTTGCCTGACGGGGGGCGCGATTGAGCAGCGCGGTCATCTCGCGTTGCGCGCGGTGTTGCGCATACCGCTCCAGCGTCCGCCCGCTTGCCAGCATCAACGCGATGACAGCTGCCGCGAGCGTCTCGTCGAGCGCGATCGCCAGCGCGATTGCCAGCCACGCGAGCACATCGATGCCTGCCTGACCTTTCACCACGGCCTTGGCGAGCGAGACCGTCAACGCCAGCAAGACCGGCAGCGTACCGATCAACCAGACGATCCGCGCAAGTAAAGGCAGCCCCAACGCCGCGCACGCGCCCCCTCCGGCGAGCGTGACGGCCGCCAGAACCAGCAATGCGAGATCTATCGACCAGGGGATGCGCGACATGACGATTGTTCCGATCGCCGTGCGGGGAGGCGTTTACTGCATCCGGTTCCGGTTGCAGACGGCGTGGCATCAGTCTAGGAAACGCCGCGGTTCGACCGTTGACCTGGGTCAGCACCACGCGCCTGCCGCGAAAGACCGTCACGGCGCGTTGCTTGACGTGAGTCAAGCCGCTGGCCCCTTTCCTCAGCAAAATCGAAGAGTGGCACCGGATACCCCAGGAGTCGATATCGTGCTGACGCTGGCTGTACTCTTTCTGCTGATTCTCGTGCTGAACCTCATGCCGGCGTTTGCCCCGCCTACCTGGATGGCGATGTCGTGGGTCGGGTTCAACCTGCCCGACGGTAATCCGTTGATCTTTGCCGTTGTGGCGGCAGGTGCGGCAACGACCGGCCGTGTCATTCTGGCGACCTTCGCAAGATCGCTCGTTCGCTCGCGATGGATGCGGGAATCGGATCGCGAGAACATCGAGGTTGCCACACGCTGGCTGCGCAAGCACCGGACGCTCACCGCCGGCGCGTTTTTCTTCTACGCATTGAGCCCGCTTCCGTCGAACTATCTGTTCATCGCGTACGGCCTTTCCGGCTTGCCGCTGAGGATCATCGCGGCGGCGTTCTTCGTGGGCCGCGCAACCACCTACGCGATCTGGGCACACCTCGGCCGCTTTGCGTCCACCCGGCTGGACGTGGAATCCGACCTCGGAGGCAGTTACCTCGGCGGATACTTCATCGTCACCCAACTGGTGTTGCTCGGACTCGTGTTCGCGTTGACGAAGCTCGACTGGCGCGCGCTCTTCAACGAACGTCGGTTGACGTTCCGGCGCGGCCATCATCCGCGCAGTTCCGAATGACGCCGGCATGCGCGCCGTGTTGAACGAGCGCGTCGGCCGACCGTTGCTTCCTATCGGCCGCGCATTGCGGACGTGACGTCAACGACGTGTTCCCGCTTGCGCGGATCGACGTGCGTCATCACGTTCAGGACGCGGTGATGCTTCATCACGCGAGCACGCGCGTCCACGGCGATGTCGTGCCCTTGCGCAACCGTGAGATCGGCATCGATGTCGAGATGCACGTCCACGAGGATCAGATCGCCCGTCTTTCGCGTGCGCAGGTCGTGCACGTCCAGCACACCCGGCGTCGCAACCAGCGTCGCGTGAATCGCCTGCACGTCGTCGGCATCGGCCGCGCGATCCATCAGGTCATGCAATGCGTCCCAGCCGAACGTGGCGCCCATTTTCACGATCATCCCGCCGACGATCAACGCAGCGACAGGATCGAGCAGCGGATAGCCGAACAGGTTTCCGACGATGCCGCAGGCGACCACGAGAGACGATGCGGCATCCGAACGGGCATGCCATGCATTGGCCACCAGCATGCTCGATTTAACCCGCGTTGCCACGGCAAGCATGTAACGGAACAGGCTTTCCTTCGCGACGAGCGCGACGAGCGCGACCCATAGCGCCGCGACGTGGACGCGCGCGATCGTTTCCGGATGCTCGAGTTTCTGGATGGCGGACCAGAGCATGCCGCCGCCGACCAGCAGCAGGATTGCCGCAAGTGCCAGCGATGCGCCGGTTTCGAAGCGCTGGTGTCCGTAAGGATGCTTTTCGTCGACGGGTTTTCGGCTATGGTGGCCGGCCAGCAGCACGACGAAATCCGCGATCAGGTCGGACAACGAATGAATGCCGTCCGCCACGAGGCCCTGCGATCTGGACAGGATGCCGATCACTATCTGGCCGATGCTCAGCGCGAGGTTGACCGCGACGCTCACCCAGGTGCTTCGGGTGGCTGCCGTGGCCATCGCGGGCGTCGCTTCGGCGACGGATTCCGAAACGATGTCGGGGTTGGTTGGTATCACGATTCAGGTCACGTTTCAGAATGGAAGGATTGATCAAATTCGGCAAGTCGCAGGCAACCGGGGCGGCCCACGTGGCGTGCCTGCACCCGATATATTGACACCGCGACCTGGAATGATGCGTTGCACGTCTGACAGATGCGTGTCCGCATCGTGTATTCGATAGTATTGGCGGTCACCCCCTGGTACTTGATCTGACGCAAAGGACCGATCGCCCGTTTTGCGTACGGTTGAACTCATGCAAACGACCTGGAGACCGTCATGTCCAGAGCAAACAGGTTTACCGTTTCGTGTCTGTTCGGCGTCGCGATCGCGATCACGTCCGGTCTGGCCGATGCCCAGCCACGCCCACCGGCTAGCGAGCCCGCCGCCGAGTGGCGCGGCATGATGTACGGCAGCCAGCTGATGACGCCTGCCGAGCGGAACGAATACCGTACCCGCATGCTCGCCGCGAAATCGGATGCCGAGCGCGAGAAAATTCGCGCGCAGCACCACGCCGAGATGCAGAAGCGTGCGAAGGCGCGCGGCATCACGCTGCCTGACGTTCCCCCCATGAGGGGCATGCATCGGGGACAAGGCATGGGAATGGGCATGGGGCCGGGCTATATGCACGGCCAGCCTGGCGGCCCTGCAAGCGGCGCTGCCGGCCAGTAATCGCGCGGCTCGGCGTGTCCCGAGACGAACGCGCCATTCCGGCCGCGATCGACCGCGCCAGTGCTCTCCGGCCACGCCTTGAACTTGTGCAGCCTGATCGATGACGTACATGGTCGACTAACGCGTAGCCGCACCGGCTTCATCGGCGGCCGGCCACGAAATGGCAACACGCAGCCCGCCGAACGTAGGCGATCGATCCACCTGGATGTCGGCCTCGTGCGCCGCTGCGATGCGCCGCACGATCGACCAGCCGAGGCCGCTCCCGCTCGGTCGGGTGCCGGCCGGCCGAAAGAAGCGTTCGCCCAGCCTGCGGAGATCGTCGTCGCCGATGCCGGGGCCGCTGTCTTCGACCCGCAGCACGGTGCGGTGGTCTCGTTGACCAACCGAAACGGTGATGCGGGCCAGCGGCGGGCTGTAGCGGATCGCGTTGTCGACCAGGTTGCGCACCATCGCCGCAAGCAAGGCTTCGTTGCCGCCGACGATGCATGGTGATGGCGCGTCGAGTTCGAGTTTCTGCTGTTTCCCGATCGACTGTGGCGCGGCCTCCGCGACCACTGCTTTCGCCAGGGCAGACACATCGACCGGCGCGCGATCCGCAAGCGCCCCCGCATCGAGACGGGAAAGCAACAGAAGCTGATCCACCAGACGGGCGGCGCGATCGCACCCTTCAAGAACCCCCCGCAACGCGTGGCCGCGTCGCTCGTCATTGCGCTCGGCCAATGCAACCTGCGCCTGTGCCTTGACGGCCGCGATCGGCGTGCGCAACTCGTGCGCCGCATCGGCCGTGAATCGGCGCTCCGCGTCCATCACGGCACGAATTCGCTCGAAGAGGCCGTTCAGCGCATCCAGCATCGGCCGCATCTCGAGCGGCGTCCGCTCCAGCCGGATCGTGTCGAGCGCCTGCGGATTCCGCTTCGCCAGCGCTCGCCCGAAATCACGCAGCGGTGCCGTGCCGCGGCGAACCGCCCAGCCGATGACCAGCACCAGCAATGGCAAGGCAGCCGCCATCGGCCAGAACGCGCTGCGCATGACCGCGCCCAGGATCGATTGGCGTGAATCGATTCGTTCGCCCACGAACACCTGAACATCGCCGCGTACACCGTGCACGACGAATACCCGCCACGCATTCCCGTCGATCACGACGGTCCAGAATCCGGAGGCCCCGTCGCGGCCGGTCAGTTCGGGCGCCACCATCGGCCTGGACGGCGCGTTTTCGGAATGCAGGCCGAGCCGGCCTTCATGAAACACCTGAAAGGCCACGCGGGGCCCGTATGGATGGAGGATCGGTGCATCGATCGCATTGTCGTCGTCATCCGGCCCGCGCGCCTGCTGCGCGACGAGCAGTGCCGCCGCCTGCGCGAGGTGGCCGTCGAGCAGCCGATCGATCTCGCGCCGCGCATCGAGCCAGGTCAGCATCAGCGTCGATAACCAGACTCCGAGGACCACGGCCGGCACGAGCGTCAACAGCCGGCCATGCAGCGAGCGCGCGGGCAGCACGGCTTTCATGCAGCCTCCCGCATCAGCACGTAACCCACGCCGCGCACCGTCCGGATCAGCTCGCTGCCGAGCTTCGCCCGCAAGCGATGGATGTGCACCTCGACGGCATTGCTCTCCACCTCTTGCCCCCAGCTGTACAGATACTGCTCGATCTGCTCGCGCGACAGGACCCGGCCGGCATTCAGCATCAGGATGTGCAGCAGGTCGAACTCGCGCGTGGACAGCGCGACGGCCACGCCGGCGCGGCGTGCGGTGCGCGACGCGGGCTCCAGTTCGACGTCCTGCGCCTGGAGTCGCTCCGTCGGCCGGCCATGGGCGCGCCGGACCAGCGCTCTCAGGCGTGCGCCGAGCTCGTACAGGTCAACGGGCTTGATCACGTAGTCGTCGGCTCCCACGTCGAGCGCCCTGATGCGGTCGGGCACGGCATCGCGCGCGGTCAGGATCAGGATCGGCAACGCGATGCCGTCGCGACGAATGCGCTGCAGGACATCCATGCCATCCACGAGCGGCAACCCGAGATCGAGGATCGCCGCGGCATGTGCATGCGCGCGCAACTCGCGCTGCGCCGCGTCGCCGTCGCGCACCCAGTCGACCTGGAATCCTTGCTGGCGCAGTCCGGCGCGGATCCCGTCGCCGAGCAGGACGTCGTCTTCCACGAGCAGGATGCGCACGATCGAGCACTCCGTCCGGGGTCGTCAATCGTCGTCCCGGCCCGCCCCGTTCGCGGGGCGGCCAGTGTCCGTCATGACGGGCCGGTCCGTTTGAACGGGTTGCGGCGCCGCATGCCATTGCGTCCACCACCAGCCGATCGCCGCCGCCGTCATGACGACGGCAATCCCCCACCAGGCACGCCGGATGCCGTCGGTCGCTGCACCGCGCTTGTAACCGCTCACCATCGCGCCGGCCAGATTCTCCCGGTGCGCGACGCTGCTGACGAGCACGGCGGCGACATGCACCGCAACGAGCGCGAGCATCACGTTCGCCGCGCCTTCATGAAGATCGCCGAATGATTCGCCGTTTCCGGTGTAGGCCACCCAGCCGGTAACACCGGTGACGACCGTCATCGCCAGCATGGCGACGATCGCGACGGCGCCCGCCGGATTGTGGCCGACATGGTGCTCCGGCCTGCCTTTCGCAAGGCTCAGCACGTAGCGGAAAACGGCCGCTGGCGAACGTACGAACGACGAGAACCGCGCATGACGCGTGCCGGCCACGCCCCATACGACGCGAAACGCGACGAGCGCCAGCATCGTGTACCCGAACGCGACATGCATCAGTCGCCAGCGCTCGCTCTCGGCGGTCAGCCACGCGCCGGCGAAGGCAACCACCGTCAACCAGTGGAACGCCCGAAGCGGCGCGTCCCAGACCAGTATCCGGGCAGGACGCGAGCGCGTCGTTTCATCGTGAGCCCGGGATGCGGACGAATCGTTCATCGAAATTTCCTTTGTCTGCTTGCGTATGACATGCGGCGCAATTCGACGGCCGCTTCACTGCGGGGCTGCGCCACACGGACGCGGGAACCTCGTCGTGCGTGGCGGCGAACCACGCCGACCGGGTAATCCGGTCTTCCGGCGGACGGCGAGCCGCGGCGCCCGTTGCCGCGTGTGCCGTCAGCCAGCTTTCCAGTTGCTCGATGCTCGTCGGATCCAGCGTTGCATCGGTGCCGAAGTGGTGATCGAGACCGTTCAGAATGCGGCGCCACGACTCGGCGGGCAGCGCCCCGGGCGGATAGGCGACGTGGCAGGTCGCGCACTCCTGCTTGTACTTGGGGAGCAACGGAACCGCGAGGCCCCGCATTTCGTCCTCGGCCAGTGCCGCGCGCGGCAGCAGCGACGTCAACAGCATCGTGATCGCGCCTGCCACTACATATCGCGGCGGAACGATCCTGCGCGGGGAGGTTGTCGTGTCAACGTTGGTCATGATCGTTCGTCGTCAGGGTTTCAGGGTCATGAGCCAGCTCAGGACATCCGCCTTCTCGGCTGCCGAGCATTCGCGCCCGACGACGTCCTTGCAGTTTCGGCGGAACCATTTTTCGGTCCGCGCCTCGTCCGTGAACCGCGCGGGATTGAACGCGGGCGCAAGCGGCTCGATGGTCTTGCCGGTAACGACGTGCCGGCCCGGGCCGGTCGGCGTGCTTCCATGACAGCTCGCGCAACTCCAGTCGCGTCCATGCCGCGACGTGAAGAACTGCTGTCCCCGCGACGGCGCGGCGCTCGTGCCTGCCTTCGCCGTATAACCGTCCAGCAGGCGGGCAGGCGTTTCGGCGCGCGCGCACGCAATGGCGGCAAACAGCATCGATACAGAAAGGCATGGATAAAAAATCGCGTGAATGGAACGGGATATCCGCATCGTGATTCTCCTGGGCGATGCGTTCATGTTCGGGCCGGTTCCTTACCGCATTCTTAAGGTCATGGTGTTCGGTGGTCGGAATCGCTGCGAACGGTCGAAAAACGATTCCCATTTCGCCAAACATCGGTGGAGAACGGGCCAGTCAGACAGATCGTCCGGTGTCATCTCGCCCTGTGCCGCCCTGTCGTTGCGCAGCCCGTGCACTGGTCTGCAACATCATGAAAATCGGGATCTTCCCGATAAATCCGGCTATGCAACAGATAAAATGACCGCGGAAATGCCGTGCGGGAATCTCGTTGAACTTTTAATCAGGATCCCGCTGCGCGGTCATTCGTTCTTGACTCAAATCAAGCGATCAACCGACGCAGAATCTAGTCTGGTCATCAATCGACCTCGAATTGCGAAGTCAGCGTAGCGCTGCCGATTCCCATGATGATCCATCCTCGAGCAAGCGGGTATATTGCGGCCGCTGCTTTTTCACTCCTTGCCGCTTCAATGTCCGACGCCGAAGAATTGGCGCGCATCCCTACGCATTCGCAGCGTTACGGCACCCACATCGGAATTTCCGCCTACGACGATCCGCTGCTCAAGGGAGTGACGTGCTTTATTTCCGGACCCCATACGGGGGGTGACCGGCGTGCCGCAGGTGTCACAACCTCGGTGTCCTGCCATCAAGTCGGAACGCTCTCGACCACGGCGCATGTGCCGCAACAAGCCCAGGTGTTCGACGAATCGATCGACCCGGTTTTCAGGTCGATACACATCTTTCGAATCCTGGATATGCGACGTCTCGTTGTGTTGTATTTCTCGTTCACCGAGAGCGATCTGGCGGGCGATCTGCCGGGGCATGTCGATGTCGTTCGGCTGCCCGTGGTTTCAGGAAAGAACGGTGCGGCAGGCGACTGAATCGCGCGCCTGGCTGCGGGACGTCCGACTGCTTGCCCAATCGTCGAAAAGCCCCGACCAAAGGGTTGATCTGCCGACGGCGGAAGCAACGAAGAGGCGGGCACTGCGTTGAGCCCGGTCGACGTTTTGAGACCGCGTCTAGCGCATCCGAATCGGCATGTTTTCCACAAGTGTGGTCGGTGGATACACGACGACGGTTTTTCCGTCCCGGAGGCCGTCGAGCACTTGAGCCGCCTCGGCATTGCGCCGTCCAACCTGAACGACGCGCCGTATCGCCCGCCCGTGTTCGACCTCGAACGCGCACCACTGCTCTCCACACCTGAACAATGCTCCGACAGGAACGTTCAGCACGTTCGCCCGCTCCCAGATAACGATCCGGCCCTGTACGCGATAGCCATCGCTCAAACGTCCGGGCACGGCACGCAGGTCGGCAACCACATGCACCCGTTGTTCTTCCACGCCGAGAGCCGAAATCTTCGTGAACGCACCCGGCTCGACAACACGGACCGTCGCGTCGATTGGCACGGTGCCCCCCCAATCTTCCACGGAAACGCGCATGCCCGGACTGATCTTTACCGCATCGGTCGATAGCACGTCGATGACGACTTCGTAGCGTGAAGGATCGGCGAGCAGCATGAGCGCTGTGCCCGCTGGTACGACACGCTCGCTCTTTTCGTCGACACGCAGCAACACCGCGTCGACCGGCGCGCGAACCTTGACGGGCTGCCCGGCCTCAAGTGCCTTGAGATTCGCCGTGGCGGCCCGAACTTCGGCGGCTGCGGACTTCTCGCGTGCGGACGCTGCATCGAGATCGCTCCTGCCTGTTGCCTCGATGGCGCGCAACTGCTCCATGCTTTGCCTCGAGATTGCGCCTGCATCGACCAGAGTCTGGCCTCGCTCGCGTTCCCGGCGCGCCTGCGCGAGATCGGCACGGGTATGCTCCACACGCGCCTGCGCCTCGCGCAGCGACGCCTCCGCGGCCTCCACGCGGGCGTGCTCTTCGGCGTTTTCACCGGGGGTCATCGGCACGGGCACGAGCACCGCGATCACGTCTCCAGCTTGTACACGATCTCCCTCGCGCAGCATCACGCGCAGCAAGCGGCCTGTGATCGGCGCCGTGACCACGTAGCGGTCATGCGCACGAATTTCGCCATCCTCGTCGATCGTGACCCGGAGCGGGCCCGTCGTCACCTTCGCCGTATCGACGGCCGTCGGTGCCGGCCAAAACGCATAGACGAGCGCGAGCGCGACAGCGAACGCTCCAGACGCGAAGAAGATGAGCTGGCCCTTGCCGGCGCGCGTCATGATTCCCTCGCCTTGAGCACGGCGACGATGTCGAGACTGCCGATCTTCCGTGCCACCAGCCAACCCGACGCCGCCACAGCGCTCGCGGTCACCAGAAATGCCTGCGCGAATGTAGCAGGCCGCACCACGAGCGGCAGGCGATACAGATCCGTTGCAAGCCGATCCGCCAGGAACGCGCATACGCCATAGCCCAGCAACAGACCGGCGGGCGTCGCAATCACGGCGAGGAGGAACTGTTCACCAAGCAGTATCCATGCAACCTCCGTGCGCGTGAATCCGAGCACGCGCAGCGAGGCCAGCTGTTGCAGGCGCTCGGAATAGGCGATACGCATTCCGTTGAACGCGACACCGAATGCAATGACACAGGCGAACGTGAAATTGATGGAGGTCGAAAGCCGGACGCTTTCATTCATGATCTTGCGAAAGCTGTCGATCACCGACTGCCGGATGGCCACCGCGTTGACGGCGGGCATGCGCTTGAGCGTGGCGTACAGACGATCGGCCGCGCGCGCGTCGATCTGCAGCCAGGCGCCGGACCAGTTGCCGCCTTCTCCGAGAAGACGCGCGAGTGCCTGCTGGTCCATATAGGCTCGAACGCCGACCAGTTCCCCGACGCGTCCCGCGAGCGTGACCTGCCGCGACTGGCGCTTGCCTTCCAGCACCTCCACGGTGACCCGGTCGCCCGCGTGCACGCCGAGGGTGTCGGCAAGCTGCGACGAAATCACGATGCCGTCCGGCGGCACGCGCAACGGCAGGCTCCGCTCATCGACCAGTCGATGCATCTGCGCTGTCGGCGCGATCCCGCTCAGCGACAAGCGGCGCGATCGATATCCGGCGGAGATCCGGACGGGAACGTCACGGAATGGCTCAACGCGCAGCACGCCTGGCAGGCTCTGGAGCGCATATATCGCTCGATGGGACAAAGGTTGTGCGAATGCGACGGTCACGTCCTGCCGTTCGATACGCTGAAACTGAACGTCGAACAGATAATCGATTGCGTCGAAAAAGAAGCCGCCCGTTACGAGAATCGCGCTTGCGCATGCCATCGCAACGCACGACAGCAGCGATTTGAGCGGTTGCCGCGTGATGTTGCGGGCGATCATCCGCCACGTTACGCCGAGATGACGATACAGCCCGAACCTTTCAAGCCATCCGGCCGCGAATGCGGGCGGCAGTGGCGCTCGCATTGCCTCCACGGGCATCAGCCCGGCGGCCTTCGCCACACCGGCGGCCGTCCCGACCAGCGCGGTGGCGAAGCTCACGATGGCAGCGAGGATCGCGACATGCGCGTCGACATGGTATTCAAGTTGTGCGAATCGGTAGTACCGCGCGTACAGCGCGGTCAGCGACGAGCCCAACGCCAGACCGGCGGCATAACCAACGGCGGCCCCCGCCGCTGCGATCAGGCACGCGAACTGAAGGTAATGCAATGCGACGCGGGCGTTTCCGTATCCGAACGCTTTCATCAGACCGATCTGCGTGCGCTGGGTATCGACCAGCCGGTTCAGGACGTTCTGAAGCAGAAACATGGTGACGCAGAAGAAGATGGCTGGAACATAGGTGGCCGTGATACGGTTCTGCGCGATCTCGTCCGAGATGAACCGGTTCGAAACCTGATCTTCTCGCGTAATCGTCCCGAGTCCGCCGTAGGCGGCCAGTTCGCGATCGACCTGCGCAACGACCCGTGGCACGATCGCACCGCCATCGACCGAAAGCACCAGGTCGTTGAACGCACCGTCCATGCGGAAGGCGGCCGATACCGCTTCGGTACCCATCCAGAGCACACCGTAATGGCGATTGTCGGGAAAGATGGAGCCGGCTCCGGTCTCGTACACGTATTCCGGTGAAATCGCGATGCCGACGATCTGAAGTCGCTTCCAGCGCCCGTTCAGTACGGCACCGATGCGCTGCCCCGTGCGCAGGTGATTCGCGTCGGCGAACGCCGCGCTGATCAGCACTTCGTCGTCACGACCTGGCGTGACGTACCGGCCGCGCTGAACGTGCAGCAGATCGAGCGACGGCCCGCCCCGTTCGGGGACCGAGACGACATGGCCGGTAGCGGGTTCCGCGAGGCCCGGCACGTCGAGCGTCACATCGGCAACCACGCGCGCGTCGACTGCGGCAACTCCGGGCAATGCCGCGATGCGCGTCGCGACCGCGAGTGGCGCGCGTTTCAGGTGCACGAAAAGGTCGGCGAACCGGTGAGACGCATAGTAATCCTGCTGTGCCCGCAGCAGGACCAGGTATGTGCTGCGCATCGCGACGAACGACGCCACGCCGCATGCAACGACAAGGACTGCCGCCATCGCCTGGGCCCGCATGCGCCAAAGATCGCGCCACGACAGGCGTGTCAAGGTGCTCACCATGTGAGGTCCCGAGCATCCGAACGTCGCGCATTGCGATGTTCTTCGACGACCGTGCCGCCGCTCATGCGCACGACCCGACTCGCCATGTCCGCGATGACGGCGTTGTGGGTCACGACTATAGTGAGCGTGCCGAACTCGCGGTTGACCCGCTGCAGCACATCCAGTACGAGTCGCCCGGTGCGAAAATCCAGCGCCCCGGTCGGCTCGTCGCACAGCAGGACGTCCGGGCGCTTGGCAACCGCTCGGGCGATCGCGACACGTTGCTGCTCGCCGCCCGACATCTGCGAAGGAAAGTGCCCGGCCAGCGAGTCGATGCCGACCATTCGCAACGCATCATCGGGATCCAGCGGACGCTCGGCGATATCGGTCACGAGCGCGACGTTCTCGCGAGCGGTCAAGCCAGGTATGAGGTTGTAGAACTGGAACACGAAACCGACATGCTCGCGCCTGAACCGGGTCAATTCGCGCTCGGTCGCGGTCGAGAGACGATGGTCGCGATAATCGATGATGCCGCTCGTGGGTGTGTCGAGCCCGCCCATCAGATTGAGCAGAGTCGATTTGCCACTCCCCGATATGCCGAGCAGCACCACGAACTCGCCAGCCTCGAATCCGAGCGTGACGTCCTTCAGCGCATGGACGCTGACGCTTCCCATCGGATAGATCTTGCTGACTGTCTGAATGGAAAGGACGGTCTCCATTGCGCACTCAAGACGAACGATCAAGTGTGCAGACCACGTTAGCGATTCACCTGATTCGTCGATTGATCCGTGTCAACGACTGCCCCCACGAAAATCGCGTCTGCCCGCGCTCGTGCGCCGGGCATGCAAGTGCCGGGGCAAACGAACGCCGTGTCACGGGAGCCGGAGCAACGCTGAACGTGATTCCTGGCGAAGACTCAATGGGGACGTGATGCTTTCCGTGCGGATGGGCAAAGATTTTCAGGCAATACGGTGCGGTCATCGGTCTTTTCCTGGTGCTCCGCTGACATGCTGCCGACGACGCGGCTTATCGTCTGTTTTTACATCGACGGAAGCGTCAGCGGATAGACAAGATGACTGATTACCTCTTTTACCCCCGGGACGGTCTGGGCGGCGACGCACACTGCTTTGCGCTCCTCCTCGCTGAAGATCACGCCCCAGAGATGCACCTGTCCGTTCTTGACGATGACCTGACCCCGAGATAGCGCCCAGCGTTGGCCAGACATCGCCTTCAGTATCGCCTCGCGTATCTCCACGTCGGCAGGTGGGACCGGCGACTGTTGGTTGTGCGTATCGCTGGCCAGAGCACGCACGAGATCGGCGCGGCTCACCAGACCCGTCACCTCGTCATCCTTGACGACCGGCACGCGCTTGATGCGGTACCGCTCGAGCAGATCTGCAACTTCCGACAGTGGCGTGTCCTCGTGGACCGTGACGACGTCGACACTCATCACGTCCCCTGCCTTCTGCGCGTGCTCCTTTACGTACTCGCTGGCCAGTTCCGTGCTGGATGCAAGAAGCTCCAGCCACCAGGAGCGACGCCTGACACCGGTGCCGAGCTCGACGCGGCGTACAAGGTCGCCTTCGCTGACGATACCGATCAGCCTGCCATCTGCATCCGTTACCGGAACCGCGCTGATCGCGTGCTCGGCGAGCAGCTTGGCGACCTCCTGCACGCTCATCTCCGGCGTCGCGGAAATGACCGAGGTTGTCATCACGTCACGTGCCCACATGAGGTTTCTCCTTCCACGCGATGGCGCTTCACCGGCTAGTCTGCGGCGGACGCTGCACGCGCTCGCCCAGCTCGACCAGCCTGCAAGATGAATGCTTCACCCAGAAACACCGGGCGAATTTGACCGATATCAAAGGCGGCAGATCGTACACGGATGTCGCCATATGGCCATTCGAACAGTGTCGTGTTCGGTCGGCATCTTCCGTGGCAACTTGGGGCCGGATCCTGTTGTCCATCCTCACCGAGGCGGCGGGCCCGCTTCGGCAACTACGGCGCGTTGACGCACGTCAACGGAAAAGCGGGTGCGGCGACCAGAATGAATCACGTCCGACCCGACCGGATGGTGTCCGAATGAATGTCCCCGCGATCATCGCCAAAACACCTGCCGACCTGCGCGTCGTGCCGAATCTCGTCGACTACGACGGCGAACGGCACCGTTTCTCGTGGGCGGCTGCGGCGCGCGAACTCGCGATCGAACCGGGCGGCGGCATCAACATCGGGTGGCAGGCAGTCGACCGTCATTGTGCCGGCCCCGGACGCGACAGGATTGCCCTGCGCTTCCTCGCACGGAATACGCCATCCCGCGCAATCAGCTACGCCGAACTCGCGACGCTGACTGACCGCTTCTGCAACGTGCTGCGTGGCCTGGGTATCGGCAAGGGCGACCGCCTGTTCATCGTCGCCGGACGCATCCCCGAAATGTATGTCGGCGTGCTCGGCGCACTCAAGAACGGCACGGTCGTCTCCCCCCTCTTCTCCGCATTCGGGCCGGAGCCGATTGCCACACGCGTGAATCTCGGCGCGGGAACTGTGCTGCTTACGACCGATACGATCTTCGAACGCAAGATCGCCCCGTGGCGCGAACGCATGCCGGGGCTGAAGCACGTTCTGCTCGTCGCGGACACACCCGGCGCGGCGACGAACGTTTCCGGCACCCACGACCTCGCATCGCTGATGGCCGGTGCGACGGACACATGCCGCTACGAACCGACGTCCCCGGAAGACATGGCGCTGCTGCACTTCACGAGCGGCACCACCGGCACGCCGAAAGGCGCCGTCCACGTGCATGCGGCGGCGCTCACGCACTGGATCACCGGACGGTATGCGCTGGACCTGCACGAGGACGACATCTACTGGTGCACCGCCGACCCCGGCTGGGTCACGGGTACCTCGTACGGGATCGTCGCGCCGCTGCTCCATGGCGTGACCTCCATCGTCGACCGCGAGGAATTCGATGCCGAGCGCTGGTACGGCATCCTCGAGGACGAGCACGTATCCGTGTGGTACACGGCGCCGACCGCCGTGCGCATGCTGATGCGAGCCGGCTCCGGGATCGCTTCGCAGCACGCGTTCCCGCACTTGCGTTTCGTCGCCAGCGTCGGTGAGCCGTTGAACCCGGAAGCCGTCTGGTGGGGAAAGGCAGTGCTGGGGCTACCGATTCACGACAACTGGTGGCAAACGGAGACCGGCGGGATCATGATCGCGAATACACCCGCGTTCGACATCAAGCCCGGCTCGATGGGAAGGCCACTGCCGGGCGTGGATGCGGCGATCGTGCAGCGCGACGCCGGTGGCGGCGTGCAACTCGTCGACGAGCCGGGCATCGAGGGCGAACTCGCGCTCCGGCGCGGCTGGCCGTCCATGTTTCGCGGCTACCTGAACGAAGACGCACGCTATCGCAAATGCTTCGCCGGCGACTGGTATCTGACCGGTGATCTCGCGAGGCGGGACGCCGATGGCTACTACTGGTTCGTCGGGCGCGCCGACGACGTCATCAAGTCGGCCGGCCACCTGATCGGGCCGTTCGAGGTCGAAAGCGTGTTGATGGCGCATCCGGCGGTCGCGGAGGCGGCGGTGATCGGCAAGCCTGACCCGGTCGTCGGCGAATCGATCAAGGCATTTGTGGCGCTGAACCAGGGCCAATGCCCCGACGATGCACTCAGGATGGCGCTGCTCGCCCACGCGCGAAAGCGCCTGGGTGCGGCGGTCGCACCCAAGGAAATCGTGTTCGTCGGCCAGCTTCCGCACACTCGCAGCGGCAAGATCATGCGACGACTGCTCAAGGCCCGCGAGTTGGGGATGGCGGAAGGCGACACATCGACACTCGAGAGCGGCGCATGACTCCCGTCGACCACCCGCCTCCGCCTCCGCCGTCAGGGCCCGTGCCGTATCCAGCGGATCTGGCGCTCGCGCTGTTGCGCGACATGTTGCGCGTGCGCCGCCTCGAAGAGAAATGTGCCGAACTCTACGGCGCGGGAAAGATACGCGGCTTTCTTCATCTGTATATCGGCGAGGAAGCCTCCGGCATCGGCGCCCTGCATGCGCTGACACCCGACGACAACGTCGTCGCGACCTACCGCGAGCATGCGCATGCGCTGGTTCGCGGCATGGACATGGGCGTGCTGATGGCCGAAATGTATGGCAAGCGCGAAGGCTGCGCTCGCGGGCGCGGCGGCTCGATGCACCTGTTCGACCGAAGCAGCCGGCTGTTCGGCGGAAACGCGATCGTTGGTGGCGGTCTGCCGCTGGCGGTCGGTCTCGCGCTCGCCGAAAAGATGCAGTCGAGCACGCGCGTCACCGCATGTTTCTTCGGTGACGGCGCGGTTGCCGAAGGGGCATTTCACGAGTCGATGAATCTCGCGGCGCTCTGGCGGCTTCCGGTGCTGTTCTGCTGCGAAAACAACCTGTATGCGATGGGCACGGCCGTCGAGCGCCACGAATCCCAGACGGACCTGTGCACGAAAGCTGCCGCCTATGACATGCGGGCGAACTCGACCGACGGTATGGATATCGTGGCCGTACACGACGCGGCGAAGGATGCGGTCGCCTATGTGCGAAGCGGCGCCGGCCCGATGTTCCTGGAACTGCGGACGTATCGTTTCCGCGCGCATTCGATGTACGACGCCGAACTCTACCGGCAGAAGGCAGAGGTCGACGCATGGAAAACCCGCGGCCCGATCCACACGTTCACCGCGCGCCTCAAGGCCGAAGGCAAACTCACGGAGGACGCGTTCGTCGCGCTCGATGCCAATGTCGAAGCCGAAGTCGCCCGCGCGGTCGCGTTTGCCGATGCCGCCGCATGGGAGCCCGTCGAAGCGCTCGCAGAGGACGTCTACACGACGGCGGGAGGCCCGCGATGAGCCGCCGTCTCACTTATCGCGAAGCGCTGCGCGAGGCACTGCGCGAGGCGCTGTCGAACGATTCACGCGTGTTCCTGATGGGCGAGGACGTCGGATGCTACGGCGGCACCTATGCAGTGTCGGCCGGGTTGCTCGACGCGTTCGGGCCCGAGCGCATCCGCGACACGCCACTGTCGGAACTCGCGTTCACGGGGGCCGGCATCGGCGCTGCGCTGGGCGGCATGCGGCCGATCGTCGAGATCATGACGGTGAACTTCAGCCTGCTTGCGCTCGACCAGATCGTCAATACCGCAGCGCTCTACCACCACATGTCCGGCGGGCAATTCTCGGTGCCGCTGGTCGTCCGAATGGCGACGGGCGCCGGCCGCCAGGTCGCCGCGCAGCACTCGCACAGTTTCGAAGGCTGGTACGCGGGCATCCCGGGCATCAAGGTGCTCGCGCCGGCGACCATCGAGGATGCGCGCCACATGCTGGCGCCGGCATTGGCCGATCCGGACCCGGTGCTGATCTTCGAACACGCGGGCCTCTACAACATGGAAGGAGACCTGCCGGACCTCGACGGTGTCGACATTCGCACCGCGAAAGTGCGCCGCGCGGGCAAGGACGTCGCCATCCTCGCGTACGGCGGCTCGCTGCCGAAGGCGCTCGATGCTGCCGAGACGCTCGCCGGCGGCGGGATCTCCGCCGAAGTGATCGACCTGCGCGTGTTGCGGCCGCTCGACGACGCGACGATCATCGCGTCGGTAGCGAAGTGCCGGCGCGTGGTCGTCGTCGACGAATGCTGGCGCAGCGCCAGCGTCGCCGCGGAGATCATCGCGCGCATCGTCGAGCAGGCGTTCTATGAGCTCGATGCACCGCCGGCACGCGTGTGCGCCGAAGATGTGCCGATTCCTTACGCCCGGCACATGGAAGACGCGGCATTACCCCAAGTCGACAAGATCGTCACCGCGGTGAAACAATTGTTTTCGTGATTGCTGACAGACTCCGAAGGGGGACGCATGATCGAATTCACGTTGCCTTCCATGGGAGCGGACATGGACGAGGGGACGCTCCTCGAATGGAAGGTCAAGCCTGGTGACGTGGTCAAGAAAGGCCAGGTTGTCGCGATCGTCGACACGAGCAAGGCGGCCGTGGATGTCGAGAGCTGGCACGAGGGAACGGTCGACGAATTGCTCGTGAACCCGGGCGAACGGATCCCCGTCGGCACGCCGATGGCCACGCTGCTCGAGCCCGGAGAAGCACCGCCGGTGGCACGGCATACGCGCCAACCAGCGGCACCCGCCGCGGCCACCGGCGCGGCACCTCGCCGCAAGATCTCGCCGGCCGCGCGCAAGCTGGCGCAGCAGCACCGGGTCGATCCCGACAGTGTCACGGGCACCGGCCCGGAGGGCTCGGTGACGCTGGCCGACGTCGAACGGACGATCGCGGCGGCGGGTTCGCCCGCGCCCGGCACGCCCGGCGAGCGCTTTCCGGAAATGAGACGGGCGATCGCGGCCGCGATGGAGCGTTCGAAGCGCGAGATTCCGCACTATTACGTGTCCGAGACGATTCCGCTGGGAAAGGCGCTGGCATGGCTCGCGGCCGAGAACGCGATGCGTTCCGTGACCGACAGGCTGCTTCCGGCAGCGCTCCTGCTCAAGGCGGTCGCGCTCACGCTGCGTCGATTTCCGGAGCTGAACGGGTTCCATCGGGAGGGCGTCTTCCAGCCGGCCGTCGCCGTGCATCTCGGCGTGGCGATCTCGCTGCGCCAGGGCGGGCTGGTGGCGCCCGCGTTGCTCGATGCAGATGCCAAGCCCCTGAACCAACTGATGCGCGAACTGCTCGACCTGACGCAGCGATGTCGCGCGGGCTCGCTGCGGAGTTCGGAGTTGTCGGAATCGACGATTACCGTGACGAATCTCGGCGATCGAGGTGCCGTCGAGGTGTTCGGCATTATCTATCCTCCCCAGGTCGCGCTCGTCGGGTTCGGGCGAATCATTGAGCGGCCGTGGGCCGAAGACGGCGGGCTGAAGATCATGCCGGTGACGACCGCCAGCCTCTCGGCAGACCACCGCGTATCCGACGGCCATCGCGGCGCGCTGTTCCTGGTTGAACTGGGTGAATTGCTGCAGCACCCCGAGGAGTTGAACCGATGAACAATGCAGACATCCTTTCGGTCGTACTGGAAACCCTTGCATCCGTCGCGCCGGAACTCGATCCGTCGACGCTGCGCGCGGATCGTCCGTTGCGCAGTCAAGTCGATCTCGATTCGATGGACTGGCTCAATGTTCTGACTGGCCTTCATGCGCGGCTGAAGGTGGAGATCCCGGAGCGCGACTACGGTCGTCTGGTTACGCTCGACGATATCGTCGGCTATCTCGCGGCCGCAGACGCACACCGACCGGTGTCCTGACGCCGGCGTCGGAACGTCCGCCACACCGTTGCACGACGGCGCGCGGTCTCGTGCAGCGGTGCCCGAGAGCACTACCGCCCATTGACGGGCTCGCGCGCCGAGTATGCTTCAACGCGCCGCAGTCGTCGCGATCGCTTCGGCCAGCCTGCGTGCTGCCTGTTCAGCAAATGCCGCGAGAATCGGGCTGGCATCGCCATGCAAGGATTCGCGTGGCGTCACGCGACATTCGGCGAGCGGCGACTTGCGTGCCAGCATCCGCATTTGCGTGAGTGCGGAGTCCGCACCACGTTGCGCGAAGCTGCAGAAGAATGCGACACGCGGCAGGCGTCGCTGATTCGCGACGAGATACGCCCGCACTGGCGACGATACGCAGCCTGCCCAGACCGGGGAGCCGATCACCACGAGATCGTACGCGGACGGGTCGCGCTTCGCCGCGACGATCTCCGCCGGTTTCTGGTTGATTGCCTCGACGAGCGAACGCAGATAGCCGAACGGGCCGGCACGATCGCGCGTCACGACGATTTCCTCGACGTCGGCGTCGAGCATCTCGGCCAGCGCCGATGCGGCCCGGCGGGTCGTGCCGGTGCGCGAATAGAACACGACGAGAACCTTGCCGGCATACATGACGACCTCCCTCATGCACGCTTGTCGGGCGGCGCGTGCGTCCGTTGAATTCATTCGCCACGAAGCGCGGGCGATCCGGAGAAAATCGGTCCGGGTGTGTGTCGATTGCACGCGACGGTGCAACGACTGGCTCAAGTGCGGCGTCGCCGATATCCCGGTTATCGGCTCTCCATGCATGGCGCATGCAGGACCGCCTTTCGTCGACCGCCCGAATGTCGGTGTGTCACGACATGATCCAGCGATCGAGAAGCAAACGGAAAGCATGTGCACCGGCATCCGCCGGCATGCGTCGGCGGATGCCCCCACCAGTTTCAGCCGGCCTTGACCTCGATCTTCTTCTCGGCCTTGCGAGCTTCCTGCGTCTTCGGCAGCGTGACCGTCAGAACGCCTTTCTGGAACGACGCCTCGATCTTGTTCCTGTCGACCCCGTCGGGCATGCGAAAGTAGCGCTCGAACGAGCCGAAGCGGCGCTCATGGACGTAGTAGTCCTTGTGCTGCTCTTCCTTTTCTTCCTGCTTTTCGCCGCGGATCGACAAGCCGCCGTTCGCGAGCTTGACCTCGATGTCCTTCTCGTCCAGCCCGGGCAATTCAGCTGTGATTTCGTATGACTTGTCGGTTTCCGCGAAGTCGACCGCGGGCTCTGCGCTCCATTCGTGATCGCGGCGCCAGAATGGCTGGAGGTTGAAAATCGGTCGCCGCACCGACGGCATGCCCGCGCTGCGATTGAAATCGTCGAAGAGACGGTCCATCTCATGGCGCAGCGTTTCGATCGGATGCCAGTACGGCGCCCCCATCGGCGCATGCTCCGCACTCTCCTGCGGCTTGTTGACCGGCAGTTTCGTGGACGATTCTTTCATGTCGTGCCTCCTTCTCGTCAGTGATGCGTTTATTCTCGATTGGCGATGACCGCGGCAATTGACGGAGATCAACGCTCAGGATGGGGACACCGAAGGCTCTTGGGCGAGCACATGGCACTGCGAAACGCGTGGCGCTCGTTGACCCAGGTCAATCGGCACGACGCGCCGGCAGGTGGAATATGCGTATCGGTCGCCGGCCCCGAGGCGCATCGTGCCCGGCTTCGTCGCACAGGAGGTGCATCGTGCCCGCAAAATCGCTTGTCTTTCATCAGGATGCTCGCCAACGACTGCTCAAAGGCGTCAACGCGATGGCCGAGGCAGTCAAGCTCACGCTCGGCCCGGGCGGGCGCAACGTGATCGTCGAGCGGGCCGGCACGGCGCCGCTGGTTGCGAACTCTGGCGTCGTCGTCGCCAGCGCTGTGGACTTGCCCGACCCGTTCGAGGAAATGGGCGCACGGTTGTTGCGCGAAGTGGCGACCCGCACCAGCGAAGTCGCCGGCGACGGCACGACCACTGCCACCACCCTGGCACAGGCCATCGTTGCCGAAGGCATCAAGTGCGTCACTGCCGGGCACGATCCGATGGCGCTCAAGCGCGCGATCGAAGCGGCCGGCCGCGACGTGGTCGCCGAACTGCACCGCGTGTCGAAACCGTGCGCAAGCGCGGACGAAATGCGCCAGATCGCGACGATTTCCGCCAGCGGCGACAGCACGATCGGCGCGCTCGTCGCACAGGCCGTCGAGCGTGTGGGCAGGGACGGCGCGATCAGCATCGAGGACGGCACGAAGCTCGATGACGAACTCGAGACGGTGGACGGCTCGCTGATCGATCGCGGCTATCTGTCGCCACTGTTCGTCGATTCGGACAATCATCGCATCGTCCTTGACGAGCCGCGCATCCTGCTCTGCGACATGAACATCAGCGCGATCGCACAGCTGCTGCCGGTACTCGAGGCGCTCAGCAGCACCGGCAAGCCGCTTCTCGTCGTCGCGAACGAAGTGGAAGGCGAGGCGCTGGCGACCCTGGTCGTCAACCACCTGCGCGGCACGCTGAAATCGTGCGCGATCCGCTCGCCCGGATTCGGCGAGGCACGCACCGAACAGCTCGCCGACCTCGCCGCGCTGACTGGCGCGACGGTCATTTCCGTTCAGGCCGGACGAACACTCGAGCGCACGACGCTGGACGATCTCGGTGCCGCGCGGCGCGTGGAGATCACGCGCGAGACGACGACCGTCATCGCCGGGCGAGGCGAACGCCAGCACATCGACGACCGTGTCCAGGCGCTGCGCACGCGCATCGCGGCGACGCCGGCCGGATACGAGCGCGACGCGCTCACGCGCCGGTTGACGAAACTCGCGGGCGGCGTGGCGGTGATTCGCGTCGGCGCCGCGACGGAAACCGCATTGCGCGAGCGCAAGAATCGCTTCGAGGACGCCTTGCATGCGACGCGCGCCGCGATGGAGGAAGGCATTGTGCCGGGCGGTGGCGTCGCACTGCTGCGTGCACGGCGCGCGCTCGAAGGCAATCGCACGGACTTGACCGACGCGCAGCGCACCGGCGCGCGAATCGTGCACGACGCTCTGGCATCCCCGCTGCGTCAGATCGCCGAAAACGCCGGAGCGGACGCGCAGGCCGTCGTACACGCAGTCGATGCCGCGACCGGACCATTCGGCTATGACGCGGCAACGGCGACATATGGGGACATGATTGCTGCCGGAATCGTCGACCCGGTCAAGGTCGCGCGTTCGGCGCTACAGAACGCGATCTCAGTCGCGTCGCTGCTGCTCACGACCGATTGCATGATCGCGCATCGCCCACGCACGGCCGCGTCACCGGGCGTCGCGGAATCGGGAAACTGGGGCGACGAACTCGGCTGATCCATCAGTGTGCCGCCGGTCGGCCTTGTACGACTCGCCACGGGGATGCACGGAATTCATGTCGACCACGGAGCGGCCGGCGCCACAGTTGCCGCAGGGCAGTCATTCTCGCCCCGGATGCCGGATGCCGGATGCCGGATGCCGGATCCCGGGGCAGTTCCCGTTCGATATCGTGTTTGCGATTCGCGTCGATGGCACGATCGGAATTTCGCCCTTCCAGCCGATCAGCCGTTGATGCTGGTCACACCTTGTCGTCCGCGTGGCCGGACACGCTCTCGATGGAATCGTCTCGTTTCCACGGGCCGGCGCGGTCCATAAAAGCCGCCGTTGATGCGTGTCAAGTGGCGGCTGCCCCGACAGCCTAGGCTGGAAACGTGAACGACAGTCGTCCTGACGCACGCGTCCAGGCTGGGAGGCAACCATGCAGACCGGACATCATTTCCTACCCGAGTTCCGGCATGCGACCGTGCCGACGTATTTCGTTTCCTACGTGTTTCCTCTGCTGCTGGCCGGCTACGAGATCTACCGGATCGGCTATTGGGTAAGCCGGCATGGCTGGAATTTCGCGCAACTGCCGCAGGCTGGCTACGAGTTCACGCTGATGTTGTTCGTATTTGCACTGCAGGTGATTCTCGACGGGTTGTTCTTCATGACGGCATGGGTAGGCAAGCATCCGGACGTCGAGCATCGGCTCGCGAACCTGGCGCTCGGCGTTCTGTGCTCGGCACTGGTCATCGCGTTCGACGTCGTCCTTCAGATCGCCACGTTCTGAATCGGAATCTCGGGGGCGCCGGCACGACGGGGCACGACCGGTATTCATCAGCCATCAACGGATCAAGCAATGAAGCCACCTTACGAACTGGTATTTCAAGGCATGCCGCGCTCGGACGCGCTCGAGGCGGCAGCCGCCCGGCATGCATCCAGACTCGATCGATTCCGGCAGGACATCTCGCATTGCCGGATCAACGTCGTGCTGGACGAGAAGCACGATCATCAGGGGAAACCGTTCAATATCCGGATCGAAGTCACGATTCCCGGACATCAACTGGTATCCAGCAAGGAGCGCGACGAGGATGTCTACGTCGCGCTGCGCAATGCCTTCAGCAACGTCACGAGAATGCTCGAAGACACGGGACGGAAGCAGCGAGGCCGCGGCAAACGGCACGATGAACGTTCGGCCGCTCCTGCCACGCGATCGGAGGCGCACGAATAGCGCGCTTTTGCGCGTGCGTGCGCCCGTCGGCAGTCGGGCAACGCGCGCGCTTGACCAGCGCGAGTTGCGAAGCGATGCCGCGTCGATCCGATATGCGATCGCCCATCGAATCGTCGAGACGGATCGACCGAGCCGTGTCGGCGAAGTCGCGGCTGATCTCGTATCGGCGTCACGCTTGCCAACGCCTTTGCATCCGCTCAGTACAGCAGAAATGCTGCTCTCTCGGGCGCGAACGCCGCCTCCTGCGCAACGACCACGCGCTCGATCTCGTCGATCGACCGCCCCGCCTCCAGCATGTCCGCTACCTCGCGCGAACCGACCGATGCACGGATCGCATCGATCCGGAACTTCGCCGGATAACGCCGGTGCAGCGCCAGTGCGAGTGCCAGCCCGATCTCGCCCGGCCGTGCCGCGCCGGGCGGCCGGTCGATGCGCACCCCTTCGCACACCCTGCCGCGATACGGCCCCTCCGTGGGCACGAAGCGAACCGGCGAGAATGTCGCGTCCAGCCGCATCGCGCGAAGATCGTCCGTGAGGATGCGCGCGTCGATCCACGGCGCGCCGACCACGCCGAACGGCGTCGCGGTACCGCGCCCGACACTGATCGCCGCGCCCTCGATCAGCCCCGTCTCCGGGTACAGCGACAACGCGGCGCCATCGCGCAGGTTCGGCGATGGCGGCACCCGGCCGAGCCCCGTCTCGTCGAAGCGCATCGCGCGCACGTAGTTCGCCATCGGCACCACGGTCAGCGCCGCGCCGATATGCAGACGGTCGTTGAACAGTCGCGCCAGTTCGCCAAGCGTCATGCCGGGCTGGAGCGGCAACGGGTAATAACCGGTGAACGTGGCCGGCCCGGCATCGGCCACGGGGCCGCCGAACACATCGCCGCCCAGCGGGTCCGGGCGGTCGAGCACGAGCACCGGGCGATGCGCGGCGGCGCCGGCCTCGAGCGCGTAGCCGAGGGTGGCCAGGTACGTGAAGAAGCGTACGCCTGCGTCCTGCAGGTCGAACACCAGCACGTCGACATCGGCGAGCAGCGCGGGTGCGATCCTGCGGCGGTCGCCGTAGAGACTGTGAACGACCACGCCGGTCGCGGCGTCGACCGTGTCGCCGAACGTCTCGTCGATGTCGGTGCCGAGCCCGTGCTCGGGCGCGAGCAGCGCGACGAGCCGCGCGCCCGGCACCTGCGCGAGCAGGTCGACCGTGCGCCGGCCGAACCGGTCGAAGCCGCTGCGGTTCGTGACGAGCGCAATGCGCTTGCCCGCGACGGCCGCGAAGCCGCTCGCCGCGAGCACGTCGATGCCGGCCAGTACCGGCCCGCGCGATACCGGCAACCGGGCGGCTTGCGCGACGGCCGCCGCCATCGCGGGCACGCGCGTCGCAATCAGCGACGACGTCACGGGCGCGGCCTCGCTCGATACGATGCCAAGCACGAGCGAGCGCAATGGCATCGCCGTGCCGGTTTCGTCGGGATACAGCCGGCTCGTGAGCACGATCGCGAAGCGGCGCGTCACGGGATCGATCCACAGCGCCGTGCCCGTGTAGCCGAGGTGTTGCAGCGCACCGAGCGGCGGCAGCCGGTAGCGGTTCGCGACGAGCGGTGGCCCGACCGCCCAGCCGGGCGTGTGCAGGTCGCCTTCCGCGTCGAGCGTGGCCGGCGTCTCGAGCGCGGCGACGCTGCGATGCGCCAGCACGCGCACCGGGCCGAGCGCACCGCCGTTCAGCAGCATGCGCGCGAAGCGTGCCAGGTCGTCCGCACTCGCGAACAGGCCCGCATTGCCGGCGACGCCCCCCATCGCGGCCGCGACGGGATCGTGGACGCGCCCGCGCAGCAGTCGGCCATCGCGAACGGTGGTGGGCGCCACGCGCGCGAACAGCGACGCCGCTGGCCGAAACGCGGTGCTCGCCATCCCGAGCGGCGCGAACACATGCGCGGCGCACCACGCGTCGAGCGGCCGGTGCGACACGCGCTCGACGATCTCGCCAAGCACCACGTAGTTGACGTCGCCGTAGCGCACCTGCGTGCCGGCCGGTGCGCCGGGGGTCATGGCGACGATGTCGGCCAGCACGGCGGCCCGGCTGCGCAGCGCACGGGACGACGACACGCCGGCCGGCAGCCCGGACACATGCGCGAGCAACTGGCGGATCGTGATGCCGGCCTTGCCGTGCGCGCCGAACGCGGGCCAGTAGCGCGCGGCCGGCGCGTCGAGGCTCAGCATGCCGCGCTCCGCGAGCTGCATGATCGCGACCGCCGTCGCGACCGGCTTGGTCAGCGACGCAAGATCGAAGACGGTATCGGCCGTCATCGCCTCGACGTGCTCGCCCGTCACGCGCATGCCGCGCGCGACGCGCACCCGCACGCCGTCCGCGTCGCCCGTCACGACCACCGCGCCGGCAAGATGGCCGTCGGTGATTTCGGCGGCGATCGCTTCGTCGATCGAGGCGGTCTGCTGCGGCGCCACGGCCGTGTCGGATACCGCGTGCGCACCGGCTGATGCAAGCGTGAACAGCGCAGCGGCGGTCAGCGCGGCAGCACAGCGGGATCGTCTCGATCGAGCCTGTTCCACTGCATCCATCCCTTCGTGCCGGCCGCATCGGCTGAGTCGTGCTGCGCGCGAAGGCCTGCCACGTCGATTGCGTCAAGATCCGGGACCGGCCGAGGCATCCTCGGTTCTCCAGCCGCGCGGGCCCAGAACGAACGCGCGGCTAGCGGGCCGTTACTGCGGCGATGCGGAGCAATCGGCACACAGACGTATCGCGCCGTGCCGTTCCGGGTCGTGCCAGTAGAAGCGCACATCGACGGCACCGCGCGCCGGCACGACGACGTGCCGGACTTCCTGGACGGCCCTGTCGTGCGCGGACACGGTATATCGCCCCGGCGGCACGCGGGCGAACAGGAACGGGCCGCTCGTGTGCGCGTCGAGAATCGTCGACTTGCCGGACGACAGCGTGACATCGACATCGGAAAGATAATGGCCCCGCTTCGATGCGAACGTCATCCGCAGGTTGTAGCGAGGCGCGACATCGCGAAATGCAGTGACCTCGTCCTGGCCGATTCCGCCGGTGATATAAGCGACACCGTTGCGCACGATCGGCTCGGTCGACGTGTCAGCGAGCGCGTTCGCGCCGATGTTCAGCAGGCAGGCTGCCACCAGCAGCATCTTCACGGTTCGGGTCCACATCTTCACTCTCCTGATTGGGCACGCACGGCTGCGACCCCGCCCGTCCGGTCGCGGAACGGGCTGCGTGCAGTGACGTCGCGCATTCGCGTCGACGACGATGTCAGCGTCGCGCGGAACGTCGATTTCCCGTTGACTCAAATCAAGTGCGCGCCTGTCGAAGCCGAACGAAGCCGGAGGGGCCCCGCGAGACGGTCATCGCGCCCCATCTACCCGAGCGGCACGGCACGCGTGAAAACACGGGGGAGCGGGCTACGGACGGCGCAATCGTCCGTGACGGCTGTCAGCCGATATTGCGCGCCCCGTCAGAAATTTCCGACACGACGGCCCGACATCGGACAGCAAGCTCAGGCCACGCTGATTGTTCCGCGCGGCTCCACTGCCAATACT
This sequence comes from Burkholderia sp. AW49-1, assembly GCF_053427845.1. Classification (NCBI taxonomy): domain Bacteria; kingdom Pseudomonadati; phylum Pseudomonadota; class Betaproteobacteria; order Burkholderiales; family Burkholderiaceae; genus Burkholderia; species Burkholderia sp. AW49-1. Next base: position 326,345 of record NZ_JBSAXF010000003.1, on the reverse strand, counting down.
GGAGACGTGACAGGATGCAACGTGTTTCGCGGCCGGCGCCCGATTCTTCCGCCCCGCCGCCGCAGGACCGAGGAGCTGGCGATGATTGATCCGACCGCAGCGCACGCCGACGACGCCATGCTGGATGGCGAACCGCCGGTCGGTGCCCACCTCGTGACCCGCCGCCGCGGCTATCTGCATCACGGGATCTACATCGGCGACGGCAACGTGATTCACTACGCGGGATGGTCGCGTCATGCGAGCGGCGGTCCGGTCGAGGTCGTCACGCTGGACGGCTTCCGCGCCGGTTTCGGGCTCGCGGTCATTCGCCACGCGAGCGCGCTGTACGATGGAACGGAAGCCGCGCGTCGCGCGGCTTCGCGCCTTGGCGAATGCCAATACCGGCTGCTCACGAACAACTGCGAGCATTTCTGCCTGTGGTGCCTGTTCGGTGTGGCGAGGAGCGAGCAAGTCGCGTCGTGTCTGCGCAACCCGGTGCACGGCATCGCGGTCGCCGTCATGCTGATGGCGTGCGTTCTGGCCGCGCGATTGCATCCGGGGATGACCGGGCGCGAATGCCCGGCACGGTGTACGGCCTAGTTTCGACGGCGGGGGGCGTCGTTCGGTATTCGTCACCTTGACCGTCACCCGCGGCCGCGAAAGACGGCATGCGCACGCCCCCACCGTTTCGCCTGCGCGATCGCGATGCGGATCGCGCTGCCTTCGGTGCGCCCCTGCCTCAGCAGCGCGTTGGCGATCTCGATCGCTTTGCCGCGAACCGGAGGCGGCAGATTCCGCATCGAAGGCGGATAACGCTCGTCATTCCACGGCATGATCGATTCGACTCCTGCACGTTCGCGCCGGTCCGCACCTGCCGCTCAGCGTGGCAAATCGGCAGGATCGTAGCGATTGCGCGGATTCCACAGCATCCAGCCGTCCGTGCCCGCCGCCTCGGCCGCGTCGACCTGTGCGCGGATCTCGTCGGCATCGAACGGCCGGTGGTCGAACGCATAGTCGCGAAACGCCTGGAGCCACGGCCGAAACCGGACCCCGTCCATTCCGGTCCGGCGCTTCGCCTCGGCCAGCGACCGCGAAACGATCTCGCCCGGATGCTCGGTCGGCTTGCGGCAACCGGGCAGGCCCCACGTGAAGCCGGACGGATACAGCATCGGCGACACATAGTCGACGATCGGCCCGAGCGCGTCGAGCCGCTGTCCGATCGCGGTGTCGTCGGCGTTCCAGCAGACGTACCCGAAAATATCCGCCGACATGTAGAGGTTGTACGGACGCAGCCGTTCTCGCGCACCGATCAGGAATCCGGAGATCGCCGCGACCCGGTTGGCCTCGGTGTTGGGCTCGGCGAACCGGAGGCCGTTGGCGTCGGGAAAACGCAGATAGTCGAACTGGATTTCGTCGAAACCCATGCGGGCTGCCTCTTCGGCGACGTCGTAGTTGTGTTGCCAGGCCGCGCGCGAGGTCGGGTCGATCCAGCGCTGATGCTCGCGGTCCTGCCAGATCTCGCCGGTTGCATCGCGCACGGCCCACTCGGGATGCGCGCGAGCCAGCGGGTCGTCCTTGAACACGACGATGCGGGCAATCAGGTAAAGACCGCGCGCATGGAACGTCCGCAGCAGGTCCGGCAGATCGGGCGGACGAACGATGGCACCGGCGACATTGTTCGCGGCACCCGAGATCTCACGCGCCAGGCTGCGATATGGCGTCACGCCGCTGTCGCCCTTCACGTCGATGACGAGCGCGTTGATCGCCGTCTTGTCCTGGAGGGACAGCGCCGCCTCGCGCAGCGTGCGGTCCGCGACGCCGTAAGCGGACAGATAGACGGCTTTCGGCCGCACTGGCGTCATGCGGATCGTCTGTGCACCCTCGGCGGCCGAGAGCGTGACTTCGGTTCGCGCATAGCCCGGCGCGCGCACGCTCAGGTATGCGCCCGCCGCGTCGATCTCCAGTGCAAACGCGCCGTCGCGATCCGCGATCCGGTTCGCACCCGCCACGTGGCCGATCGCGCCGGCGAGCGGGTGCCCGTTCGTCGCATCGACGACGGTGATCGTGACGGGCGCCGCCCGAGCGGCGAATCCGGCGAGCGACACGAGCAGGCAGACGATCAGACGTTCAATCACGGCTTCCCCCCGGCGGTTCTCAACAATCCGTTCATGCAGCGTGTGTCGCAGGCGTCCGTCATCAGATAACGCGGCAGCGCCATGGCCGGATCGGTGACACGAACGGGGCGCGCGTCGAGCGTGAATGCCGCGACGTAGCCTTCGCGAGCGGCCAGCTGGTCGGTCTGCGCATCATGGACGCCGAACGGCCAGGCCAGCATCCGCACCGCCCGACCGGTTTCGGACTCGAGCCGTTCGCGGGACCGGCTCAACTGATACGACACGAAGCGCAGGTAGTCGTCCGGCGTGAGTCGGGCGCGTTCGGTGCGGAAATTCGGATGCCAGTACGTGTGGGACTCGATGTCGAATCCGACGGACTGCCCGAGCGTGCGCAACTGGTCCCATGTCATCGCATAGCTGGCGTTGGAGATGGCCGACGGATAGATGAACAGCGTGACCGGCATCGGATGGGCAGCCAGCAATGGGCGCAGGACCTCGTACACGGAGCGATGACCGTCGTCGATGGTGATCGCGACCGCGCGCGCCGGCACGGCATCCGCCTGGCCGTCATGCCAGCGCACGACGTCGGCGAGCGGCACGACACGGTAGCCGTTCGCCTCGATCGCCTGCAACTGGTGGCGGAACGTCTCGGTACGGACCGTCATCGAATCCAGTCGCGAGGTGGCGAACCGGTGGTAGACGAGGATCAGTACACGCTGCGACGGGGAATCACCGGTCGCGACTTCGGCGGACCAAGCCGGCGGCATACACGACAACAGGAGCAGGCAGGCGAGCAGGCGAAAGGCCATGGCGGACCTCGTGGAATGGCTGCCCCATTTTTCTCGATCGCGGCGCGAAAACCGCTGAGCCAGATCAACGATCGATCGCGCGTCGACGCGATCGTGCAAGCGTCAGGCCGCCTGGGCGTCAGGTTGCCTGCGCAACCAGTTCGGCATGAATCCGCTCGACGTCGTCGCGCGTGCACAGCGCCGTCCCCGGATGCTCGACGGAAGCGGCCGATGCCGCCAGCGCATAGCGGCACGCTTCGTCGAACGGCACGCCGCGCGCCAGCGCCCAGACCATGCCGCCGACGAAACTGTCGCCGGCGCCGACCGTGCTGCATACCGCTGCCGGCCTGCCCGGCAGGCGCAGCGCGCCGTCGCGCGTGACGACCCATGCGCCGCGCGCACCGAGCGTCAACGCGACGATGTCGGCTTGCCCGCGCGCGACGAGTTCGCTCGCCTTCCGGCATGCCGACGTGTCGTCGAGCGGTTCGCCGGCCAGCGCGCTCAGTTCGCCGAGACTGGGCTTCACGAGATGAACGCCGGCCTCGAGGGCCGCCTGCAGCGCCCGGCCCGCCGCATCGACGACCACCCGGCTGCCCCTTGCCCGGGCCGTCCGCGCGAGCGTCGCGTACAGGTCGTCGGGCGCGCCGGGCGGCAGGCTGCCGCTCAGCACGAGATAGCGCGGCACCGGTTGCATCGCGTCGATGCGGGCTGCACAGTCGCGCCACTCGGCCTCCGAGACCAGCGGCCCCGGCATCAGGAAGCGGTATTCGCGCCCGGTCGCGGTCTCGGTCACGCAGACGTTCTCGCGCGTCTCGCCGGCGATCCGGATGCGCACCGCCGGCAGGCGCTCGGCTTCGAGCAACAGCGTCAACACGTCGCCGGTCGGCCCGCCGGCCAGGTACAGCGCGACGCAGTCGCCTCCGAGGCGGTGAATGGTTCGGGCGACGTTGATCCCGCCGCCGCCGGGGTCGCGCCGCGGCCGTGCGCAGCGCAGCTTGTGCGTATCGACGATGTGCTCGACGGACGTCGCGACATCGACGGCCGGATTCAAGGTAACGGTAACGATATCGGTCATGGTGCGTGGTTCAGTCGATGGCCGGCGCGACGGACGCCGGCGCGCCCCTTCGCGGGCAACCGCCGCGCGCTGGCCGTGGCTCCACCTTACGTTCGATGCCGGTCGCGGCGTTGACCGCCGTCAAGCGATGTCACGAAGGTGCCCGGTTGCGCTCGATCAACGACACGTTCGGGCAGGCTCTTACAGTGAATCATTCATCGTCGCCGAGCCCCGCCATGGATGAGCAGCCGCTGTGCACCACCGTGTTTGCCGAACGCTATGCGCAGCCCGGCGAAACGTCTCGCGCGGACGTCTTCCATCGCGTCGCCCGCGCGCTGTCGCTCGCCGAGCCGGTCGAGCGCCGGGCGCAGGTGGAGCAGGCGTTCTTCGTGAACCTGCAGCGTGGCGCGATCGGCGCGGGCCGGATCCTCGCGAATGCCGGCGCGGACAACGGCGGAACGATGGTCAACTGCTTCGTCCATCCGCTCGCGATTCCTGCCGAGGCCACCGCGCACGCCGTCGACACGGCGCTGGCGCAGGCGCTCGAGGAAGCACGGGTCACGCTGTTGATGGGCGGCGGCATCGGCTACGACTTTTCGCCGGTGCCTCCCGCGGACGCGCACGAACGGCGTCTGTCACCCGGACGCGGCGCTTGCGCGGCGATCGACCGCTTCGACGCGATGTGCCGGGCGCTGCGGTTTACCGGCCCGCGCCGGGGCGCACAAATGGGCGTGCTGCGCTGCGATCATCCGGACCTCGTCGCGTTCGTCGCGGCGAAGCGCGGACGCTCGCGCTGGCCGACGTTCAACCTGTCGGTCGGCGTCACGGACGCGTTCATGGAGGCCGTCCGGCACGACCTGCCGTGGGCGCTCGTCCATCATGCGCCGCCCCGCAACGCATCCGGCACACCGCCCCGGCGGCCGGACGGACGTTACCTTTACGCGACGGTGTCGGCCCGCACGCTCTGGCACGAGATCGTCAACGCCGCGCGCGACAGCGCCGAACCCGGGCTGCTGTTCCTCGACACGATCCGCGACGCGAATCCGCTGCGCAAGCACGAGCGGATCGACGCGACGAACCCGTGCGGCGAACAACCGCTGCCGCCGTACGGCAGCTGCGTGCTCGGGCCGATCGACCTGTCGCGGTTCGTTCTACATCCGTTCGGCGTCGACGGGAAGCCGCGCTTCGACTTCGCGACGCTCGCCGACGCGGTGCGCATCCAGGTCCGCATGCTCGACAACGTGCTCGACCTGACCGCGTGGCCGCTCGCCGCGCATGAGCACGAGGCGCGGCGCACACGGCGCATCGGGGTCGGCGTGACCGGGCTGGCCGACGCGCTGACGATGCTGCGGCTGCGCTACGACAGCGTGGAAGCACGCACGCTCGCACGCCGGATCGTGCTGACGATGCGCGAGCATGCGTTTGCCGCATCGGCCGCGCTTGCCGCCGAGCGCGGCGTGTTTCCGGCCTACGACCCGGACGCCTATCTGACCGGCCCCGCGTCTCGCACGCTGTTGCCGCTGAAGGTGCATCACGCGATCGCGCGGCACGGGCTGCGCAACAGCCATCTGCTGTCGTTCGCGCCGGCCGGCAGCGTGAGCCTCGCGTTCTGCGACAACTGTTCGAACGGGATCGAGCCGGCCGTCGGCTGGACGCAGCGCCGCATGGTCCGCACCGCCGACGGGCAGGTCCGGCCGTTTCGTGCGGAGAATCACGCTTACCGGCTGTTCCGCGAGCTGCATGGTGAGAGCGTCAAGCTGCCGGACTATTTCGTCACGGCCGCGGAAATCGCGCCGGCGGATCATGCCGCAATGCTCGCGGCGCTGCAGCCGTGCGTCGACGCCGGCATCTCGAAGACCGTGACGATGCCAGGCCAGTGTTCGCTCGCGGAAGTCGACGCGTTGTTCTTCCAGGCGTGGCGCGACGGGCTCAAGGGCATCACGGTTTTCCGGCCCGATCCGCGGCTCGCGTCGGTCGTGACCGAAGACGCGGCGCGCACGCGGCGCGACGGCCCGGTCTGCATCGGCTGTTGAATCACACGATGGCCGGCCGCAGGTGTCCGGCACGATCGCGGCGGTCGTTTCTTCAGGCGGAGACGCCCGTGGTCGTTTCCGCGTCGGCTTCCGTCGGCCGGGGCGCGTCGCCGGCATCGTCCGGCGGCGCGATGAGCGCCACCAGCATGTCGTGATCGATCGATTCGTGTTGCAACAAGCTGCACGCGATCCGTTCAAGCGCATCGCGGTGCGCGCCGAGCGTGGCTGTGACCCGCGCATGCGCATCCTCGAGCAGCGCGCGCACCTCTTCGTCGATCAGTTGTGCCGTGTGCTCGCTGCAATGACCGTCGCCCGGCGTCCACACGCCCGGCGCCCCGCCCTGGCGTGCGCCATCGTCGAGCGTCGCGAGGCCGACCTTCTCGCTCATCCCGTACTGCATCACCATGTGACGCGCCAGCGCGGTCGCGCGTTCGAGATCGTTCTGCGCGCCGGTCGACACGTCGCCGAATACGATTTCCTCGGCCACCCGCCCGCCGAGCAACACGTCGAGCCGGTCGAGCAATTCGCTCCTGCGCAGCACGTAGCGATCCTCGGTCGGCACCTGCTGCGTGTAACCGAGCGCCGCGATTCCGCGCGGGATGATCGACACCTTCTTCACGGGGTCGCAGTGCGCGCGGCTTTGCGCGACGAGCGCGTGACCCGATTCGTGGTAAGCGATGGTCCGCTTTTCCTGCTCGTTCATCACGCGGCTCTTGCGCTCCATGCCGGTCATCGCGCGATCGATGGCTTCGTCGAAATCGGCCATCCCGATCGCGGGCTTGCCCAGTTCGGCCGCATGCAACGCGGCCTCGTTGACGACGTTCGCGAGATCGGCGCCGACGAAGCCCGGCGTGCGCTGCGCCAGCTCGGCCAGGTCGACTTCCGGCGCGAGCTTCACGCGCTTCGTATGCACGGCCAGGATCTGCTTGCGTCCGGTCAGGTCCGGCCGGTCGATCGCGATGTGACGGTCGAAACGCCCGGGGCGCAGCAGCGCCGGATCCAGGATCTCCGGCCGATTGGTCGCGGCCATGATGATGACACCCGAATTGGCCTGAAAGCCGTCCATCTCGACGAGCAGCTGGTTGAGCGTCTGCTCGCGCTCGTCGTTGCCCGACATCAGGCCGACGCCGCGCGCCTTGCCGAGCGCATCGAGCTCGTCGATGAACACGATGCACGGTGCGCTTTGCTGCGCCTGCTCGAAGAGATCGCGCACGCGCGCCGCGCCCACGCCGACGAACATCTCGACGAAGGCCGAGCCGCTGATCGTGAAGAACGGCACGGCGGCCTCGCCGGCGACCGCGCGGGCGAGCAGCGTCTTGCCGGTGCCGGGCGCACCGACGATCAGCACGCCCTTCGGGATCTTGCCGCCGAGCCGCTGGTAGCGTTCGGGGTTGCGCAGGAACGCGACGATCTGCTGCAACTCGGCCTTCGCCTCGTCGATGCCCGCGATATCGTCGAACGTGATGCCGGTTTCCTTCTGCATGTATACGCGGGCGCGGCTTTTGCCCATGCCGCTCAGGTCCCGCATCCCGCCCGGCCGTCGCATCATGAAACTCCAGATCACGACGAAGCCGATCAACGGAAAGATCCACGACGCGAGCGTCCCGATCCAGCCCGTATCCGTCGCGCCGCGGTAGCGAATTCCGGCGGCCGTCAGCGCGGCGACCAGGCCTTCGTCGCTCACCCGGTTCGTCGTGAAGCGCCACGGCGGGCCGGCTTCCTTCACCTCGGCCGCGTCGGACGCGGGCAGTGCGGCGCCGGCCGCCGGCATGCGCAGCGTGCCCGAGATCGACGATTGGCCGATCTCGAGATCGTCGACGAGCCGTGCGTCCACCAGGTGGTGAAAATCGCTGTAGGAAATCGACGTCGCCGCCGGCTGGCGCGCCAGCAGTTGAACCGCGACCAGCACGGCGAACGCGAGCGGGATCAGCAACCCGGAGTAATCGAATGATTTTTTCATGGGATCGAACCTGATCGGCGGACTACCGCCCGCTCACGCGTCGTCGCGCTTCCAGTGCGCTCGCAGCACGTCCTCGCCATCGCGATAGTTGATCGCGAGATCGCCGTGGTGCGCATGCAGCAACGCTTCGCCGAGGCGGCGGACCATATGCACGCCGGTCGTTCGAACGATGAGCGAATCGGGGGATTTCTCGATGCCCATGATGCGTTCGAGCGCGTGCTCGCTCGTCTCGAGATCGGCCTGACGCTCGAGCAACTCGAGAATCGTCGACTGGTGCGCGCGCAGATACTCGCCGTTCAAGACCAGCTCGCCCGCTGGCACGTTTTCCCGCATGCGCTTGCAGGCCGGGCATTCGAGCTGGCGCCGGTCGAGTGCGGTCGCGGACCAGGTCCAGCGGCCCGCTTCGCAGACCGCGCCGCAGCCTTCGCAGATGTGGTCGCCTGTCGGCCGCTTCGGATCACGGTAACTGTCCTTCGTATGCGGCTGCATGCGCTTGTCGCGGCGCAGATAGTTTCGGCCGGGGCCGGTATGCGGACGGTTCATCGCTGTTTCTCCTGGTAGTAGACAGCACATGCAAGCCGGTCAGGCAACGGTCAGCCGGTCGACGACCTGCCGGACGCCCTTCACCGACCCGGCGGCACCGCATGCGGCGCGCCTGTCGGCCAGCGACGCGACCGTGCCCGTCAGCGTGACGATGCCGTCGGTTGCGTCGATCGAAATTCCCGCGGTTTCGCGCTGCGCACGGCGCGCAAGTGCCTCGGCGATCCGGGCGCCGACGTCCGGCACCGTATGGTCGGCGCGCACCCGGATGCGGTTCGCCACGCCGACGACGCCGATCATCCGGCTCACCATCGCTTCCGCCGCGCGGCTCTGATACGCATGATCGACTTCGCCGTCGAGCGTCACGCAGCCGTGATCGACCTCGACGCCGATCTTGTGATCGCGCAACGCCTCCTGCCATCCGAGCGCGAACGTGATCGCGATCGCCAGTTCCTGGTCCGCGCACGCGTTCTCCGGCGGCGCGACATTCAGTTCGAGCACCAGCGCGCGCGCATCGGCGACGTGCAGTGCCGTTTTCTGCGCCTCGAGCTTCTGGGCCCAGCTGTCGACCGTGCCGCGCAACGTCACGATCCGGTCGCGCACCTCGACGTCGATCCGGCGCGCATCGATCGCCGGATTCCAGAACAACGCCTGCTCGACATCCTGCTTGAGTACTGCATCGGACTTCATGTCGGTCTCCCGTCGGCCCGTGCCGGCCGCAAAGCTTGCGAGCGAATGCGTGCGGCACCGTGTTCAGCATCGCGCACGGCCGCGCCGGCGGCTTGACGAGGATCAATCAAAGACGGGCCGGCGGTGGCCGATTTTGTCCGTTGACGCAGATCAATCGTGCGACCAGGCGCGACGCGATCATGAATCCGCGGACGTCGCGAAAACCGCGGCAACCGAGACGTTTCGCATTCGTACGACCGTCGACACCCGCCGCTTTCCGGGAGACCGTCATGATCCGCAAGCAGTACCGCATCGTGCTCGCGACGTTCAGCGTGTTCATCGCGATTGCCTCGCTGGTCGGCATCGTTCACGGGATGCTGTTCGACGAGGAGGTGTTCAGGTACTCGATCGTCACGCTGATCTCCAGCATCCTCGCGTTCGTCGTGCTGCTCAATCCCGGGCCGGGCGACCGCCCGTGACACGCACGGCGCGGTTCGGGCCGGCACGCCATCACGAAACCGGCCGAGGCACGCTGCGACACGCGCGTCAAGCGAGGCGCCGCTCGAAACGCATTCCCGCCCGAGTGACGCAGATCAAGGGAAAACCCGGCAATCGTCGGATATAAGTGAATCCGAAGCGGCGACGCCAGGAGAGCGGCGCCATCCCGTATTCCCGCATTTCCGTATTCGACGAGGCATCCCATGCGCGCTGCCGCGCCTCCCGTTCGCTTTCATCCTGCCGTCGTGCGGCGCATGCGTGCCATCGCGCTCGCGGCGGGCATGGTGCTGCTGTCGGGCTGCCTGTCGCTTGCGCCGCCGGACGAGCGTCCCGCCGCACCGATTCCCGCATCCTTTCCGGATCCTTCCGCCGATGCGACACCGGCGGCGCCCATGCCGGAGTGGCAGGCCTACTTCGTCGACGCACGCCTGCGCGCGTTGATCGCGCAGGCGCTCGCCAACAACCGGGATCTGCGCGCGGCGGTGGCACGCGTCGAGCAGGCGCGCGCGGTCTACGGCATCCGCAGCGCGGATCAATGGCCGACGATCGGTGCGGGCGCGGCCTATGCACGGTTTCGCACGCCGGGCGGCTTCCTCACTCCGGCGCCCGTCATCGGCCAGATTTACGAAGTCCAGCTGGCCGAGACGCAATGGGAAATCGATTTCTGGGGCCGCGTGCGCAACCTGAAAGCAGCGGCGCTCCAGCGCTACCTCGCGAGCGACGCGGCCCGACAGGCGGTGACGTTGAGTGTCGTCACCGGCGTAGCCGATGCCTATCTGACCCTGTGCGAGATCGACGAACGCATCGCGCTCACCCGCGCGACGATCGACACACGCCGCGAATCGCTGCGGATTTTCCGGCTTCGTCACGCGGCCGGCGCGATCTCGCGCCTCGACCTGACGCAATCGGAGATCCTGCTGCAGCAGGCGGAATCGCTCGGCGTCCAGCTGCAGCAGGCCCGCGCGACGGCGGCCGATGCGCTGGCGTTGCTCGTCGGTGCGCCGCCGGCGCTGGCCGCCACGCCGCTCGCGCTCGACGACGGCGCGGTGCTGCCGTCGCTTGCCCCCGGCCTGCCGTCGTCGCTGCTGACCAGGCGTCCGGACGTGATCGCGGCGGAGCATGAACTGCAGGCGACCCGCGCGAACATCGGCGCGGCGCGCGCGGCATTCTTTCCGCGCATCGCATTGACGAGTGCGATCGGCTCGGGCAGCACCGCGCTGCACGACCTGCTGTCGTCCGGCACGGGCGTGTGGTCGGTGATACCCAACGTCACGCTGCCGCTCGTCGATGGCGGCCGCAACCGGTCGAATCTCGCGCTCTCGCACGCGCAACGCGACGAGGCGCTCGCGCAGTACGAGAAGACGCTGCAACGCGCGTTCCGCGACGTGTCCGATGCGCTCGCGGCGCGCCACTGGCTCGCCGACCAGGTCGCCATCGAGCGCGCCACGCTCGCGTCGCAGGCCGAGCGGGCACGCCTCGCGAAGCTGCGCTACGACAGCGGGGCGACCCGCTTCCTCGAAGTGCTCGATGCACAACGGGACCTGATGAACGCCGAGCAGCAGCTGGTCATGACGCGCCGCGCGCTGCTGTCGAGCCGCGTCGCGCTGTACGGCGCGCTCGGCGGCGGCGTGATCGACACCGGCGAGACTGCCACGGCAACGGCTCCCCTTTCGACAGACTCGGACAACACACCATGAAAACCATCCCGCGCCCTCTTCTGATCGGTGTCGGTGCGGCCGTGCTTGCGATCGGCCTCGCGTACTACGGGTGGACGCGCTGGCGCGACGGCCAGACGGATGCGGGGCTCGTCAGCGGCAACGGCCGCATCGAGGCGACCGAAATCGACGTCGCGACCAAGCTGCCGGGGCGCGTTACCGCCATGCTCGTCGACGAAGGCGACTTCGTGACGGCCGGCCAGCCACTCGCGCGCATGGACGTCGTCGTCCTGCAGGCGCAGCTCGACGAGGCACAGGCGCGGGAGCAGCAGGCGGTGAACACCGCGGCGAGCATCGACGCGCAGGTCGCGCAGCGCCGCAGCGACAAGGCCGCGGCCGCGGCCGTCGTCGTGCAACGGGAAAGCGAGCTGGACGCGGCCACGCGGCGGCTCGCGCGGTCCGAAACGCTGTCGCGCGACGGTGCGTCGTCGATGCAGGAACTGGACGACGATCGCGCGCGCGCCGGCAGCCTGCGCGCGACCGTGAATGCCGCGCGCGCCCAGGTGGAAGCGGCCCAGGCCGCCATCGATGCAACGCGGGCCCAGCTCGTCGCGGCGCGCTCGGCCGTGACGGCGGCGCAGGCGACCGTGGCACGCGTGCGGGCCGACATCTCGGACAGCGAGCTGACGTCGCCGCGCGACGGGCGCGTCCAGTACCGGATCGCAGAATCGGGCGAAGTCCTGCCGGCGGGCGGCAAGGTGCTCAACGTCGTCGACCTGTCCGACGTCTACATGACGTTCTTCCTGCCCGAAGCGGTCGTCGGCCGGGTTCCGCTCGGCGCCGACGTGCGGATCGTGCTCGATGCGGCCCCTGAATACGTGATTCCGGCGCGCGTGTCCTACGTGTCGAGTACCGCGCAGTTCACGCCGAAGACGGTCGAGACGGCCACCGAGCGGCAGAAGCTGATGTTCCGGGTCAAGGCGCGCATCGATCGCGACCTGCTGCAGCGCCACCTGAAACTCGTGAAGACCGGCTTGCCGGGCGTTGCGTGGCTGAAGACCGACCCGCACGCGGGCTGGCCGGATCGCCTCGCGATCAGGGTGCCGCAATGAATGCGACGACGCCCGTCGAGACGGATGCCGGATCGATCGACGGTTCGCCGGTGTCGGGCGATCCGCGCATGGTCGCCCGGCTGTCGGGCGTCTCGCTGCGCTACGGCGACAAGTACGCGCTCGACGACGTGACCCTCGACATCCCCGCCGGCCGCATGATCGGGCTGATCGGGCCGGACGGCGTCGGCAAGTCGAGCCTGCTCGCGCTCGTGTCCGGCGCGCGCGCGATCCAGCAGGGCCGCGTATGGACGCTCGACGGCGACCTGTCGTCGCGCCGCCATCGCGCGCGCGTATGCCGGCGCATCGCCTACATGCCGCAGGGCCTCGGCCGAAACCTGTACGCGACGCTGTCGGTCGAGGAAAACCTGCAGTTCTTCGCGAGACTGTTCGGCCACGATGCCGCGGAGCGCCGCCGCCGGATCGACGCGCTGACGCACAGCACCGGCCTGCAGCCGTTCCTGGATCGCCCGGCCGGCAAACTGTCCGGCGGCATGAAGCAGAAGCTCGGCCTGTGCTGCGCGCTGATCCACGACCCCGACCTGCTGATCCTGGACGAACCGACGACCGGCGTCGATCCGCTGTCGCGCGCGCAGTTCTGGGAGCTGATCGGACGCATTCGCGCCGCCCGCCCGGCGATGAGCGTGCTGGTCGCCACCGCGTACATGGACGAGGCCCGGCGTTTCGACCGGCTGATCGCGATGGACGCGGGCCGCGTGCTGGCGACCGGCAGCCCCGGCGAGCTGCTCGAACGCACCGGTTGCGCCACGCTGGAAGCGGCGTTCATCGCGTTGCTGCCGGAGGCCCGCCGGCGCGGACACCAGCCGGTCGTGATCGCACCGTTCCAGCCCGATCCGGCGGCCGGCTACGCGATCGAGGCCGACGTGCTGACGATGCGGTTCGGCGATTTCGTCGCGGTCGACCACGTGAGCCTGCAGATCCGCCGCGGCGAAATCTTCGGCTTTCTCGGCTCCAACGGCTGCGGCAAGTCGACGACCATGAAGATGCTCACCGGCCTGCTGCCCGCGTCGGAAGGCACGGCGACGCTGTTCGGCCGGCCGATCGCCGCGAACGACATCGACACGCGCAGACGCGTCGGCTACATGTCGCAAGGGTTTTCGCTCTACGGCGAACTGACCGTCCGGCAGAACCTCGTGCTGCACGCGCGCCTGTTCGGCGTACCGGAACCGGATGTGCCAGCACGCGTGACCGAAATGGTCGAGCGCTTCGGGCTCGCGGACGCACTCGACGCGCTGCCCGAGCGCCTGCCGCTCGGCATGCGGCAGCGGCTGTCCCTCGCGGTGGCGATGGTGCACAAGCCCGAGCTGCTGATCCTGGACGAGCCGACCTCGGGCGTGGACCCGGTCGCGCGCGACGACTTCTGGCGGCTGATGATCGAACTCGCGCGCAACGATCGCGTCACCATCTTCATCTCGACGCACTTCATGAACGAGGCCGCGCGGTGCGACCGCATCTCGCTGATGCATGCGGGCCGCGTGCTCGCAAGCGCCGCGCCCGAGGAACTGGTGCGCCTGCGCGGCGCAGCCACGCTCGAGGACGCGTTCATCGGCTACCTGAGCGACGCACAGAAAGCGGACGGCGCGACGGCCGATGCGCCGTCCGACGCCGGCTGGCTCGCCGCGCCGCCCGCTGCGGCCGGCGCCGGCCATGCGGCCGCGTGGTTCAGCCCGGCGCGCGCCGGCAGCTATCTGTGGCGCGAGGTGCTGGAGCTCCGACGCGACCCGTTGCGCGCGACGCTGGCGCTGTTCGGCTCGCTCGTGCTGATGTGCGTGATCAGCATCGGCATCAGTCTCGACGTCGACAACCTGACGTTCGCGGTGCTCGACCGCGATCAGTCGATCCTGAGCCAGGACTATGCGCAAAATCTCGCCGGTTCCCGCTACTTCGTGCCGCGCGCGCCGCTCGCGGACGACCGCGACATCGAGCGCCGCATGCGCAACGGTCAGCTGTCGCTCGCGCTCGAGATCCCGCCCGGTTTCGCGCGCGACGTGGCGCGCGGCCGCCGCGTGGAGATCGGCGCATGGGTCGACGGCGCGATGCCGATGCGCGCGGAGACGATCCGCGGCTACGTGGCCGGCATGCACGAAAACTGGCTGCGCGACCAGGCGAAGCGCCGGCTCGGCGTGTCGCTCGTCCCGGCCGTGGACATTGCGATCCGCTATCGCTACAACCCCGACGTCAAGAGCCTGCCGGCGATGATTCCGGCGATCATGCCGATGCTGCTGCTGATGCTGCCCGCGATGCTGACGGCGCTCGCCGTCGTGCGGGAACGCGAGCTCGGGTCGATCGTCAACCTGTACGTGACGCCCGTCACGCGGGCCGAATTCCTGCTCGGCAAGCAGGCGCCATACGTCATGCTGGCCATGCTGAACTTCCTGCTGATGGTCGTGCTGGCCGATGTCGTGTTCGGCGTGCGGATCAAGGGCAGTTTCGCGACGCTGGCGGCCGCGGTGCTGATATTCAACGTCGTGGCCACCGGCATCGGGCTGTTCGCGTCGACGTTTACCCGCAGCCAGATCGCCGCGATCTTCATGACGATCGTCGGCACGCTGATTCCCGTCGTGCAGTTCTCGGGCCTGCTCACGCCGCTGTCGTCGCTCGAGGGCAGCGGCAAGTGGGTCGGCACCGTCTATCCGGCCACCTACATGCTCGCGATCAGCCGCGGCGTCTACAACAAGGCGCTCGGGCTGGCCGACCTGTCGTCGCAGTTCTGGCCGATGCTCGCGGCCGTGCCGGTCATCCTGGTCATGACCGGCGTGCTGCTGCGCAAGCAGGAGCGCTGACGATGTCGCGCCTGCTCGTCATTTTCCGGCTCGGGGTCAAGGAACTGTGGAGCCTCGCTCGCGACCCGATCCTGCTCGCGCTCATCGTCTATACGTTCAGCGCGTCGATCTACGTCGCCGCCACCGCCCGCCCGGAAACGCTGCACAAGGTGCCGATCGCGATCGTCGACGAGGATGCGTCGCCGCTGTCGGCGCGCATCGCGGCGGCGTTCTTCCCGCCGCAGTTCGCGCCGCCGCCGATCGTCGACGCCGGCGAGGCCGATCGCGGGCTGGACGACGGCGACTATACGTTCTCGCTCGACATTCCGCCCGACTTCCAGCGCGACGTGCTCGCCGGCCGCCATGCGACGGTCCAGCTCAACGTCGATGCGACCCGCATGACGCAGGCGTTCACCGGCGGCGGTTACGTCCAGCAGATCGTGGCGGGCGAGATCGACGCCTTCGTGCGTCGCCATCGCGGCACCTCCTTGCCGCCCGTCGATCTCGCGATGCGGATGCGCTTCAACCCGAATCTCGACGAAGTCTGGTTCGGTGCGCTGATGGAGCTGATCAACAACGTGACGATGCTGTCGATGATCCTTACCGGGGCCGCGCTGATTCGCGAGCGCGAGCACGGCACGATCGAGCATCTGCTCGTCATGCCGGTGACCGCGGCGGAAATCATGCTCGCGAAGGTCTGGTCGATGGGGCTCGTCGTCGCGGCGGCGGCCGTCGCGTCGCTGACGTTCGTCGTGGGCGGCGCGCTGCACGTGCCGATTCCGGGATCCGTGCCGCTGTTCGTGGCCGGCATGGCGTTGCACCTGTTCGCGACGACGTCGATGGGGATCTTTCTCGCGACGCTGGTGCGCAGCATGCCGCAGTTCGGCATGCTGCTCGTCCTCGTGCTGCTGCCGCTGCAGCTACTGTCGGGCGGACTGACGCCGCGCGAAAGCATGCCGACCGTCGTGCAGGACATCATGCTGGCCGCGCCGACCACCCATTTCGTCGAACTCGCGCAGCGCATCCTGTATCGCGGTGCCGGGCTCGACGCGGTGTGGGCCCAGTTCGCCGCGCTGTTCGCGATCGGTTGCGTGCTGTTCCTGCTGTCGCTGACGCGATTCCGCAAGTCGATTGGTCAGATGACTTGATCGGCGCGTCGCGCCCGTGACGCCGGAATTTGTCCGTTGATACAGATCAATCGTGCCGGAGCGCGGCACGCGATCATGGCGCCATGTCTTGCGCAACCAGTGGCAGCTGCATTGACGGCAACGCCGTCCACGGCGGCCGCTTCCCGGGAGAACGTCATGATGGGTCTGCCATACCGAAGCGCGCTTGCCACGCTCTGCGTGTTCATCGCGCTCGCCTCGCTGCTGGGCGTCGTGCACGCGATGCTGGTCGATGACGCGGTCGTTCCGTACGCGATCATCGCGCTGGTTTCAGGCATCGTCGCGTTCGTCGCGCAGCTGGATCCGGCGGCGTCCCGGCGATAGCGGCACGGCCCGGACGCGCCGGATTCGCGATCATGAACGGCATTCTCCGTCTCGCGTTCAAGCTGCTCGTCAACGACAGCGCGAAATTCACCGCGCTGACCGTCGGCATCACGTTCTCGGTGCTGCTGATGATCGAGATGACGTCGCTGTTCGCCGGCATCCTGAACAAGTCGTCGGCGTCGGTCATCAATATCGGCGCGAAGGTCTGGGTGATGGACCCGGCCGTGAAGACGATCGCGAACAGCATCGGCATGCCCGACTACGTGCTCGACGCCGTGCGCAGCATCGACGGCGTCAAGTATGCGGTGCCGCTCTATTCCGGCGGCGCGCTCGTCAAGCTGCGCTCCGGCACCTACCAGGCCGTGACGGTCGTCGGTCTCGACGACGCCAGCCTGCTCGGCCGCCCGACGATGCTGCAGGGCCGCATCGAGGACATCTACGCGGAAAACGGCTTCATCGCGATTCAGGACCCCGAGTTCCGGAAGCTCGAGAATCCGTCCGTCGGCACCGATTTCGAATTGAACGATCACCGCGGCGTGATCGTCGGCATCGCGAAGGTCGCCGCGAGCGGCCTGTTCGGCACGCCGACGCTTTACACCACGTACGCCCGCGCGATCCGCTACATTCCGTCGCCGCGCTTCACGACCTCGTACATCCTCGTCGAGCCGAAGTCGGATGCGGACATCGCCCACATCAAGGCGGTCGTGCAATCGCTCGGCTATCGCGCGTACACGCGCGACGAATTCATCGCGCAGATCTCGCGCTTCTACAAGTACGAGACGGGGCTCGGCACCAACATCATGCTGATGACGATCATCAGCTTCATCATCGGCCTGTCGATTTCAGGGCAGACGTTCTATGCGTTCATCCTCGAGAACCTGGATAAATTCGGCGCGCTGAAGGCGATCGGCGCGAAAAGCCGCGAGCTGGTCGCGATGATCCTGTTCCAGGCCACGTTCACCGCGCTGACCGGCTACGGCATCGGCGTCGGGCTGTGCGTGCTGATGATCAGCCTCGCGAAACTGCGGATTCCCGACTATGCGGCGCTCATTACATACGGCAACCTGTCGCTCGCGTTCGGGATGGTGGTCGTGATCGCGACGATTTCGAGCTATCTCGGCGTGCGGCGCGTGCTGCGCATCGAGCCGTTCGACATCTTCCGGGGGTGACGATGGCCGGCATCGCGATCGACGCGCGCGGCGTCAGCAAATGGTTCGGCGAAGGCGACGCGCGCACGCAGGCCTTGCGCGACGTGTCGATGCAGGCGAACTTCGGCGAAATGCTGCTGATCGTCGGGCCGTCCGGCAGCGGCAAGACGACGCTGCTCAGCGTGATCTCCGGCATCCTGCGGCCGGACGACGGCTCGGTATCGATCGACGGCGTCGACCTGTGGGCGCAGCCGAACGACGCGATCGCCGATTTCCGGCTGAACCGGATCGGCTTCGTGTTCCAGGACTACCACCTGTTCCCGCGGCTCACGACCGCCGAGAACGTCGCGATCCCGCTGATCCTGAGGCGCCGCCCATGGGATGACGCGATCAAGGAAGCGCACGCATATCTGGACGTGGTCGGGCTCGCGAACCGCGCGCAATTGCCGCCGGTGAAGCTGTCCGGCGGCGAACAGCAGCGCGTCGCGATCGCGCGCGCGATCGTCAGCCAGCCCGACCTGCTGATCCTCGACGAACCGACCGCGTCGCTCGACGGCGACACGGGCCGCATGATCATCGACTTCGTCAAGCACGAGGTGCTCAACGACACGCGCTGCATCGTGATCGTCACGCACGACGCGCGGATCTTCGAGTACGCGGATCGCGTCCTGCGGATGGAGGACGGCAAGCTGAACGGCATCGAGCACGGAGGTGCACGGTGAAACACCGACTCGTGTTCGTGGCGGCCCTGCTCGGCTTCCTGGCAAGCGTCATCGCCGCGTGGGTCTACAGCCGCCAGGAGCCGCCGCAGCCGCCGGTATTCAAGCCGGCCGCCAATCCGTACGCGCGCGGCGTCTATGCGAACGGCATCGTCGAGAGCGAGCAGCCGGCCGGCGCGAACGTGAACGTCTATCCGGACGTCTCCGGCGCGGTGACGCGCATCCTCGTGCACGACGGCGATCCGGTGAAGGCCGGCGACGCGCTGCTGACGATCGACGACTCGGTGCAACGCGCGACCGCCGCCCAGCTCGTGGCGCAGGCCGACGCGGCAGCCGCGCTGCTCGACGAGCTGAAGGCGCAGCCGCGCCGCGAGGTGCTCGACGTGGCCAGCGCGCAGACCACGGCCGCACAGGCGAGCCTGAAGCTCGCGCAGGATCAGTACGACAAGCAGCGGCACGCGTACGACATCGATCCGAAAGCCGTCAGCCGCGACGCGCTCGACACGGCCGCGAACGCGGTGCGCGTCGCGGCGGCCAACCTGGATGTCGTGACACGGCAGTATCGTCTGACCAAGGCCGGCGCGTGGAGCTACGACGTACGCAACCAGGAAGCGCAGGCCATCGCGCTGCGGCGCGCGGCCGACGCGGCCGACGCCCTGCTCGCCCGCTACACGCTGCGCGCGCCGGCCGACGGCACCGTTCTGGCGATGAACGCGGCCGTGGGGGCCTACCTGACCTCGCAGGGGCTGTACGACACCTATACGCGCGGCAGCACGCCGGTCGTGGTGCTCGGCACACCGGTCGACCGGCTGCAGGTGCGCTGCTACATCGACGAAATCCTGATCCACCAGCTCCCCGATCTGCACGCGTTGAAGGCGCACATGTTCGTGCGCGGCACGTCGGTCGAGGCCGATCTCCAGTTCGTGCGCGTGCAACCGTACGTCACGCCGAAGATCGAGCTGTCCGACCAGCGCACCGAGCGCGTCGACGTGCGCGTGCTGCCGGTCATTTTCCGTATCGTGCCGAACAGGAATGTGCGGCTGTTTCCCGGGCAGATCGTCGATGTCTACGTCGCAGGCAAATAACGGCACCCGCCGCGCGCACGCGCTGCGCCGCACAACCGGCGCGCTGGCCGTCGCCATCCTGCTCACCGGATGCACGGTCGGGCCGAATTTCGTGCCGCCGCCCGCGCCGCGCGTCGCGCGCTTCGTGCCGCCCGACGATCCGGGCGCGTCCGGCTCCTGGAGCGGCGGTGGCCGCACGCAGGCATTGTCGGCCGACGCGGCGCTCACGCGCGACTGGTGGACGCGCTTCGGCAGCCGCGCGATCGACTCGACCGTCGACGAAGCACTGACCGGCAGCCCGACGCTCGATCTCGCCGAAGCGACGCTGCGGCGCAGCGAGCATGCGCTGCGGGCCGGCCAGGGCATCTTCTTTCCGCAGGCGGATGCACAGGCCGGCGCGTCGCGCCAGCGCGCCACGCCGCTGCGCACCGGCCAGGCGTTGCCGGCGTCGATCTTCAACCTGTTCACGCTGTCGGCGACGGTCAGCTACACACTCGACCTGTGGGGCGGCGAACGGCGCCAGGTCGAAGCGCTCGAGGCCGACGTCGATGCGCAACGGCAGGCGCTGGCGGGCGCCTATCTGATGCTGACCGCGAACGTCGTCAATACGATGGTCGCGCGCGCGGCCTATCGCGACGAAGCTGCCGCGACGCGCGAAACGATCGGCCTGCTCGACGAGCAGATTCGTCTGACGCGCGCGCAGGTAACCGCCGGCGCAGCGGCCTACGTCGCGGTGCTGACGCTGGAATCGCAACGGGCGTCGTTCGAGGCGACGCTGCCCGCGCTCGACCAGAAACGCGCGCAGGCCGACGATCTGCTTGCGCTATTGGCCGGCCGCTACCCGGTCGACTGGCGGACGCCGGACCTGTCGCTCGACGGGGTCGAATTGCCCGCCAGCCTGCCCGATACGGCGCCATCGTCGCTGGTGCGCCGCCGCCCCGACATCCTGCAAGCCGAAGCCCAACTGCACGTTGCCAGCGCGCAGATCGGCGTCGCGACGGCCGCGCTCTACCCGAACCTCACGCTGTCCGCGTCGGGCGGGTTCGAAAGCGTCGTCGCCGGCAAGCTGTTCGCGCCGGCCGGCCGCGCATGGAGTGTCGGCGCCGGGCTCGCCGCGCCGATCTTTCATGGCGGCATGCTGCTGAACCAGCGGCGCGCCGCGCAGGATGCGTACGACGAAGCCGATGCGACCTATCGGCAGGTCGTCCTGTCGGCCTTCTCGCAGGTGGCCGACGCGTTGCGCGCGCTTGCCAACGACGCGGCGGCGCTCGATGCGCAGGCGCGCGCGATGGCCGCGGCTCGCGACGCGCTCAAGCTCACGCAGGCCGGCTACGACGCGGGGATCGCCGGCTACGTCCAGTTGCTGGTCGCCGACGTGCAATACCATCAGGCGCGAATTGCCTGGCTGCAGACGGTCGCGCAGCGGCTGCAGGACACGGTGGCGTTCTACGTCGCGCTCGGCGGCGGCTGGGGCGACGCGGGCTGACAAGCCGCACCGCACGGTCATTCAGCTCCGTTTAGCCCCATTCAGCCAGTCCGCGCCACGACATCGGGCCGCTGCCACGGGGGCAATTCCGCCCAGCCGAGCGGCCCGTAGACGGTGCCGCCGGCGGCCTCGATCCGTTCGATGAACGTGGCGAGCGTCACCCCGGCCGGCACGGTCAGCGTCAGCGCGTCGACGAAATCCTCGCTGCGCAGCCATGGCGCCGCGCCGTGGTTGATCTGCTGGACGCTCCACGCATGCCCGTGCCGCCCGGCCTCGGGCGGCAACAGACCCGGCGCGTCGAACGCGACCCGGAGCAATTGCGCGCGCGAATCGCTGTACGGCGGTTTCGCGGCATTCTGGTACGGCACGTCCGCCCAGCGCTCGCCGCATTGCTCGTCGAGCGGCAAGCAGGTGAACCACGCCCAGGGCGAACGGACGAAGCACAGCCGGTAAAGATGCCCGGCCCCCTCCAGATTGGCGATCAACGTCATGATGGGTTCATCCCGAAAGACTCGCGATGCCGATACGCGTGGCGCGCACGGCATGCGCGGATAACGGGGTCACGACACCGCATGCGCGCACGAAATCACTATCCTGCCGCCGCCGGGGCTCGAGGTTGATCGTCGTCAATCCGCACGCCTCCCGGAAATCTCGCCCCGGCCGGCACCGGATCCCGCAATTCATGATTTCGGTCAACCGCCGCCCGTGCGTTCGGGATGTAATCGACGTACTGTTCCGTCGACTCCCGGTGAGGCAATCCATGAAACTGACTTTTCTCGGCGCGACCGAAACGGTGACCGGCTCGAAGTACCTGGTCGAGCACGGCAGCCGGCGCGTCCTGGTCGATTGCGGCCTGTTCCAGGGGACGAAGAACCTGCGGCTGCGCAACTGGCGAGCGCTGCCGCTCGCGCCCGACACCCTGGACGCGGTCGTGCTCACGCACGCGCACATCGATCACACCGGCTATCTTCCGGTGCTGGTGCGCGAAGGCTATCGCGGGCCGGTGTACTGCACGGCGGCCACGGCCGACCTCTGCGACATCATGCTGCGCGACAGCGCGCGGCTGCAGGAGGAGGAAGCCGATTTCGCGAACCGGCACGGTTACTCGAAGCATCATCCGGCGCAACCGCTCTACACGCTGGACGACGCGCAGCGCGCGCTGCGCCTGCTGAAGCCGGTCGCCCTCGACGAATGCACGGCGCTGGGCGGCGGGCTGTCGTTCCGCCTGCTACCGGCCGGACACATCCTCGGCGCGGCGAGCGTCGTGATGCACTGGGATCACAAGGTGCTCGCGTTCTCGGGCGACCTCGGCCGGTATCACGACCCGATCATGCAGCCGCCGCGCCCGCCCGCGCATGCGGACTATCTGGTCGTGGAATCGACATACGGCGACCGGCTGCATCCGGCGTCGGATCCCGAGAACGAACTGGCCGCGATGTTCGACAAGACCTTCGCGCGCGGCGGAGTCGTCGTGATGCCCTGCTTCACCGTCGGCCGCGCGCAGGAAATCCTGCATTACATCGCGCGACTGAAGGCGTCCGGCCGCATGGCGCGCGTCCCGGTGTTCCTCGACAGCCCGATGGCAACCGACGTGACCGAGATCTATCGTCACCATATCCTCGAGCACCGGCTCACCGTTTCCGAAGCGAACGCGCTCGGCCACGCGGCGACGATGATTCGCTCGGTCGACCAGTCGAAGGCGATCGCCGAACACCACGGCCCGATGGTCATCATCGCCGGCAGCGGCATGGCGACGGGCGGGCGCGTGCTGCATCACCTGACCCGCTATGCGCCGGATGCCCGCAACACGATCGCGCTGGTCGGCTACCAGGCCGCCGGCACGCGCGGGGCGGCACTGGCCGCGCACGAGCCGACGGTGAAGATTCACGGCGAGTACGTCCGCGTGCGCGCCCAGGTCGAGTTGATCACGACGCTGTCGGCTCATGGCGACTACGAAGAGATTCTGAAGTGGCTCGGCACGCTGCAGTGCGCGCCCGTGCGGACGTTCGTCACGCACGGCGAACCCGCTGCGGCGGACGCGATGCGGCGGCGCATCTCGGAAAGCCTGCACTGGCGGTGCGAGGTGCCGACTTACGAGCAATGCGTCGATCTGGACGAGGCCGAATCAAACAACCCGCAGGAACCCGCCGCGCTGTCGTCCTGACCGCCGGCGAATCGCGGGCGAGATGCCCGCCGCGCGTGACGGGGCGTGGGGGCCCGCGATTCCGTCACGTGCGGCGGGCGGCGCGGCAATCAGCCGACTTCGATGATGACCTTCAACGCGTGAGTTTGCGCGGCGCGCCCGAACGTGTCGTACGCGCGTTCCACATCGTCGAGCGAGAACCGGTGCGTGATCAGGCGCGTCGGATCGAGGCGCCCGGCGCCGACGGTTTTCAGCAGCATCGGCGTGCTGACCGTGTCGACGAGCCGCGTCGTGATCGAGATGTTGCGATCCCACAGCTTCTCGAGGTGCAGGTCGGCCTTGACGCCGTGCACGCCGACGTTCGCGACGACCCCGCCGGGAGCCACGAGCGACGTGCACATTTCGAACGTCGCCGGAATGCCGACCGCTTCGATCGCGCAATCCACGCCCACGCCGTCGGTCAGCTTCATGACTTCCGCCACCGGGTCGCCATCGCGACCGTCGAAGCAGTCGGTCGCGCCGAAGCGCCGCGCGACCTCGAGCCGGTTGCTGTCCGGATCGATCATGATGATCCGGGCGGGCGAATAGAACTGCGCGGTCAGCAACGCAGCCAGCCCGATCGGCCCTGCGCCGACGATAGCCACCGAGCAGCCCGGCTGCACCTTGCCGTTCAGCACGCCGCATTCGAATCCGGTCGGCAGGATGTCGGACAGCATCACGAGCGCGTCCTCGTCCGCGCCGGCCGGAATCCGGTACAGGCTGGTCGGCGCATGCGGGATGCGCACGAACTCGGCCTGCGTGCCGTCGATCCGGTTGCCGAGGATCCAGCCGCCGGTCGTGCAATGCGAATACAGTCCGCGGCGGCAATATTCGCAACGGCCGCACGACGAGATGCACGAAATCAGCACGTGATCGCCCGGCTTCAGCGAATCGACCGCCGCGCCGACCTGCTCGACGATCCCCACGCCTTCATGGCCGAGAATGCGGCCCGGTTCGCACGTCGGCACGTCGCCCTTGAGGATGTGCAGATCGGTGCCGCAGATCGTCGTGCGCGTCACGCGGACGATCGCGTCGGTGGGTGACTGCAGTTCCGGTTTCGGCCGCCGTTCGAGCGCCTTGCGCCCGGGGCCCTGATATACGAGTGCTTTCATCGCGATTCCTCCATCGAAAGGGGGGCCTGTTCAGGCATCGGGGCGGTGTCATGCCGGACCTGTGCCAGCAACACCGCGAGCGCACAGGAGGCGACGCGGACGGCGACGCCGTCGGCGCGGCTCGTCAGCACGATCGGCACGCGCGCGCCCACGACGACGCCCGCGTTCGCGGCGCCGCCCAGGTATTCGAGCTGCTTCGCGAGCATGTTGCCCGCTTCGATATCGGGCACGACCAGGATGTCGGCACGGCCGGCAACCGGCGAGTCGATCCCCTTCTCGCGCGCGGCCCGCTGCGATATCGCGTTGTCGAACGCGAGCGGGCCGTCGACGATCGCCCCCGTGATCTGCCCGCGCTCGGCCATCTTCGCCAGGGCCGCCGCGTCGAGTGTCGAACGCATCGCCGGATTGACGGTCTCGACCGCGCACAGCACGGCCACGCGCGGGCACGCAACGCCCAGCGCATGCGCGACGTCGATCGCGTTTTGCGTGATGGCCGCCTTCTGCGCGAGATCCGGTGCGATATTGACGGCCGCGTCGGTCAGCAGGAACGGGCGCGGATACGCGGGCGCCTCGATCAGGAAACAGTGAGACATGCGCTTGTCCGTGCGCAGGCCCGATTCCGCTGCGACGACCGCGCCCATCAGCTCGTCGGTATGCAGGCTGCCCTTCATCAGCGCGCCGGCGCGGCCCGACGCCGCGAGCTCCACCGCCCGAGCCGCCGCCGCGTGGCTGTGCGGCACGTCCTCGATCGTCCATTTCGCCAGATCGACGCCGGCCTCGTCCGCCGCGCGCGACACCTTCGCGCGCGGCGCGACGATCAGCGGCTCGATCGACGCGCCCAGCGGCGACGCATCGAGCGCGGCAAGCGCGACGAGACTGGCCGTGTCGCACGGATGTACGACGGCCACCGTCAGCGGCGGCGCACGGCGCGCACGCGCGATCAGCTCGGGCAGTTCGCCGTCCGCGCGCGGCAGCAAGCCGGGCAGGCGTGCGCCGACGGATACATCCGGATGCAGGTTCATGTTCATGTCTCGAGCACGTAGGCGCCCGGTGCCGCACCGAAGCCGGCGGCCGGCACGCGCGCCGACACCTCACCCGACGAATGCGCGCGCAACCAGTCGCGCCAGCACGTCCACCACGATCCGTCGACCGCGGGCGTTTCGCTCACGAAGTCGTGCCGGCTCCGGTAAGGCGCGCCGTGCTCACGCGTCGCGCAGCGATAGTGGCGCCCCGGATGCCCGGGCTCGGACACGATGCCGGCATTGTGGCCGCCGGAGGTCAGCACGAACGTCAGCGCGTGGTGCGTGAGCAGATGCAGCTTGTAGACGGAACGCCAGGGCGACACGTGATCGCGTTCGGTCCCGACCACGAACGTCGGCACGTCGATATCCGACAGTGCGACCGGTCGCCCGTCGACGCAGTAGCGGCCGGCCGCGAGATCGTTGTCGAGAAAGAGTCGCGTCAGGTATTCCGTATGCATCCGGTACGGCATGCGCGTGGTGTCCTCGTTCCACGACATCAGGTCGTTCGGCTTGGTGCGCGTGCCGAGCAGGTATTCGCTCATCATGCGCGACCAGATCAGGTCGCGCGCGTTCAGCAGCTGGAACGCGGCGGACATCTGCGCGCCGTCCAGGTAACCCTGCCGCCACATCAGCGCATCGAGCGCGGACAATTCGCTCGCGTCGATGAAGAGTCCGAGTTCGCCGGGTTCGCTGAAATCGGTCTGGGCGGCCAGCAACGTGACGGACCGCAATGCGTCGTGCTGCCGCCCGTCGCGCGCGAGCGCCGCCGCGCCGATCGCCAGCAGCGTGCCGCCGAGGCAGTAGCCGACCGCGTGGACGGCTTCGCCGCAGATCGACCGGACGGCGTCGAGCGCCGCCATGCACCCGTCGCGCAGGTAATCGTCGAGCCCGAGCTCGCGCGCCTCCGCGCCTGGATTGCGCCACGACACGGCAAACACCGTGTAGCCGGCATCGACCAGGAAGCGGATCAGCGAATCGTGCGGCTGCAGGTCGAGGATGTAGTACTTCATGATCCACGACGGCACGATCAGGATCGGCTCGCGTGCCACGGCGGGCGTCGCCGGGTCGTATTGCAGCAGCTCGCACAGCGCGTTGCGCCATACGACGCGGCCCGGCGTGATCGCCACGTCGCGCCCGGGCAGATAGCCGCGCGTGTCGCGGGCCCGCGTGCCGCTCGTGCGATCGAGCAACGCGCTCGCATCATCCAGCCAGTTCCGGAAGCCTGCCGCGAGATTCGCGCCGCCGCTGCGCATCGTCGCGTCGAGCACGACCGGGTTGGTCGCCAGGAAATTGCCCGGCGAGCACGCATCGAGCCACTGTCGCGCGACGAATCCGACCAGCTCCTCGTGGTGCCGTTCGACGCCCGGCACGCCGCGCGTCGCGTCGCGCCACCAGCGCTGGATCGACAGGAAGCTGTCGCGATACGCGCGAAACGGCCATCCGGACCACGCGGGCGCGGCGAAGCGCGGATCGGCCTGCCCGGCGTGCACGGCCAGGCCGCTCGTGTCGCCCTCGTCGGCCTCACCCTCGCCCCGGGTTGCGGCCGGTGCGGCGGCAGCCAGCCATGCCTGCGTCGCGAGCTCGAAGCATTTTCCCGGCGACACGGCCAGATGCGCGCCCCAGTCGAGCATGGCCAGCGCCATCGACACGGGCGACAGCCCGAACGTCATCGCGGCCACGTTCGCATGCGCGGCGCGGTTCCATTGTTCGGCGGGCGACGTACGGACCGGCGTGCATTCGGCCGCGCGCGACGCCGGTTCGGTCGTACTCGTTGGCCGCATCGATTCGTGCTCGATCGGCAAGCGCATGACGGATGCTTTCATCGCATGTGCATGCCGCCGTTGACGTCGAATTCCGCGCCGGTCGCGAACGCCCCCGCGTCGGAACACAGGAACGCGACGAGCTCGGCGATTTCGCCAGGATTGCCGAGGCGGCCGACCGGAATCTGCGGCAGGATCTTCGTGTCGAGCACTTCCTTCGGCACCGTCTCGAGCATCGCGGTCGCCAGGTAGCCGGGCGCAACGGTGTTGACCGTGACGCCGTGGCGCGCGAGCTCGAGCGCCAGCGTCTTCGTGAAGCCATGGATGCCGGCCTTCGCGGCCGCGTAATTCGCCTGCCCGTAGGCGCCGCGCGTACCGTTCACCGAGCCGATGTTCACGATCCGCCCGAAGCCGGCCTCGATCATGCCGGGCACGAACGGCTTCGTCATGTTGAACATGCCATCGAGGTTGGTGCGCAGCACCGCATCCCACATGCTCTTGGTCATCTTCACGAAGGTGGCGTCGTGCGTGATCCCGGCGTTGTTGACCAGCACGTCGACATGCCCGAACTCGGCCAGCACGCGTGCCGCGCAGTGCTGGCACGAATCGTAGTCGGCGACGTCGACCTCGAACGCGTGGAACGTCCTGCCCGCCTCGCGTTCGTGCGTGAGCCACGTCGCGACGTGGTCGTTGCCTTCCGTGTGTGACACCGCCACCGTCATGCCGGCATCGTGCAGCCGCCGGCTGATCGCGGCGCCAAGGCCGCCCATTCCACCCG
Organism: Burkholderia sp. AW49-1; assembly: GCF_053427845.1. Taxonomy (NCBI): domain Bacteria; kingdom Pseudomonadati; phylum Pseudomonadota; class Betaproteobacteria; order Burkholderiales; family Burkholderiaceae; genus Burkholderia; species Burkholderia sp. AW49-1. Next base: position 298,402 of record NZ_JBSAXF010000003.1, on the reverse strand, counting down.
TGACGAACGCGACGCGGTCAGCGCACATGGCCGTTCTCCCCTGCGCCGGCCATGCCGTTCAGGCGGCGGGCGGCAACGGGCGCCCCCTCGTTCGCGTCCTCGATCCCGTGCTCCAGTGCCGTCATCCATTCCGCCCACGGCATGCTGGCTTCGTTGACCACGGCCAGTCGCTCCAGATCGGGCAACCAGTCGGTCTGATAACGCGACAGCGCGCCTGCGCCGTATTCGCGCGCCCAGGTGCGCCATGCGCCGGCGCTCTCGTATTGCGCACGCATGCACAGTTCGGTGGCATCCTGCCAGATCGCGACGCTCGCGATCGCGTAGTCGCGCATCACCTGACGGGTCGCCTCGCCGAAGGCCGTCCACTCCTTCGTATCCGCAAGCGCCTGCTGCAGGTGACGAACCGCGTCTCGGTCGCGCTCGATGCGCCGCCCCGCCAGCGCAAGCCATTCATGCTGCCAGTCGCGGTTCAACGCGACCATGCGCAACGCGAGATCGCAGCCCGCGCGGCAGACGTCGTTCGGTGTCGTCAAAGCGTACGTACTCATCGGCTTTCCTCTTTCGATCCGGTCAATGGGTTGGCATTCCGCCTCATGCCGCCTGCCCGGGATCGGCATCGCGACCGCTTCACTGTGCGGGCATCGCGCAAGGGAGCCGTTGATCTGAGTCAAGTACGCGGAAACCCTGCTCCGTAGACTGGATTGCACTGGCGGTTCCCCCGTCGATGGAGCGATTCCGATGAGCTACAAGAGCATAGTCGTGCACCTCGATTCGAGCGCCCGCGCGCATTCGCGCCTCGAGTTCGCGTTGCGCCTCGCCCGGCGCTTCGGTGCGCATCTGACCGGCCTGTACGCGGTCTACACACCGGAACCGCATTCGTTCTACGTGATGGCCGGGTCCGCCGATTACTTCCGTGAGCAGCGCGAACAGCGCGACGAACGGCTCGCGGCCCTGGAACGCCTGTTCCATGCGGAGACGGCCCGCGCGAAAGTGCAGGCCGCATGGGTGCGTGCCGACGATCGCGCGAACCTGGCCGTGCCGCGCGCGGCCCGCCTGGCGGACCTCGTGATCGCCGGCCAGAGCGACCCGAACGATCCCGAGACCTTCATCGACGACCAGTTCCCGGAAAACCTCGTGTTGTCCGCCGGTCGCCCGGTGCTGTTCGTGCCGTACACCGGCGAATTTCCGTCGATCGGCGAACGGGTGTTCGTCGCGTGGGACGGCAGCCGGGAAGCGGCCCGCGCCGCGCACGACGCGATTCCCTTTCTCGAACACGCGAAGCGCACGACGGTCGCCGCCGTGATCGACGGCGATTCGGAAGCGGCAACCACGCGCATTCCGGCCGCCGATGCCGCGCTGATGCTGGCGCGCCATGCACGCGACGTGAACGTGCTCGATATCGATGCCGGCGCCGGCGCCGGCTCTGCGATCGGCGACACGTTGCTGTCGCGCGCTTATGAAACGGGTTCCGATCTGCTCGTGATGGGCGCGTACGGCCATCCGCGCTGGCGCGAGCTGGTGATGGGCGGCGCCACGCGCACGGTGCTGGCGTCGATGACGCTGCCGGTGCTGATGTCGCACTGAGCCGCCGATGCGTACGCTCGCACTGCTCGTCGTCAATGCCGGTTCATCGAGCGTCAAGTTCTCGATCTTCGCGTACCCGCCGCACGGCGATCCCGTGCGGCGGCCGCTGCACGACGGCGAAGCGGTCGCGGCCGGCAGCAGCGTGTCGATCCGCTTCGACGCCGATCCGGACGGCTCGCTGCCGCTCGGCACGGACGACGATCCCTACCGCGCCGTGCTCGCGCGGATCGCGACGTGGATCCGCGTGAAGTTGCCGCATGTCACGCTGGGCGCGATCGCGCACCGCGTCGTGCACGGTGGCGCGCGATACGTGGAGCCGGTGGTCGTCGACGACGACGTGCTGGACGCGTTGCGCACGCTGACGCCGCTGGCACCCTTGCATCAGCCGCACAGCCTGGATGCGATCGATGCGCTGCGCGACGCGTTTCCGGACGTCCCGCAGATCGCCGTATTCGACACGGCGTTTCATCGCACGCTGCCGCGCGTCGAGCAGCTGCTGCCGTTGCCGCACGCGTGGTTCGACCAGGGCGTGCGCCGCTACGGGTTCCATGGCCTGTCGTACGAATACCTGTCCGTCGCGCTCGCCGAATCGTTCGGTGCGCGTGCGCATGGCCGCGTGATCGCCGCCCACCTCGGCAGCGGCGCGAGCCTGTGCGCGCTGCGCGACTGCCGCAGCGTCGCGACGACCATGGGCTTCTCCGCGCTCGACGGATTGATGATGAGCACCCGCTGCGGAACGCTCGACCCCGGCGTCGTCCTGCACCTGCTCGAGGTCGCCAAGTTGTCCGGCGACGCACTGGGACACATGCTGTATCACGAGTCGGGGCTCAAGGGCGTGTCGGGGGCATCCGGCGATCCGCGCGTGCTGCTCGCGTGCGAAGCGGCCGGCGACGCGCCGGCCCGCGATGCGCTGGCGCTGTACGTCCATCGCATCGTGCGCGAGACCGGCGCGCTGACGGCACTGCTCGGCGGCCTGGACATGCTGGTCTTCACGGCGGGCATCGGCGAACACTCGGCCGAACTGCGCGAGCGGATCTGCGCGTCGCTCGGCTGGCTCGGCGTCGCGCTCGACGCGCGCGCCAATGCGGCCCATGCGCATGTCGTGTCGTCCGCGTCGAGCGCGGTCGCGGTGGTCGTCGAGCCGACCAACGAAGCGTGGGTTGCCGCACGCGCCGCGGTGCGCGTGCTGCGCGGCAACCGCGACGGTTGATCCAGATCAGCGCGATCGGCGTGCGCGCGCCGATGATGATTGCATCAACATCCGTTCAAGGGAATCGTCATGTACTCGAACATTCTGGTTGCGCTCGACGGCAGCGATACGTCGTCCCGCGCACTCGACGCCGCGCTGAATCTCGCGTCGGAGACGGGTGCACGGCTGACCCCCGTCTATGTCGTCGATTTCCTGGTGCCGGCCTACGACACGTACGGATACGACCCGTCGATCCTGATCGATGCATTCCGCGAGGAAGGGCTGCGCGTCACGGAGGACGCGGCGAAACGCATGAAGGCGCGGGGCGTGGCTGGCACGCCGCAGATCTCCAATGTCGCACCGTCGCGCGAAGACGTCCCCCAACGCATCGTCGGTCTCGCCGGCGAGATCAAGGCCGACCTGATCGTGATGGGCACGCACGGCCGGCGCGGCTTCCAGCGCCTCTTTCTCGGCAGCGTGGCCGAGCGCGTGCTGCGTCTGGCCACGTGCCCGGTCCTGATGATTCCGGCGAGCTGCGCCGCGAAGGCGCCCGCCGAGACCACCGCGACATCAACCGAAAAGGAGCCGTCATGAGCTACAAGACCCTGCTCGTCCATCTCGACGACAGCGAGCGCTGTGCGACGCGCGTCGACCTCGCGCTCGAACTCGCGGGACGCTGGAACGCCCATCTGATCGGCCTCTACGTGGTTTGCCAGGACCTCTTCGAGCCGTTGCGTCGGCCCGACGAACCGCTGAAGCTGGCCGTCTACGAACGCCTGTGCGACCAGCGGCGCAAGGAAGCGGAAGAAAAATTCCTGATCGCCGCCGAACGCGCCGGACGCAGCGTCGAATGGCAGGCGCCGACCGGCAACGCCACCGAGGCCGCCGTCCTGCATGCGCGCCACGCGGATCTGCTGGTGCTCGGCCAGGAGAATCCCGACGACCGCCTGACCTACGTCGCACGCCATTTCGTCGAGGACGTCGTGATGGGCAGCGGACGCCCGGCGCTCGTCGTGCCCTACGCGGGCGACGTGCGAACGCTCGGCGAGAACGTGCTGATCGGCTGGGACGGCGGTCGCGAAGCCGCCCGCGCAATGGCCGACGCACTGCCGCTGCTCGCCCGCGCGCGCTTCGTCAACGTCGAGACGGTCGGCCGCGGGCAACCCGATCCGGACAAGACGCCGGCGGGCGTCGACGTCGCCGCGTATCTCGAACGGCACGGCATTCGCGCGTCGTTCTCGACCACGCCGCGCGAACGGTCGGTGAGCGTGGGCGCAACGCTGCTGAACCGGGTGACCGACCTGCACGCGGATCTGCTGGTGATGGGCCTGTACAGCCACGCGCGCATGCACGAACGCGTACTCGGCGGTGCCACCCGCACGATCCTCGAGACGATGACGGTGCCGGTCCTGCTGTCTCACTGAGCGAGCGAAAACGGGGGCAGCCGCAAGCGGCTGCCCCCGTTTCCTGTCTCGACCGTCACAACATGTCGGCACACGCGCCCGGCCCTTCCCGTACGACCAGCACCGGCCGGTTCGCGATGCGCACCAGCGATTCGGCGACGCTGCCGAGCAACGCACGGCGCACGCCGCGCCGGCCATGCGTGCCCATCACGATCAGATCCGCATCGCATTCGGCGGCGGCTCGCGCCAGCACGTCCGAGATGTCCTCTCCGCACGCGTCGATCGTCTGCGCGATGCCGCGTACACCGGACAGCTGGAACGCGGTTTCCGCGTCCGAAACCGCGATTGCGGCCTTGTCCGCGTCCAGGCCTGCCGGGTCTCGCTGGTCGATATAGCCGCTGTCGACGTCGGCCAGCCGGGGCGCATCCGATACCACGCACATGGCGATGACCAGGCTGCCCGAATCGCGGGCGAGCGAAATCGCCTCGTCGAGTGCGAGCCGCGCACTGCGGCTGTCGTCGAGTGCCGCAAAGATCCTTTGGTACATGGCGCCTCCTTGCCGTCGTCCCGGCTCGATCGGTTCATGAAACCAGTCTGATCCCGGCGGGCGCCTTTCCGTTGACACGGGTCAAGCGCGCGCGGCGCCGCCGTACGCAACGGTCCCGATTGGCGAACGTCGGTAAACCGCGCACAATTCAGTGCGACATTGCAGTTGCGGCCCGCCCCGCTGTTCGTGCCTCGCGTCCGGCCCGCCGCCAGCCAGCCACCGACGAAGTCCGTCAGGATGAACGGCAATGACAACGAATTCGCCCATCTTCAGGGCCGGGCCGGGATCACACCGGATCCGGCCCGCGCGATATGCAGCCGTGGCCGCGCTGCTGACGCTGGCGCTTGGCCTGACTGCAACGTTTGCGGCATCCCGGGTACTGCAGAACGGGGCACAGCACGCCGCGCAGGCGAGGTTCGAGCAAACCGCGACGCTCGCGACGGCCGACCTTCGGCGCACGCTCCTCGGCGCGGCTGCCGTATTGCGCGGCGCGCACGGCTTCGCGTCGACGCTGCCCGCGCCGCAATCCGGGGCGGCGTGGCGCCGCTATCTGGCCAGTCTCAATCTGGACGGATTGCAGTCGCCGGTCCGCAGTCTCGGGAGAATCGAGCCGAGCGCGGCGGAGGACGATCAATCGACCCGGCAGGCACTTCAGCGCGCGGCGGAAACCGGCAAGGTCACGCTCGCCGCGAACGCGTTCCAGGACAGCACCGATGCGGCAATTGCGCGGACGGAGCTGACGCTGTACCTGCCGATTTATGCGAACGCTGAAGACATTGCTTCGCCCGGGGCGCGGCACGCTACGGCCACCGGGTACGTTTATGCCGCGCTGAATCCGGATCGCCTCGTCGATGCGTCCGTTCTCGATCGGTTGCACCTGGAAATCACGGCCGACAATCCGGCCGCGCCGGTGTATTCAGGCGGCTTGCGCGCCGGCGACTCGACCGCGGCCGGCGACATGCTCCAGCGAACCGATTCGCTGACGTTCGGCGGCACGCCGCTCTCGCTGCGCTACAGCGCGCCGCGCGCCGACACGTCCGGCGTCATGACGGCCGTCCTGCTGGCCGGCACCGCGCTCTCGCTGACGCTGGCCGCGCTCGTGCGGCAGGTCGTCGCGAAACGTGGGCTCGCCGATCCCCCCGCCGGCGACAGCCAACCCACCGAGGCGCGGATGATGGGCATCATCCGGTCATCGATGGAGGCCATCATCACCGTCGACGAACATCAGACGATCGTCATCTTCAATCCGGCCGCCGAACAGGTGTTCGGCGTCTCCGCGATGGAGGCGGTCGGTGCGCCGCTGTCCCGCTTCATCCCCGAGCGCTTCCGCGCCGCGCATGCGCGACACGTCGAGCAGTTCGGCGTGACGGGCGTGTCGGAGCGCCAGATGGGGCGGCAACGCGTGCTGTTCGGTTTGCGCGCGGACGGCACGGAGTTTCCGATCGAGGCGTCGATCTCGCAGATTCGCGACGGCACCGGCAAGCTGTACACGGTCATGCTGCGCGACGTGACCGAGCGGATGCGCGCGGAAAATGCCCTCAAGCAGTCGCGCGAGGAACTGCGCGACCTGTCCGCCAACCTGCAGAACGTGCGCGAGGAAGAGAAGACGCGCATCGCCCGCGAGTTGCACGACGATCTCGGCCAGCAACTCACCGCGCTCAAGATGGATCTCTCGGCCGTCGAGCTGGGGCTCGCGGGCTTCGTCGCGCCCAACACCGGCGTGCGCGAGCAGTTGGGCGGCATGCATCGCCTGATCGATTCGATCGTCGCGTCCGTCCGGCGCATCGCGGCCGATCTGCGGCCGGTGATGCTCGACGACCTGGGCCTCGTGCCGGCGATCGAATGGCTTGCAAACGATTTCACGCGCCGCTACCGGATCACGGTCGACCGGGACATCGCGCCGGTCGACACCGCGTTCACCGGCACCGGCGCGACCACGCTGTTCCGCATCGTGCAGGAAACGCTGACCAACGTCGCGCGACACTCGGACGCGACGAACGTAAAGCTGGCATTGAAAGTGGAAGACGGATATTGCATGCTGCGCATCGCGGACAACGGTCACGGCGCGCCGGAGCACACCGGCGATGTGCAGGACCGCCCGTCGTTCGGCCTGATCGGCATCCGCGAGCGCGCGCACATGCTCGACGGGACGGTGACGATCGACAACCGGCCGGGCGCGGGATTCTCGATCACCGTGGCGCTGCCGCTTCACGCCATCCAGCAAGGAGATGTGTTGTCATGATCAGGGTACTCATCGCCGACGACCACGCACTCGTCAGAGACGGTCTTCGACACATCCTGCAGAGCGCGAACGGTTTCGAGGTCGTCGGCGAAGCGCAGGACAGTACGTCGACGATCGCGCTCACGCGCGACGCGAACGCCGACGTGCTGGTGCTCGACTTGTCGATGCCCGGCCGAAACGGGGTCGAACTCATCAAGCAGATCAAGGACGAGAAGCCGGGATTGCATATCCTCGTGCTGACGATGCATGCCGAGCAACAGTACGCGGTACGCGCATTCCGCGCGGGCGCTTCGGGCTACATGACCAAGGAAAGCGCCAGCGCCGAACTGGTCGCCGCATTGACCAAGATCGCGGCCGGCGGCGTCTACGTCAGCCTGACCATGGCCGAGCAGTTCGCGCAGAGCCTGAACGAGCCGACCGATCTTCTTCCGCATCAGCGCCTGTCCGACCGCGAGTTCGACGTCTTCCGGCGCGTCACCACCGGCGAGTCGATTTCCGAAATCGCGCAGGCGCTCTGCGTGAGCGTCAAGACCGTCAGCACGTACAAGACGCGGATCCTCGAGAAGATGCAGATGCCGAACGACACGGCGCTCGTGCGCTACGCGATGCGCCACAAGCTGTTCGAGGACCCGGACGAGCTGTGACGTCGGCCTCGGGCGCGGCGACGCGGCGCCCGCCATCGGCCGCCGGCGCACGCCGGCGACGCTCGCGACAAGGTGCCGCGCCTCTGTAGGAAACCCCCTACAAGACTTCCCTCTCACCTACTCCAACTTCAATTCCGGCTGATTTTCTTGACGTTGCGCAACATCCATACTGCACATCAAGAAAAACGAATAAACGTGCCTCCCGGAGCCAAGGCAGCATCATCGACGAGACCGGTGTATCGGTCTCCCGGCGCGTCCGGTGGGGCTTCCCCGACAGGAAGGCGGCAGACACCAAGGCCGCCGGTACAACGGTCAGCGCGACCCCGCCCGATGGCGGCCGCCGCTGCCCCCGAACTGGAGCCGATCATGCACAGCAGTGCCGAAGTCTCGACGACCATGCCGTTACGCCCGTTCATCCCGCTGCATCCGGTCGAATCGACGGATCAGCCCAAGCGCGCCGCGTCCCGCTGTTCGACGTGCGCATTGCGTACTGTCTGCATGCCGCCCGATCTTTCGCCCGAGGATTTCGCGCGCGTCGACGCGATGATCTGCACGACGCGACACATCCGGCGCGGCGAAACGCTGTTTCGCGCGGGCGACGCATTCAGCAGCATCTATGCAGTGAGAACCGGATCGTTCAAGACCATCGTGATGCATCGCGACGGCGACGAGCAGATCACCGGCTTCCAGATCGTCGGCGAATCGCTCGGCCTCGATGGCGTGCACACCGGGCAACACAACGGCGACGCGATCGCGCTCGAGGACAGCACGGTCTGCATCATCCCGTTCGGCCAGCTCGAGCAGATGTGCCGCGAAGTGCGGCCGATGCAGCATCACGTGTATCAGATGATGGGCGGCGAGATCGTGCGCGAATCCTCGCAGATGCTGCTGCTCGGCACGATGAGCGCCGAGCAGCGCGTGGCCGCGTTCCTGCTGAATCTTTCCGCGCGCTTCAAGGCGCGCGGCTACTCGGCCGCGGAATTCGTGCTGCGGATGACGCGCGACGAGATCGGCGAATATCTCGGGATGAAGCTCGAAACGGTCAGCCGCATGCTGTCGAAGTTCCAGCACAAGGGGCTCGTCGCGGCGCAAGGCAAGCAGATCCGGATCGTCGATTCGGACGGCCTGCGGCAGATCTGAGCGCGCCGCGAAACCGTCGAGCCGATCAACCGCGCATGCCCAGCACGGCCGCGCCCGATACGCGGCCGCCGCGCAGGTCGTCCAGTGCGCGGTTCGCATCGGTCAGCGCGTAGCGGACCGCCTCGACCCGTAGCGGCGTCGCGGCGGCGATCCGCATGAATTCGACCGCGTCCGCACGCGTCAGGTTGGCCACCGACGCGATGCGGCGCTCGCCCCACAGCCACGCGTACGGAAAGCCCGGGATGTCGCTCATGTGAATGCCGCCGCACACGACGATCCCGCCTTTGTCGACCGCGCGCAGCGCCGCCGGCACCAGTGCGCCCACCGGCGCGAAAATCAGCGCGGCATCGAGCGGCTCAGGCGGCGCTTCGTCGCTGCCGCCGGCCCACGCGGCGCCCAGCGACAGCGCAAGCTGCTGCGCCGCCGTGTCGCCGGGCTTCGTCAGCGCGAACACCGTGCGCCCTTCGACATGCGCGACCTGCGCGACGAGGTGGGCCGCCGCACCGAAACCGTAGATGCCGATGCGACGCGCGTCGCCCGCCATGCGCAAGGTTCGATAGCCGATCAGGCCGGCGCACAGGAGCGGCGCGGCTTCCAGGTCGGAATAGCGTTGCGGCAGATGCACGCAATAGCGGTGATCGGCGACCGCGCACTCGGCATAGCCGCCGTCGATCGTATAGCCGGTGAATCCGGGGCTGTCGCACAGGTTCTCGCGGCTGGACGTGCAATACGCGCAATGCCCGCACGTCGAGCCCAGCCAGGGGACGCCCACCCGGTCGCCCACGGCGAAGCCCGTCACGCCTTCGCCCAGTCGGCGCACCGTTCCGACGATTTCGTGCCCTGGGATCAGCGGCAGCTTCGGGTGCGCGAGCTCGCCGTCGACGACGTGCAGATCGGTCCGGCATACGCCGCACGCGTGTACGTCGATCAGCAGCTGGCCCGCCGCGGGCGACGGATCCGGCACGCGCGCTTCGCGCAAATGCGGTGTCGTGCCGTCAAACATCATCGCAAGCATGCTCGCCTCCCTGCGCGACCGGTTTCGCGCGCTTCGCTTCCAAGGCTAGTCGTCCGGCACCGCGTGCGGTCGGCCCGATGACGGGCGCTTGACGTGGGTCAACGGCCGCCGGACGGTTGCTGACACGATGAAGTGGCGAAACGCCGCCCGCGCGCGCGGCAACCTGGAGATGATCGATGATATCCGTTCCCCCGCTTGCCGCAAGCGCCCATCCCGACCAGCAGATGAGGGAATTGCTGGGCTACGCGGTGCTGGCTCCGTCCAGCCACAATTCCCAGCCGTGGCGCTTCCTGGTCAACGGTGCCACGATTTCCGTGTGCGCGGACCGCGTTCGCGCGCTGCCCGTGGTCGATCCGTTCGATCGCGAGCTGATCATCAGCTGCGGCGCGGCGTTGCTCAATCTGCGTGTCGCGCTCGATCACGCCGGGCTCGCCCACACGATCACCACGTTTCCCTCCGAAGTCGACCCTGATCTCCTTGCGACGGTCCGGGTCTGCGACGACGGTTATTCCGATGCCTCCCTCGGCGCGCTGTTCGATGCGATTCCTGATCGCGTCACGACGCGCGCCCCGTTCGAATCGACGGCCGTGCCGGACGAGATCCAGCATGAACTGATCGAGGCCGGCGTCGCGGAAGGCGCCGACGTCGCGTGCGTCGACTCGATCGCGCATCGCGCACGCGTCGCGGAGCTGGTCGCCGAGGCCGACCGTCAGCAGTTCTCGGATCCGCGCTTCCGGCGCGAACTGGCGAGCTGGATCGATCCGCGCCGGCATGTCGACGGCATGCCCGCGTTCGCGGCCGGCGTGCCGACGTTGCTGGACTTCGCCGCGCCCGTCGCGACGATGGCGGTACGGACCTTCGATCTCGGCAACGGGCTGGCCGCGCTGCATCATCAGCTCGTCGGCGCATCACCGTTGATCGTGTGCATCGCGACCGTGCGCGACGACCGCGAAGCGTGGCTCGCCGCCGGCCAGGCGCTGGAGCGCATCCTGCTCGTCGCGACGCGCGCGGGCTATACCGCGTCGTACCTGAACCAGCCGGTCGAAACGGCCGGGTTGCGTGCCCATCTGCGCCACATGCTCGGGCTGCGCGGCGAGCCGCAGTTGCTGCTGCGCGTCGGGCGCGGTCCGCATACGCCGCATTCGCCGCGTCGCCCGCTCGACGAAGTAATCTCCTTCACCTGATCCCGACGAGGAAACGAACATGAGCATCATGCGTTGCGCCGCCCTCTGCGCGATTGCGCTGACAGCCGGCACGGCCGCCGCGCAAACGACCGTGCCCGAGCCGACCGAACTCGTCAACGCGCAGCACTGCATGTTCTGTCATACGCCCGACATGACGTTCCTCGGGCCGTCGTTTCACGAGATCGCCGAGCGCTATCGCGGTGATCCGCATGCCGCCGCGGAGCTTGAACGCAAGCTGCGCGGCGGCGGTCGTGTGCATTGGGGCGACACGCCGATGCCGTCGGCCATCGATCGCGGCGGGCCGCTGTCTCGCGACGACGCGCATCTGCTCGTGCAATGGGTGTTGAGCCAATGACCGTCAGGCGGCGCTTCCGTTGATGTCGACCCCCGTCAAACGTGCTCCCGCCGGCATGGCGAAAGGCACCGCTCGCCGCCGTCCGGCCCCCGTCGCGACGATCGCGAAGCCGCGCGGCAAACGGCTGCGCACGAGGCCCGATGCCATCGTCCGCAACGACGCGACCCCATCCATGTCGCGCCGCGCGCGGCGCGTCACCAAAAGCCGGCACCGCTCCCCGGCCGACGACGATGCGACCCTTCTGCAGGGTTCCGGCATGCGCGGCATCCGGCTGCAATTCGATTACTGGAAAGCCGAGGAGCGCTTGCAGAACGAGCGGATCGGCCATGCGGTCGTGATTTACGGCAGCACGCGTATCGTCGCGCCATCGGTCGCCAACGCGCGGCTGGACGAAGCGAATCGCCTGCTCGCGGAGCGTCCGTACGACCCGAGCCGACGGCGCGCCGTCACGATTGCCAGCCGCCTCGTCGAATACAGCGTGTATTACCGCGTCGCGCGCGAGCTCGGGCGCATCGTCGCCCATGCCGACCGGTGCACGCGCACCGCGCGGCTCGCCATCGTCACCGGCGGCGGCCCCGGCATCATGGAAGCCGCCAACCGCGGCGCCTACGAGCGCGGCGCGCCGAGCATCGGCTTCAATATCGAACTGCCGCGCGAACAGGCGCCAAATCCGTACATCACGCCGGATCTCTGCTTCCGGTTCCACTATTTCGCGATCCGCAAGCTGCATCTGCTCGAACGCGCGAAAGCGGCCGTCTTCTTCCCCGGCGGCTACGGCACGTTCGACGAGCTGTTCGAGGTGCTGACGCTGCTGCAGACGCGCAAGATCGCACCGCTGCCCGTCATCCTCGTCGGCGAGGCTTACTGGCGCCGTGCGGTCGACCTGGCGTTTCTCGCGGACGAAGGGATGATCGACCGCCGCGATCTGGAACTGCTCACGTATTGCGAATCCGCCGCGGCGATCTGGCACGCGATCGGAAGCTGGTATGCGCGGCGCCGGGAACGTGCGCCGGCGCGCTGCAAGGCGTCGTCGGAGCCACGCGCCGTGTAGGAATCCGCCGACGATGCGGGCGCGATTCCTACCGCGACTTCGGGGCCTGCTGATTGAATCGCAGGCACGCGGCAACGATACTGAAATCACGGATACCGGCCCACCGGCACGCCGATCGCACAACAACCAGGAGAGATGTCATGTCACACGCCGACTATCGTTCCGATTCGGGGATGCGGGCCGCCACATCCGACATGTCCGATACAGCCGCGCTCGACACGGTGGCACTGGTCGCGCTCGCACGAGACGCCGGCATGCTGGTGATACTCGACGGGCAGATCGGGCGCGAGCGGTACGAAAGCGTGACGGGATCGATCGCCACGCTGGCCCGCTTCGCACAGGCGCTGCGGCTGTCCACGCTCAAGGTGGCGTGATGCCTGGCGCCGTGGCGTCGAGCCTCGGCATCCGCCGCCGGTGCGACGGCCCCCGTCGCTGCGTGGAATCACGCGTCTATTCGGGGGCGGCCACATTTCGATGAACGCCTGCCTGTCGGGGCAAGGTCACCCTTACGTCCCGACCTTTCCGCGATGAAGCCGCGATGAACCGCCCGCTATCCGGACGGATCACCCGCATGCTCCCGGGTGTCGCGCTGCTCGCGCACTATCGGCGTGCGTGGCTTTCTCGAGACCTGTACGCGGGGATCGCGCTTTCGGCCGTCCTGGTGCCGGTCGGCATGAGCTACGCTCAGGCAGCCGGGCTGCCCGCCATCACGGGCCTCTATGCGTCGATCGCCGCATTGCTCGCCTATGCGCTGCTCGGCCCGAGCCGGATCCTCGTTCTCGGCCCGGATTCCGCGCTGACGGCACTGATCGCGGGCGCCATCGCCCCGCTCGCCGCCCATGATCCGCAGCGCGCGATCGCGCTTTCCGGCGCGCTGGCGCTGTCGGCCGGCGCGATCTGCATCCTGCTCGGCGCGCTCGGTCTCGGCTTCGTCACCGATTTGCTGTCGCGCCCGATCCAGTACGGTTACCTGAACGGCATCGCCATCGCGCTCGTGGTCGGGCGGCTGCCCGAACTGTTCGGCATGCCGGTGTCGGGCAGCGACGTGTTTTCCAGCGTGACGCGCATCGTGCATGCCTTCGTCGACGGTCGTTTTTCCCTCGCGGCCGGTCTGCTCGGCGTCGCGGTACTGGCGGCCATCATCCTGATCAAACGCGTGACGCCGCGCTGGCCCGGCATATTGATCGCCGTGCTGGCGGCAACGCTCGTGGCTCGCCTGTCGCCGTTGCACGGCGTCGCGACGGTCGGCGCGTTGCCGGCCGGCTTGCCTGTCCCGCGCCTGCCGGCCGTCTCGCTGGCCGACATGGGCGCACTCGCGTCCGGTGCGATCGCGGTGGCGCTGGTGTCGTTCGCCGACATCAGCATGCTGTCGCGCGCGCTTTCCGCGCGGGCGGGCGACGCGCCGGACCGCAACCAGGAACTGATCGCACTGGGCGCGGCCAATCTGCTCGCCGGCGTGACGCAGGGCTGCGCGGTCACCAGCAGCTCGTCCCGCACGCCGGTCGCGATCGCCGCGGGCGCGCAAAGCCAGGTCACGAATGTCGTCGCGGCCGCGTGCATCGCGATACTGCTCGTTGCCGCGCCGATGCTGCTCACGTTCGTCCCGCGCACGGCACTGGCTGCTGTCGTGATCTATGCGGCGTTCGGCATCGCCGACGTGCGCAGCGTCGTGCGGCTATACCGGATGCGCCGCGGCGAATGCCTGATTTCGATGCTGTGTTTCGCCGGCGTGATCGGCATGGGCGTCGTACCCGGCATCCTGCTCGCCAGCGCGCTGTCGCTGCTTTCGTTCGTCTGGCGGGCCTGGCATCCGTACGACGCGGTGCTGGGCCGACTGAAGGGCGTGCGCGGCTATCACGACGTCGGGCGGCATCCTGACGCCGAGCAAACGCCGGGGCTCGTGCTGTTTCGCTGGGATGCGCCGCTCTTCTATGCGAACGTCGAGATCTTCTGCGAGCATCTGGACGCCGCGATCGCGCGCGCGGCGGGCCCGGTCACGCGCATCGTGGTCGCCGCCGAGCCCGTCACCGACATCGACGTCAGCGCCGCGGATCGGCTCGTGGCGCTGCATGAGGAACTCGGGGAGCGCGGCATCGCGATGAATTTCGCGGAGATGAAGGGGCCGGTGAAGGATCGCCTGCGCGCCTACGGTTTGTTCGACGTGTTCGGCGCGGCCAGCTTCTTTCCGACCGTGACCGATGCGGTTGCCCGGCATGTTCGGCGGCCGGAGCGACATGCGCGTGCCTGCAAGAGAAAGCGCGCGCAGCGCCGGCGCGTCTCGCACAAGACGCGGTAGACGACCGCGGCACGCGTCGATGCGGCTATCGCCGCACCGCGCGTGGCGTAGGGGACCGCCCTTCGTCGACCTGCCCCGCCCGCCGGTTCAGACCGTGAAGGTATTCGACTTCTTCATCTCGATCCACGTCATCCCGGCGCGCAGCGCATCGATCGCGGCTTCGCGCTCGGTTGCATGCGTCCTGCCATGCTCGAACATCCGCTCGCAAATGCCGTCCGGCGCGTTGAGCATGACGTGGATCCGGCAGCGGAAGCCGCCGGATTCGGCCGCGACCGTCTCGATCGCGACCGACCAGTCCGCTTCGTGAAGTTCACCCGACAGTGTCATCCGACCGCCCTCCCGACTCGCCGTGCATCACACATCCGCCAGCCGGACTTACTCGACCACCAGGTCATCGACGACGGCACGCACGCCGCGCGCCGACCACGCTGCGCCGCGCACGGCCTTGCGCTCGGAAAACGAGCCGACCTTGCCGGACAGCCGCACGGTGCCGTCGTGCACGTCGATCGCGATGTGCTTCGCCTCGCGCTCCGCGTGACGCATGATCGCGCGCTTGATGTTGCCGCCGATGTCGTCCGCGCCGACCGTCCCCTGTACCGCGATGTGGTCGGTCACGCCGGTCACGCTGCGCATCTGCGAGATCGCGCGCACGGCCAGGTGGCTCTGGTACGCCCAGTCGACCTTGCCGGACAACGTGATCCAGCCGCGTTCGACCTGCACCTTGACCGCGTCGTCATGCAACCCGACCGTCCAGTGCAGCACCGAGCGCACCGCTTTCGCGATGTCCTCGTCGGTGCGCACGTCGTCGTCCGGCAGATGCACGGTCATGTCGACGACGAGCGCCTTGACACCGGCCACGCGGTTCGCCGCGCGCTCGATCGCCAGTTTTTCCGCGTAGCTCGGCGGGTGCCCCGAAAGCGTCACGATCCGGTCGGTCACCTCGACGCCGATGCGCGTCGAATCGATCGACGGGTCGGACTCCAGTTCGTCCTGGACATCCTGCTTCAACTGCTTGTCGGTTTTCATCGTCTGCTCTCCTGTGAGCCGCGGCGTGCCTGTCCGCCGCACGTTGCCAGATTTGCACACGCGCGGCGCCCGAGCGCTGATGCAGGTCAACGGATGCCGCACGCCGCACGTCGTGGCCGGTCGGCGCGCCGCTTGACGGAAGTCAAGCCGCTACGTCCCGGCCGCCTTATCGTGAAATCGCCGATGCGCGACGTTCCAGGCACGCGCAATCACGCTTCAAGGAGACTCGCATGACCGAACAGCAGCTGTTGGCCTATTCGCCGACGCCCGTGACGCAGCCGGCATCGCCCGAGGGCGAGTCGCCGGCGATCGTCGACCTGCCCCGCCCGATGCTCGACAACGACGTGCCGCTGATGGCGGCGCTCGCGACCCGAATGAGCTCACGCGAATTCGCCGCCACACCGCTCCCGCCGATGACACTCGGCACGATGCTGTGGGCGGCGGACGGCATCAACCGCCCGGCGAGCGGCGGTCGTACGGCGCCGTCCGCGCACGCATTCAATGAAATCGACATCTACGTCGCGCTGCCTTACGGCGTCTATCGCTACGATGCGCCCGCGCATCGGCTCGTGCTGAAGCACGCGGTCGATGCGCGCAACCTCACGGGCTATCAGGACTTCGTCGGCCGCGCGCCGCTGGATCTCGTCTACGTCGTCCGGACGGCCGCGATACTCGACATGCCGCCGCCGCAGCGCGACGTGTTCTCGGCGATCGCGGCCGGCGCCATCGCGCAGAACGTCTCGCTGTACTGCGCGGCGGCCGGCCTCGGAACGGTCGTGCGCGGCTGGATCAATCACCGCACGCTCGCCGACGCGTTGCGGCTGAACGAGGACGAGCTGCCGATCCTGGCGCAGACGGTCGGCTATCGGCCCGGCAGTACGCCATCGCATGCGTGAGGGCGGATTCGGGCGCGCCAACGAAATGGCGCGCGGATCGCTCCGCGCGCCGGATCCTCCCGATGGGCGATGCGTGCCTGCATCGCCCGTTGCCCGTCGTCCGATCAGCTGATCGTGAGTTTCTTCTGCCCGACCGGTGCCTTCTTCGGCAGCGTCAGCGACAACACGCCATCCTGATACGTCGCCGTCGCGCCGGCATCGTCGATGTCGCTGGACAGCGAGAACGAGCGGCTGATCGCACCGCTGTAGCGCTCACGCCGGATCACGCGCTCGCCGTCCTTCTGTTCGTTGTTGCGCTCGATCTTCGCGTTGATCGATACGGTATTTCCCGTTACCTGGACGTCGATGTCGTCCTTTGCGACGCCGGGAAGTTCCGCGTTGACGGTGTACGCCTTGTCGTTTTCGGTGACGTCGATCTTCATCGACGCAAGATCGGGCTCGTCTGTCAGTGTCATGCCGCGCAGCGGCCTGAACAGCCCCTGGAACAGGTCGGATACGGGTTCGATCGAAAACGGATCGTAACGCGTCATGTTGCTCATGGTTCGTACTCCTCATACGGTGACAGACGACCGGCGCCTTCGTCCCGACAGCATCGGCCGCAATGAAGATCGGATGGCGCGACACCACATGCCGCGCATGGGACGAATGATCCTTGAAAATCCAGCGTACCCGCACGCCCCGGCACGCGCTTGATGCGCGTCAAGGGTGGCGGACGATCATGTACAGAACCGGAAATGGCCGCTGTGGAGCAGGATCGGGCGTCCGCCGATTTCCTCGAGCAGACGGCGGGCTGCGCGCTCGATGGCGGGACGATGGCGCGCGAAGGCGTCGACGAGATCCTGCTCGCGAGGCGACGCCGCGCGGAAGTGATCTTCCAGCGCGGCCGAGGTGATCGCGCAGCGCACGCGGCGACCTTCGACGAGCGCCGGAAAGCTCAGCGCGGAATCGAGGTCGCAATACGTCGGATGTTCTGAAGGAAACGATATCTGCATGATGATCACCTGGGCAGGTGGCGCACTGGCCGGCAGCGACACTAGGCCACCGCGACCGTGGCGGGTGAGGTATCCTCGCCGCGCACGAGCAGGACCGGGCAACTCGATGCGCGAAGGAAACGTTCTGCAACGCTGCCGAGCACCAGCCGCCGGACACCGCGTCGACCGTGCGTGCCGACCACGGCCAGATCGATCGCATGATCGACGACGTAGCGCTGCAGGCGCTCCGCGACGTCCTGACCGAAATCGGTCTCGATGATTTCGGTCTCGCCGTTGACGGCCGCGCGCGAGATCGTCCGGTCGGCGTCTCGCAAGATCGCGGCGCCATGGCGCCGGATCTCGTCGAGCAAGGCTTCCGGCTCCATGCGTCCGCCGTAGGCGAACAGCGTGGATTTGTCGACGACGAACACGGCAAACAGGCGGGCGCCGCACAAGCGGGCCATCCTGAGACCTTCGTCGAGCGCCCGATTGGCCGAAGGACTGCCGTCCGTCGCAACCAAGATATTCGTGTACATGCGAACCTCGCTGATGAACCGACCCGCCGGCGGCGTTCGGATTCGCTTCCATCATCGGTGCTCGCCGCAAGCACGCGTTGACCGAAGTCAACGGTTTGGGGCCGCCACGAAACCGGCGCGAGAAGAAGCCGCCGGCAGTTGGTCCACATCCGCCGCTAGCCCGGCGACTTCTTGTCCGACCGGAAGCCTTGCTCGATATCGAGGATCTTCCGGGCGCACACGTCGTATTGCCATCCCGGGCCGCCGTTGCTGTCGTACATGCCCTTGCACATCGCCTTGAGCCGGATCACGGAGCCACCGCCACCCGATTCCGCGCGTGACGCCCACAGATAGACTTCCCCGGCCAGATACGGCTGCGCCGTCTCGATCCGGTCCGTGCCGAATCGCGTGATCCGGGTCGACGAATGATCCTGGACGTAGCGTCGCGTGCGGCTCCATGCCCGGTCGCATTCGGACGGTGTCGAACATTGCAGCGATGCGGCCTGACGCATCGCAAGAAGTTGCGTCTCCGTCGACCTGAAGGCCGCGAGCCGGTCCGGTCCTGCACACGCACCCGACGCAAGCAGCACGCCAACCATCAACAACCGTCGTTTCATCGCCAATGCCTCGTGAGGCCGTGAGTGCCGCTCGCAACGGAACGGCATGATCGCGCTCGGCGTCAAGCCGACGGTATCGCGACTGGCATGCTGCATCCCGCATGCAGCCGCGCGCGACATTGCGCAAGCGCTGAGTTCAACTGTATTGCCACTCCAGCGAACGCGGTTGACGTGTGTCAATCGCGCCTGCGCAGCGAGCGGCGGCGCGCCGATGCCAACCGCGCCGGTGCACCCGCCGAAAAAGCCGTGCTCGCTGCATCGATGCCGTTGACCGGCGTCAACGCCGACGAATCGGCGTGCGATAGCGTCATCACAGACAAGCAACGAGAACACCACTCGCGGCCCGGGTGGGCCGCCCTCGTCACCCGCGTCCACGTGGCGCCATCCATCCGGTTATTGCACTATGTCAGCCCCCGTCAACACGGCTCCTGCGGAACCGACGCGCCAGACGGCGCACGCGTCGTCGGAACGCGCAGCACCGCCCGGCCTGTCCAGCGCAGAAGCCCGCTCGCGCAAGGCCGAATTCGGACCCAATACGGTCAGGGAAACGACACCTTCGTTCACTCGGGTGTTACTGACCAAACTATGGGCGCCGGTACCGTGGTTGCTTGAAGCCTCGATCGTCCTTCAGCTCGCCATCGGCGCGTATATCGAAGCAGCAGTGATTACCGTTCTGCTCGCATTCAACGTCGTACTGTCCCTGATACAGGAGCAGCGCGCGGCAACCGCGCTCTCGGTGCTGCGCAAACAGCTCGAACCGACGGCCCGGGTCCGTCGCGACGGCCGCTGGATCCGCGTTCCGGCCGCCGATCTCGTGCCGGACGATGCCATCGAGCTGCCGATCGGAGCGGTCGTCCCGGCGGACGTGCGCGTAACGAACGGCTTCGCTACGGTCGACCAGGCGATGTTGACAGGCGAGTCGACGCTGGTGGACGTCCCCGCTGGATCGATGGTCCACTCAGGTTCGATCGTGAAGCGCGGTCATGCGCTCGGCATCGTCACGGCAACGGGCACGCGGACCTGTTTCGGTCGAACCGTCGAACTGGTGCGCATCGCCCGTGCCCCGAGCACCGAACAGCATGCGGTGCTCGCGGCGGTCAGATATCTCGGGATGATCAATGGCGCTATCGCGCTCGTCGCGCTCGGCTATGCCCGTCATCTTGGTTTCTCCTCCGGTGAGTTGCTCCGCCTCGCGCTCACGATGCTGCTCGCGACCGTCCCCGTGGCACTGCCCGCGACCTTTACCCTGTCCGCTGCACTGAGCGCGCTTTCGCTCAGTCGGCGCGGTGCGTTGCCGACACGCCTGTCGGCCGTTCACGAGGCCGCGGCCATGGACGTGCTGTGCTCCGACAAGACCGGCACGCTCACACGGAACGCGGCGGAAGTCACCGAAGTCGCGCCTCAGCCCGGTTACACGCCGGAACAGCTGTTGGACCTCGCGGCACTCACTTGCGAACCGGCCGGAGACGATCCGCTCGATGCCGCGATCCTTCGCGCGGTGGCCATGCGAGGCGGCGAACCGTGTCCGGACCGAACGGTTCGACGCGTGCCGTTCGACCCCGACACGAAGATGTCGCAAGCGTTCGTGCAAGACGCCGACGGAAGACCGATGCATGTCGTAAAAGGCGCGTTGCAGGCGCTCGAACGGATCATGGAGTGCAATTCCGACGTGCGCGCGAACTCAGACGCGCTCGCGCGCGACGGACGGCGCATCATCGCGGTCGGGGTGGAGACGGCGGACGGCCGGCGCAGCCTGGCCGGACTCATCGCACTCACCGATCCCCCGCGCGCGGATGCCGCGACGCTGATCGAGTCGCTCCGCGCGCTCGGCGTGCGCACGATCATGGTGACGGGCGACTCGGCCGCGACGGCCGCCGCCATCGCGCACGATATCGGCCTGCGGCCGACGCCGTACCCGCGCGACAATGGTTTCGATCGAGCGAAGCTGGCGCGATTCGACGTATTCGCGCGCGTGATGCCCGAGGACAAGTACCGCCTCGTCCAGGCACTGCAGGGAGCCGGTCACGTGGTCGGCATGTGCGGCGACGGCGTCAACGATGCGCCCGCATTGCGCCAGGCCCAAGTGGGCATAGCCGTGTCGAACGCCAGCGATGCCGCGAAGGCCGCCGCCGCGATCGTTCTCACGGAACCCGGACTGTCGGGAGTCGTCGCGGCCGTCAGCGAAGGGAGAATGGCGTTCCGGCGACTGCTCACCTATACGCTGAACATGCTCGTCAAAAAGATCGAGATCGTGTTGTTGTTGACGGTCGGCCTCATCGCTTTGCACCGACCGTTGATCACGCCGATGATCATGATCATCCTGCTGGTCACGAACGACTTCCTGACGATGTCGCTGACGACCGATCGCGCGGAGCCTGCGCAAGCCCCGCAGCGCTGGAACATGCCACGCATCGTTCTTGCCGCAACGCTCTTCGGTTTCGGCAAGCTCGCGTTTTCGGCTGGCGTGATTGCCTTCGGCGCATTCGAGGGCCATCTGGCGTCCTCGTCCATCCTGACGCTCGGCTTCCTGGCGATTGCATTCGGCAATCAAGCGATGATCTATGTGCTCCGGTCGCGCAAGCGTGTCTGGAGTTCGATGCCGAGCCGCTGGCTGCTGATTTCTTCCGTCGTCGACGTCGCGATCGTCTGCGCGCTCGCCTTGTCCGGCACCCTGGTGACCGCGCTCCCGCTTCAGTGGATCGTCGGCGTCGCCGTGGCGGCATCGGGTTTCGCGCTCGTCGTGGATCAACTGAAAGTTCTTGCCGGCCGCCGACTGAACATCGGCTAGCATGCCAACTGCATGTCCGGACCGCGTGCCGGGCCGCACGGCTTGCCGTCTGCACGGCGCGGAGACTTCACACGGCAAGCGTGGCCGTCGACGATCGGCTGCCCCCCAGGACGCCTGCTTGACGGACATCAAGTCGAAACATGCGTGGGTCGGCTGCAATAGGGAGTGTCGAATCGGCGATCCTTGGCCGGTCAACCCGATCCGGTGACATCGAGCTGGCGAGAACGTGCCATGCCCGATGCTCGTCTGGAACCCGCTCCAGCGGGGCGGCAACACGTATGCGCGCCCCGTATAACCGATCCGTTCATCATGTCCCGAGCGCCGCATGTCCCGTTCGCGCTGAATCGCGGAAATGCGCGACGAAAGTCGACGCAATTCGATCGCGCAATGCGCCGACCCGCCACCTATCCCCACCCCGCAGGCCGGATCGAGCGGATCGAAACCCATCTGTCCGTCGTCTATCTGGCCGGGCGCTATGCGTACAAGCGCATCAAGCCGGTGCACTTCGCCTTCGTCGATCTGATGCGGCCTGCACAGCGGCGCCGCTGCGCGCTCGCGGAGTGCACGCTCAATCGGCCGTTCGCCGGCCCGCTGTATCTGGGTGTCTGGCCGCTCGTCGCGCACGGCCGGCGATGCGCGTTCGCCGCACCGGTGCCGACCGGCGGGCGCCGGCGCCGGCAGCAGACGGTCCCGGGCGAGTACGTGGTGCGCATGCGCCGGTTCGACGCGCAGGCGATGTTGTCGGTTCGCAGCGCATCGCGCGACGACGGTCTGGCGGATGCGGATGCCCTCGTCGATACGCTGGCCCACCATCATCTGCACGCGCCGCGCCGGGCACCACGCGGCCATTCCGGCAGCGCGGCGAGCGTCGCGGCCCAGTGCCGCCCCTTGCTCGACACGCTCGACGTCACGGTGCCGGACGAAGCCGCGCTGCGCGCATGGTACGAAGCCGAACTGGCCCGCATCGCACCGTTGCTCGCCGATCGGCATGCGCGCGGTTTCGTGCGCGCATGTCACGGCGACCTGCATCTCGAGAACATCGTGCGCTGGCGGAACCGGATCCTGATGTTCGACTGCATCGAATTCGACGACGCGCTGCGCTGGATCGACGTGGCGAGCGATCTCGCGTTCACGCTGATGGATTTCTCCGCCCACGGCCGCGAGGATTGCGCCCACCGCCTCCTTTCCGGCTGGCTGGCACGCACGGGCGACCATGCGGCACTGGGCGTGCTGCCGTGCTACTTCGTCTACCGTGCGCTGGTACGCGCGCTGACCGCCCGGCTGCGCGGCGACGAAGCGGCGCGCGCCGGCTATCTGCGCGTTGCATCGGCGATGGCCGATGCACGACGCGATGCGCAGCCGGCGTTGCTCATGTGCCATGGAGTTTCCGGCTCGGGCAAATCGCTGGCCAGTCGTGCGCTGGCCGCGCAACTCGGCGCCATCCGGTTGTCCAGCGACGTCGAGCGCAAGCGCCTGGCCGGTGCACCGGCCGACACCCGCCTGTCCCCCGGCGCCTATTCGGACACCGCGATCGACGAGATCTACGAAAGGCTTCTAGCGAAGGTTCGCGTGGTTCTCGACAGCGGCTACACGGCGATCGTCGATGCGACGTTCCTGCGCCAGCGCAACCGGACGGCGTTCATCGCCCTCGCCGCGCGGCTCGGCGTGCGCGTCGCGATGCTCGATTTCACCGCGAGCCAGGCGACGCTCACGGCGCGTGTCGCGGCCCGGGCGGCACACGGACGCGATGCCTCCGATGCCGACACCGCCGTACTAGCCCGGCAGATCGAGCATGCCGACCCGCTGACCGAAACCGAAGCCGCGATCACCATTCGTTTCGACACCGATTGCGATGCCTCAGCGTACGAAAGCCGTGCGTTCTGGGCGCCATTGCTCGCCACGCTGCACACGTAAGCCCGCGGGGCGAATGCCTCGGGCAAGCGGTCCGGCCGCGCCGGACGCCAGCCCTGCCCCGCAACGTCACGCGCGGAAACGCTGCTCCTCGATCTGCTGCAGCTTGCCGACTTCCACGACGCCGCCGAGCAACCCGGCGAGATGCTCGACGATATCGTCCAGCGTCACGATGCCGGCGAGGCGCCCTGCATCGTCGACGACCGGCAGTCTCCGAATGCCCGAGCGGCGCATCTCCTCGAGCGCGACGCCGATCTCGTCGGTGTCGGACACGACGACAAGGCCCCGCGACATGATCTGGCCGGCCGTCACGTCGCCCGGATCGTCGCCGCGGGCCATCACCTCGATCACCAGGTCGCGGTCGGTCACCAGCCCGATCGGAATGGCTTCGCCGTTGCGGTACTCGATCACGACGATGTCGCCGACATGCGCGTGCCGCATGCGATCGGCGAGTTCAAACGCACTGCATTCGGCCGTGCACGATTCGACCGGTTGGGTACTGATTCTTCCGATGTGCATGATGAGGCTCCCATTGCCCTTCGCGTGGACGATACGGCATGCGCCCCGCCCCGCGGCGACGCATGTTTCCCGAGTTCAGCGTAAGCGCGGCGCCCCGGGCAGGGTTGACGCACGTCAACCTGCTGCTCGCCGTCGGGGCTGACGACACGGGGACGGCGAGGCGGCGAGGCGGCGACCGTCCATGATCTGCCTCAATGGCCACGCACGGGCCACCGCTAACGTGGCGGTATGTCATGAAGTTCGATTCCGGCCGCACCGCTGGCCGGCAACGCCACCTCCGTCCCGCGGATTCCGCCGCCATGACCTACGCATTGATTCTGGTGAACTTGGCCGTGTTCATCGCCGAGGCGAGCGGCTGGCCAGTGCTCATCGACCTGTTCGCGCTGTGGCCGCCCGCACGACCGGGCGCGCCGGCGACACCGGATTTCCACGTCTGGCAGTTGCTGACGTACAGCGTGCTGCATGCCAGCCTCGCCCATATCGCGTTCAACATGTTCGGGCTCTACATGTTCGGACGCGACGTCGAACGTGTGCTCGGGCGCGCGCGCTTTCTCGCGCTCTATCTGGCGAGCGTGCTGGCCGGCGCGATCACGCAGCTCGCGGTGATGCGGGCCCTGCCGCCCAGCGACGCACCGACCGTCGGTGCGTCGGCCGGCGTTTTCGGTGCGTTGATCGCTTATGCCGTGCTGTTTCCGAAACGGCGCGTCGTGCTGCTGTTTCCGCCGGTGCCGATGCCAGCATGGCTCTTCGCGACCGGTTATGCGTTGACCGAATTGCTGTCCGGCCTCAGCGGCGACACGAGCGGCGTCGCGCATTTCGCCCATCTCGGCGGAATGCTCGGCGCGCTCGTGTGCCTCGCCTTCTGGCGAACACGCGCGGACGAGCGCGCGTGATGCCGGTTCCAGCCGACGGCAGGAACGGCCCCTAGATGCTGAGATATCCCTGGAACAGCCACGGTGGGCCGGTTCTGTCGCCCGTCGCGCGACCGCTCGCGGCGGGCACGCAGACGCCCGAGAAACCGGGCGACCCGTCCTGCCAGAACGACGGCACGAAGGAAAATTCGCCGTTGACCGTCACCACGAAGTCGCGATTGAACTGCGACGGCGCGAAAATCGTCACCTCGTGGAAGAACGATGCGGCCTCGTCGTGTGCCGTGCTGCGCGCGGCAAGCAGCCCCCTGGAGTCATAACGCGCCGGCAGCGTGTAGATCCTCCCGCCGCGCTCGATCGCTTCCGCCGGCGTGAACACGAGTTCCACGCCCGGGTACGGCAAACGGTAAGGCTCGCGACAGATCGGCCCGTCGGGCCCGAGCGCGAGCGGCGGATGAGCCCAGAGCGAAAGCGACAGCGGGCTCGTGCGCTGGGCGAAGTATTCGGAAAGCCAGTTCATGGTCAGTCCTCCCGGGAACGGTCATTGACGTCGAGTTGCGGAGCTTGTCTGCCGGATCGACGCGATTGCGTCGACGGTTCGTCCAGCGTCGCACGCCCCGCCGCGCGACGCTTGATGCCGATCAAGCACGCGACCGACATGCAGCCCGAACGATCAGCGGCCGAACGTGCGGGTATGGTCGTCGTAATCGAACAGCCCCGCGTAGCGGCCCCAGTCGGTCACGACCCGCAGCGCCTGCTCCGCGCTGCGCGGATCGAGATGATCCTCGAGTTCGAGCTCGAAACGCTCGCGCGGCGCGCGATGCCCTTCGCGTTCGCCCAGCACTTCGTCGATATGCTCGGCGAGCGGCACGAACCGGACGACATGCTCGCGAAACAGACGCCGCCGGGCATCGTCGTCGCTTTGCGCGAACACGTGGCCTGCGGCGCTCAGCCGGATCGTCCGATCGTGCCATTCGGCGAACGCGAGCAGGTGGAGCGCGGCCGCGGTCGAATACAGCGCGTCGGCCCGGAGTGCGAGCGCCGATGCGATCGTGCCGAGCTCCGCATGACCGTCGTACGGCGCGGCCGCGAGCGCGTCGACGAACCCGGCGAGATGGTGGCTCGACACGTCGGGCAGCTTCATGGCCAGCGCACTGCCCGTCGCTTCCCGGCCTGCCGCCGTGTCGGTGATGCGTGCGGTCAGCGTCGCATAGATCCTGCCGACGATCGCCTGGACGGCCGGATCGTGCCGGCTGCGCGGGCGCGGCAGCGGCACGCTCAGCGTTGCCTCGATGTGCGCGGGGCCGGCGCCGAGCACCAGGATGCGATCGCACATCAGCACGGCTTCCTCGATGTTGTGCGTCACCATCAGCACCGACCGGATCGACAGCTGATGCGCGTCCCACAGATCGAGAAAATCCGTGCGCAGCGTTTCCGCGGTCAGCACGTCGAGCGCCGAGAACGGTTCGTCCATCAACATCAGCACGGGTTCGCTGACCAGCGCGCGGGCGAACCCCACCCGCTGGCGCATGCCGCCCGACAGTTCGCGGGGAAACGCCGATTCGAACCCGTCGAGGCCGATCAGTTCGATCGCGGCGGTCGCGCGTGCGCGTGCGTCGCTCGGCGCCAGACCCAGCGCGTCGAGGCCGAGCTCGACGTTTTCGATGACGGTCAGCCACGGGTACAGCGCGAAGGTCTGGAACACCACTGCGATACCGTCGGTCGGACCGGCGAGCGGTGCGCCGCGATACGTCACCGCGCCCGTCGACGGCTTGACGAGCCCGCCGGCGATCCTCAGCAGCGTGGACTTGCCCGAGCCGGAGCGGCCCAGCAGCCCGAGGATCTCGCCCTCGTGCAGCGCGAGATCGATATCGGCCAGCACGCGCAGCGGTTCGCCGGACGGCTTCGTGAACGATTTGCATACGGCCCGCATCTCGAGCACGACCGCCGCCGGGTCCGAAGCCGGCGCGGCCGCGCTCGCGACGTTCCCTTCCGTGCATTCGCTGAGGTTCGGCACACGGGTCTCCCGCGAGTAAATGATCGGTTGAGGGCTCAATCGAGCCGCGTGCGGCGCTCCGCGAACGCGTACATCGGGCGCCACACGAGCCGATTGGTCGCGATCACGAGCAGCGACATCACGGCGACGCCGAGCGCGATGCGCGGATAGTCGCCGGCGTCGGTCATCCGCGCGATGTAGGCGCCGAGTCCGCCGGCATCCAGGCGCGTGCTGCCCCAGCTCACGGCCTCGGCGACGATGCTCGCGTTCCATGCACCGCCCGACGCGGTAATCGCGCCCGTCACGAAGTACGGCAGGACGCCCGGCAGCATGACGCGTCGCCACCACGTCGCCGGCCGCACCCGGAAGCACGCGGCCGCTTCCCGCAGGTCGGCCGGGAACGCGCTCGCACCGGCGATCACGTTGAACAGGACATACCATTGCGCACCCAATATCATCAGCGGGCACAGCCAGATGTCGGGTTCGAGCCGCAGGCGCACGATCGCGAAAACCGCGACCGGAAACAGCAGGTTGGCCGGAAACGCGGCGAGGAACTGCGTGACCGGCTGGATGCGGGCGGCCACGCCCGGCCGGAGGCCGATCGCGATGCCGATCGGCACCCAGATCGCCGACGCGAGGGTAACCAGCACGGTCACACGGACGAACGTGAGCCCGCCTTCGCTCGCGACGACGCGCAGGTCCGTCCAGGTGAGCGTCGCGCGTCCGAGCCGGAACAGTTCGAACGCCGCATATGCGCATCCTGCGCCGCACAGTGCGAACCAGAGCACGTCGCCCGTGTGTCGCGGCAGCGCGATCCGGTCGCGCCATGCCGACATGAACCCGCGCAGCCGCGCGCGTGCCGCGCGACGCAGCACCGCCCGGATCGGGCCGACCGCACGGCCGATCCATCTCGATCGGTGGAACAGGTCGAGCATCCAGCTGGGCGATGCGACCGCGGGCGTCGCATCGCCATAGCGAAACCGTTCCGACCATGCAACCAGCGGCCTGAACAGCAACTGGTCGTACAGGACGATCGCGACGCTCATCGCGACGATCGCCCAGCCCACGGCAGCGAGGTCGCGGTTCGCGATCGCCTGCGCGACGTAGGCGCCGACGCCCGGCAGGTCGACGTGCAGGTTGCCGACCGCGATCGCCTCGGACGCGACCACGAAAAACCAGCCGCCCGACATCGACATCATCGCGTTCCAGACGAGTCCCGGCATCGCGAACGGCACGTCGAGGCGCCAGAAGCGCTGCCATGCGGACAGCCGGAAGCTGCGGCTGGCCTCGTCGAGATCGAGCGGCACCGTGCGCAGCGCCTGATAGAAGCTGAACGTCATGTTCCAGGCCTGGCTGGTGAAGATCGCAAAGATCGCCGCACACTCGGCGCCGAGGATCCGCCCGGGAAACAGCGACAGGAAGAACAGCACCGTAAACGACAGGTAGCCGAGGATCGGCACCGACTGCAACACGTCGAGCAGCGGAATCAGCACACGCTCGGCGCGACGGCTGCGGGCCGCCGCGGTCGCATAGACGAACGTGAAGACGATCGATGCGAGCAGTGCCGCGAACATGCGCGCGACGGTGCGCAGCGTGTAGCCGGGCAGCGCCGCGGGCGACAGCGAAATGGCCGGGGGATGCGTCACGGCCAGCGGGCCCGCCATCTGGTGCGCCGAGATGCCGGCCAGCAACAGGAAACCGGCCACGATCAGCATCGCGGCGAGATCCCGCCAGCCCGGCACGGGCAGCGCCCAGCGCCCGCCCCGCAATACCTCCGCATGGTGCTCCACGACGCCTCTCCCGCCGATGATGGCGGTTCATCTTCCCGGGCGGGGCGGCCGGCAGGCTTGACCTGCGTCAACCGCCCTGCAATGCGTGGCGCCACGATTGCAGCGAGTCCTGCCGCGCAACGGCCACCGTTCAGGAGCACCCCGATGACACGCGTTCCGGCCACGCCGTACCGCACCGACAAGCGCGCCTGCGTCGGCTCACGCGGCGGGGTATGCGTTCGCGAGCGCCTCGACGAACGCGTCGAGGCGCTCCGGCGCGAGCCGGTTGATCCCGGCCGCCCCTTCCCGGCCGCCGCCCTCCGGAAATGCGCGACAAAGTCGATCGGCGCCATACGGCGCGGCGACGGGCGCGCGAACGCTGACGGTGTACCCACCGGAGGTCGACAACGTCAGCACCGCGTGAGCGCGTGTCGCATCACCACACGCGAGCCGATTCGCGAAAACGCCGCGCACGCGACGCGCCCAGCGCGTATCGGGGAGGATATAGACGTCCGCCCCCGGCAGCGCGATGCTCGCGCGCTGTCGCTCCGCGCGCGCGATATCGCGTCGCCGGTTGGCGTCGAGCCGCCGCGCGAGGGGCGACTTCGCGAACTCGAGCGGGTTCGCGTATTGCCGCACCGCCGAATACACGGCCAGCGGGGCCATGAAGAGGTCGTCCGGGCGATCGCCGTAACCGTTGTAGTTGATGGATTCGCCGAGCACCTGCAGACGGTGGGCATCGCCATCCGTCAGGCCGCACGCGGCGGCGAGCCGGCCTGCCACGCCGACGAGATTGTCGCCATAGGCACCCACCACCGCCCAGAGCCGCTGCCGGCCTGCCAGGTACCGGTCGACGATGACGCTCGTACAGGTGTCCGGTGCCGTGTCGATATGCGCGCGAAGGTGCGGATGAGCGGGCACGGCGCCGGGCATGTGGTGATCGAAATAGTCGACGTCGACCCCGCGCGCCAGCAGCGCATCGAGTGCCGCGCGGTTCACGTCGAGCGAAACGTCCAGGACGGTGACGATGTCGCCCGCGGAGGCCGGCACGCGCGCGAGCAGCGCGATGTCGCGCTTGGGCCCCGTCACGAGCACCGACTCGGCCGGCATCTCGAGCCGGAGCTGCTGAAGCGAGCAGATGCCGTCCGCATCACCGTTGAACACGTCAAAGCGCGTCATGATGCGCGACGCCCGATAACTGCATGAAGCGAGGTAGCCATGCCATGGAACAACTCCCTTTCAGCCTGTTCGCGTTCGACTCGTGTCGCGCCTTCGGCGAACGAATCGCGGCCCGTCTCGGCGTCACGCTCGCCGCGCACGAGGAACGCCCGTTCGAGGACGGCGAACACAAGACGCGTGCGCTGGTCAGCGTGCGCGGCCACGATGTCTACGTCGTGCAGTCGCTGCACGGCGAGCCAGGCAGTTCCGTCAACGACAAGCTGTGCCGGTTGCTGCTGTTCATCGGTGCATTGAAGGACGCGTCGGCCGCACGCGTCTGTGCGGTAACGCCCTACCTGTGCTACTCGCGCAAGGACCGCCGGTCTCAGCCGCGCGATCCGGTCTCCACGCGCTATGTCGCCATGTTGCTCGAAGCGGTGGGCGTCGATCGTGTCGTCACGATCGACATCCACAACATCGCGGCGTTCCAGAACGCGTTTCGTTGTCCGACGGAGCATCTCGAGGCGAACGGCATGCTGGTCGACTGGTTCGCCGCGCAAACGGGCGAACGGCCGGTCGTGGTCGTATCTCCCGACGCGGGAGGCGTGCGGCGCGCCGAGGATTTCCGTACCCGGCTGGAAGCGCGCATCGGGCGCCCGGTCGACGCGGCATTCGCCGGCAAGCTGCGCAGCGGCGGCATCGTGACACCCAAGCCGATCGTGGGCGAGGTCGCCGGCCGTTGCGCCGTCATCGTCGACGACCTGATCGGCACCGGGACGACATTGGCCCGCACGGCCGAGGATTGCCGCACGCTCGGCGCGCAATCCGTCTACGCGGTCGCGACGCACGGGATGTTCTTTGACGACGCGGCCGACCTGCTCGGCGGCGACGCGCTCGCCGGCATCGCCGTGACCGACACGGTGCCGCCCTGGCGCGTGCCGGCCGGGCCGCTCAGGGACAAGCTCGCGATCCTCGACAGCGCGCCGCTGTTTGCCGAGGCGATTGCGCGTATCCATCGCGGCGGCTCGCTCACGGACCTGCTGCGGCGCTGACGTGGCTGGCCACCCACGTGCGCTCGCAGGCGTCGGCGTGCCGCCGGGCAAGCGCGATGTACGTGCTCGCGCGCTCGCGCCAGACCGGCGTCGCCCTGAACGCGGGCTCGCGCAGGTGCCACGCGGCGAGCCGCGCGCGCGTCATGGCCCGGCAGCTCTGATAGAAATGCACGCATCCGTCGTCGACATCATCGCCGCTCGCGGAGCGATAGGCATTGACGAGCGCGTCTGCGAAACCCGGTGCGCCGAGACGCTCGCATTCGAGCGCGAGAAAGCCGACCTCGTCGGCCGCATCCTGGACTCGCAGTCGTCTGCAGAATTCTAGGCAATCGATGATCGCGACCGGATCGTCGATGCAGACGTGTTCGGGACGCAGATCGCCGTGCCCTTCGACGACATGCCCCTGCCGCACACGCAGGTCGAAGCGCGCGGCTTCACACACGAGCAACGAACGCTGCCGCGCGCAGAGCGTCCGCACGACATCGGCGGACTGGCCCGCGAGCGGCTTGCACAACGCGCGTTCGTTGGTGTCGATCGTGCAACGCAGCGCTTCGCGATACGCCGCACCTTCGATTCGCGCGGGTGCCAGGGCATGGTAGAACGCGTTCAGGCGAGCCGCGATGCGACACGCATCGCCTGCGGTAGCCATGCCGCACGACAACACGCGGTCGAGCATGCGTGCGGCCGGCAGGCGCCGCATCCGGACCAGCCAGTCGACGATTTCGCCGGGTCCGTCCGCATGCAGGCAACCGCGGGCGTCGACGACGAGCGGTACCACATCGAGATAGACGTCGGGCGCAAGCCGACGGTTCAAACGCACCTCTTCGCAACAGAAGCGATGGCGCGCGGCCAGCGTTCGAAAATCGAGTTGCGGTGCGCGCACGGGCTTCTTGAGCTTCCACGCGTACCGTTCCGTCAGGAATACCCATGACATGTGCGTCTCCACGGCCTCGACCGATCTCGTGCCGTCTGGCCAGGCCGCGGGCTCGCGCAATGCGGCCACCTTGTCGCGCAAGGTGATCGCGCGGCCGGCCGGGATATGGGCATCGTTCATGCCGCTTGCTGCCCCGCGTGCGTGTCCGATCTGGCATGCTCCTGCGCGACGAGTGCCGCCAGCGCCGGAGAAATCGCCGGCTGCAGCGGCATGACGGGCGCCAGCGCATGCATCGGATCGGGCAGCGTGGACAGTTCGCGCATTGCGTGAATGCGGCTCTCGCCGAGCGTGGGGGCCGCGAGTCGCGCCCCTCCGATCATGACGGGACGCAACAGCGGGGTTCCGTCGATATGCTCGCCGTCGAGTCCGAGGCAGTCGGCGGCGATTCGCCCGTCCGGGCCGTATTCCCGGAAAACCTGCTTGCGGCCGGGCAGCGTGGCCTTGCCCTCCGAGTATTTGCAGCGCGCACGGCCCGCATACTCGACGAGCTTGTACGCGCAGTCGAGGCACGGTGCGTCCGCCGACGTACTCATCTGCGTGCCGATTCCGAAACCGTCGATCGGCGCGTGCTGGTGGACGAGTTCCTGCAGGCGGATTTCGTCGAGATTGCCGCTCGCGAAGATCGTCGCGTCCGTCAGGCCACCGTGGTCGAGAATCACGCGCACGTTGCGCGCGTGCGCCGCCAGATCGCCGCTGTCGATCCGGACGCCCTTGATGCGCACGTTGTCGGGCGCAAGCCGCCGCGCCAGTTCGACGACCTTGTGTGCCGCGTGCTCGGTATCGTACGTATCGATCAGCAGCAACGCGTTATCCGGCTGCGATCGCGCGAAATGCTCGAACGCGAGCGCTTCGTCGTCGTGCGACTGGACGTATGAATGCGCCATCGTGCCGTAGACGGGAATGTCGTAGCGCAAGCCGGCGAGCAGGGTCGCCGTGCCCGAGAATCCCGCCAGGTAGCTGGCCCGCGCGGACAGCATCGCCGCCTCCGCGCCATGCGCGCGTCGCATGCCGAAGTCGACCAGCAACCTGCCGTGCGCGACGAGCGTGGCGCGTGCGGCCTTGCTGGCAACCAGCGTCGCGTAATGGAGCAGGTTCATCACGCGGCTCTCGACGAACTGCGCCTCGCGAAACGGCGCCGTGATCCGCAGGATCGGTTCGTCGGCGAAGAACACGGTGCCTTCCGGCATCGCGTCGACGGTGCCCGTGAAACGGAGGCCGGCGAGCGACGCGAGGAAATCGGCTCGCAAGCGCCCGGTCGCGGCCAGGCGCTCAAGGCCGCCGGCCGTAAAGCGCAGACGCTCCAGATAATCGAGGACGGGCGCCAGCCCTGCCGCCATCAGGAATGCCCGATGCTCGGGCAGCGCCCGTACGAAGAACTCGAAGCTGGCCATGTCGTTCATTCCAGCATCGAACGCGGCCTGCATCATCGTCAGTTCATACCAATCCGTCAGCAGCACGTCGTCGACGTCAGCGTCCGGCCAGGATCCGTTCATCATGCGCCCTCCCGCGTCACTCGCGCGCAATCGCGCAGCCGGGACCCGGTCGCTGCGATGCGGACAAGCGTCGCTTCCGTCATTGCGGCGCGGAGCCCGGGGTCGACGGAACCGCGGTCCACACGCCATTGCACGACGCGACATACGGATAGTATCCGCGCGGGTCGTTGCAGTAGTACCACACACGTGCCGGCGGCAGCCGGGCCGGGGTCGGTGGCGGCCGCTGAACGACGATCGCAGGCGGAACGTAGGTCGGATACGGATACATCGGTTCAGGATAGATGTACCAGTAACCGTCGACGATCCACCACCACGCGTAACGCCCGCCGTGCCAGTCCTGGACCCATCGACCACGCTGCCACCGCGTACGCTCCCTCGGCGCGAAATGGCGAAAGTCCCGCCCGTGGAAATCCCTGCCGTGGAAACCCTGGCGGGGAGCATGGCGCGCATGCTGCGCATGTGCCGGCTGCGTCGGCACGCAGCATGCGGCCGCGCACAGCACGAGCAAGCGGCATGTGCGTCTGAGCCTGTTCATGGTCGTCATTCTTCGCGGAGATGCGATCCATCGTATTGAGGCCGTGCCGCGCGGCTTTGACCGTGATCAACGCATGCCCGCGGCCCGGCGTGGCGCCGGTGACACGGCATTCGCAGGCTCCAGGTCATGCCGTGCGCACAGGGCCCGTGTCGCCGCGGTCGCCGGCTCGCATGCGGCGCAGATGACGGTGACAAACGCCGTCCGTCAATACGTGAACGTGTCCGATTTCTTCATTTCGACCCATGTCATGCCGCTGCGCAGTCCCTCCAGCGCTGCCTCGCGTTCGGTCGCGAATACCCGGTGATGCGGGAACACATGCTCGCACTTGCAGTCGGGCGAGCGGACCGTCACGTGGACTCGGCAGCGGTACCCGCCGGTCTCGACGCCAACCGTTTCGATCGCCACGGTCCAGTCCGCCTCATTCAATTCACCGGAAATCGTCATGATTACCCCCTTCCTTGCCGTGCGAGCGCATGCCGCTTCCATCATCGGTCGCGCCACGCCGCGAGCCCCGATGGCGATA
Organism: Burkholderia sp. AW49-1; assembly: GCF_053427845.1. Lineage (NCBI taxonomy): Bacteria > Pseudomonadati > Pseudomonadota > Betaproteobacteria > Burkholderiales > Burkholderiaceae > Burkholderia > Burkholderia sp. AW49-1. The sequence continues at coordinate 264,180 of NZ_JBSAXF010000003.1, read as the reverse complement.
TCCGGCCCGCCGCCTGAAGAGCCATATCGGGCCGGCGACGAGGCTCAGGATCGCCGCCCACAACAGAAGCACGTAACCGAACAATTGCCAGAATTCGCCGACCCGCTGCTGCAGGATCCATGTGCGGTACGACGCGACGTCGCTCGCGGCATCCGGATACGACGCGCGATAAACGAACAGCGGCAGGCAGACATCGTGTTCAGGCATCGGCGTCGTCAGCAGCGATCCGGCCGGCCGGGCACCCACGCGCCCGCATTCTGGCGCGGTCATGCCGGCCACGACACCGATGCTCAGCGGATGGTCGTGAATCGCGCCGAGCCACGTCGTCGCGCTCGACAGCAGCAGGCAGAGACCGATTGCGCCGAGCCATCGGCGCAATCGGTTGCGCGGGCCGGTTTGCCGGCCGCGTATCATGGGTTCGCGCGCGTCCGAAGGGCGCGTCGCACCATCGAGACCGCCGCCGCATCATGCACGGCGCGACGGAAGCTGGAACCGACCGGCTCAGCCACGCTGCTTCTCCTCGAAATACGGCTGGCGGGCCGCCACGAGCCGCAACTCGTCGAGCAGCGCCGCAGCGGCGCGCAGCAGATCGTCGAGCGACACAATGCCGACCAGTTCGCCGTCGCCGCCGACGACCGGCAATCGACGGACGCCGTGCTGGCGCATCCGCTTCGCGAGCAGCCAGATGTCGTCGTCGACGTTCGCGGTCGCGACGGGCGCCGACATGATGTCGCCGACGAACAGCGAGCCGGCCTCCGCATCGGGGCTGACCACCGTCAGCACGATGTCGCGATCGGTCACCACACCGACCGGCACGCATCGCCCCTCCTGTTCGCGCACGACGATCAGATCGCCCGCGTGCGCGTCGCGCATCATTTCCGCCGCCTCGACGACGGTTGCCCGTGCCGAACACATCGCAACGTCGCGGGTACAGAGCATCCCGGCATTCATGTTCGTTCTCCCCGGCCGGGGCGAGGCGGACCCTCGATCGAGGTCCGCCGCCGCCCGAACCATCATGCAACGGTAAGTTGATCGACCACGTCACGCACGCCCGGCGCCGACCACGCGGCATCGAAGGCAAGCCGCCGTTCGCCCATCGAGCCGACCTGGCCGGTCAACGTCACGCAACCGTCCTGAACGGTAATGCCGACGTGTGCGGCCTCTTCCGTTGCATGCCGAATCAAGGCCGCCTGGATCTTGCCCGCGATGTCGGATTGGGTCGGATGTGGCCGGACATGAATCTCGTTGATGATCCGGGTGACGCCGCGCAGCCGCTCGACGGCCCGCTCCGCCTCCTGCATCTGGTAGCTCCACATCACCTCGCCCGCCAGCGTCACGCATCCATTCTCGACCGTCACGTGCACGGCCTGCTCGCCAAGCCCCGCATCCCACATCAGGAGCGAGCGCGCGGCGATGGCCAAGTCCTCGTCCGAGCGACGCTTGCCGTCGTTCGTCTGCACCTCGAGTTCCAGCACGATGCCGCGCACGCCTTCGATACGCTCGACGGCCTTGCGCACCGCGACCTTTTCCAGATAACTGGCGACGTGCCCGGTCAACGTCACGATGCGTTCGTGCACTTCGACGCCGATGCGCACCGCATCGATCGGCGGATCCCACTCGAGTTCCTGCTCGACGTCCTTCTTCAGCTGGCTGTCGCTTTTCATGGCCATCGACTCCTGTTCGCAATCGATGAGAACAACGGTAATTCCCGCTGCACCGAGTGGAATTGATACAGGTCAGCGCGCGACGTGGTGCGCGATCGCGACCGATGTCTCCGCCGCGATCGCGCGAAACGCCGTCGTGACATCGACGTTGCGCCCTTGCCTGGCGCGATCGCGTCTGGCGAGTCGCGACACCATCTGGCGCCCGTCGGCGGACAGGCAGGCGGGCGCCTCGGCAAGCGACGCCGCATCCAGTCGAACGAGACCGCGATCGACGAGGCAGCGCAGGTCGGCGGGGTCGCCCTGCTGGCGCCTCGGCTCGCTGGCGAGCACCATCAGGATCGCGATTTCGTGGGGGCTCAGCAGCCGGTCGTCATCGACGTCGATCGGGAGGTGCTGATGAGGCATGGCAGCCGACACGCTCAGTGTCGATACTTCGGAACGGGAAATGATCTGGCGATTCGGCGTGTTCGTAAACAAGGCGGGCATGATGGTGTCCGTATCATGAACGTGAAGACGCAGACGGCACGGAGCATGTCGAGCGCGGACGAGAGCGACATGCAGGAACGTCAATATTCGCTCCTGCCGGGCAAGCGTTGTTGATGCAGGTCATCCGGCAGACGCAAGCGATCGAAACGTCCCCCCCGATTCGTCTGATGCAACCATTGAAACGCCGATGCGCACACGTCGCGAGACCGGGCCGGGTTGCTTGTCCGGTCTTCGCATCGAACGTCTCGTCACCTCGTACTGCCAATCACTTTTCAGTTACCGAAAAATCGGATGAATTCGATGCATTGAGTGAAATCAAGACGCGCCCGATATCGGAAATCCAACATGGGTCATGTCAATGCAACGGAGACCACGCATGAACTGGTACTGCGACGTCGAACGCGAGTTGTCACATATCGAAGGATCCATTCGTCTGCTGGAGCAGACCCGATCCTGCTTTCACAAGCAGACATCCATCACCGACCCCGCGTACTGGCGCGCAAGACTGAATACCGTCAGGCAGACGGCCGAGCGGAACAGGACGCTGCTGCGGCGGACCGATGAGATCCTCGCACGGCTCGAACGGCTTTGATCGCTACGTGTAGTTCGACGGCGATCGGGGCGACCGCGGGCCCGACCGTGCCCTGGCTTCGACAACGGAATTTCGCGCCAGCGCGCAGCAACGCACGCCCCCGGCGCCAACAGGAGGTGAAATGATCTTCGACGACCGCCGGGACGCGGCCAATCAGCTTGCGTCCGTGCTTCAGGCCTACCGTGGCGAACGCCCCCTGGTTCTTGCGATACCACGCGGCGCATTGATACTGGGGAGCATCCTCGCAACGCGCCTCCATGGCGACCTCGACGTCGTGCTGGTGCGCAAGTTGCGCGCCCCATGGCAACCGGAACTCGCGATTGGCGCGATCGACGAATCCGGCTGGTGCTATTTGTCGCGCGATGCCGTGCGCATGGCGATTCCGTCACGCTATCTGGAAGCGGAACAGCAGGAGCAACTTGCCGTGCTTGCGGCACGCAGGACGCACTATGCGCGCTTCCGCCCGCCCGTCGCCCGGGAAAATCGCGTCACGATCGTGGTCGACGACGGCATCGCGACCGGCGCGACCATGATTGCCGCGCTACACGCGGCGCGCATGGGGCGCCCCCGGCTGCTCGTCTGCGCGGTACCGGTGGCCTGCGCGCGCGGCCTCGATGAAGTACGCCCCTATGCCGACGAGGTGGTGTGCATCGAGCAGTCCGACGAAGCCTTCTCGGTCGGCGCATTCTATCGCTCGTTTTCGCAGGTGGACGACGACGAGGCCGTCGCGATACTGGCAGCGGCGTGCCGGTCGCGGACCGGAGAGGACACGGTGCCCCGCTGACAGAATGGCAGGCAGGCGCGCGCTGCCGAGGCCACCGCGGCCGATATGCCGAACGGTCCTGACAGCTGCGGTTGACCTCCATCAACGTTCGCGCGCGACATCGCTCATAGATTTCAAGGGAACACGCGGAGCAATCCGTTCCGCCATTCCGGACGCCACCCATGCCAAACGAAACCGAAGCTCGCCGCGCCTTGCTCGTGCATCTGGGCAGCATTCTGCGAACGCTCAGTTGCGTACTCGAATACGAGCCGGATGACATGACGCTCGATTCACTGCTGGCCGCGCAGCCGATGCTCGCGGACATTCCACTGCTGAATCATGTGTTCGGGCACATGACCGTGCGTGAATTCACGCGCGCGGTTCTCCATGCATACTGCCTGTGGCCGCAGCTGTTGCTCGACGAGCCGCTCGATCGCGATGCCCTCGCGGAGCCCGTTTGCGCGCGGCTATTCTCCGAGAACCCCGGAGGCTGGGCTCGGTATGTCGCGTCGCTCCGTGCCGAGATTCCATGGTTCGGGCAAGGCATGGGACCGTCATCGTCGTCCGCCCGGCGACCGGCTCGCATATCGCCGGTCATGTGATCGACCGGCAGGCATCGGACGACGCGCGCATGTCGTCCGCGCCGTCACGTTGCCCGCTACGCGCTCATGTGCCGTTCGCGGTCGGCAAGTCGGTGAGCGATCGACCGCGCAAAATGGGCGAGCTTCCCGGCGGCCAGTCCTCGACCGATATCGCGCCCGAAAATCGCGCAAGTCGCGATCGGCGCGACGCTGATGCAGGTCAACCCGTCGCCACACGATCCGGCGACAGTAGGCTTGTCCGAAATTCCCGCGATCTTCCGCCCATGCGCCATGTGGTATGACCTGATCGAACAGCAACGGCAATGGTTGCGAACGTGGGACGCGGCGGCGCGGTTCACGTGCGGTCTTTGGCCCGATGCCGCGTCGTCTTGCTACGCCGACCTGCTGGAACCCCTGCTCGACCTGCAGCCCGACGCCCCAAGGTTCGCCATCGAATCGATCGACGTGGACGGCCGTCGTATCGACGTCGACGAAACGATCGTCGCGCACACGCCGTTTTGCACGCTGCGCCGCTTCTCGCACGCGGGCGCACGACGCGTGATCCTGCTCTGCGTGCCGCTGGCCGGCCACGTGGCGGTGATGATGCGGGAGACGGTCGAGACCCTGCTGGCCGACGGCGACGTCTGCATCACCGACTGGATCGATGCACGCGACGTGCCGTGCGACGCGGGCCGATTCGGCCTCGATGAATACGTGTCGATGCTCGATCGCTTCATCGATACCCTGCTTGCGGACGCGCGTCCGATGCACGTCGTCGCGGTCTGTCAGGCGACGTTTCCGTCGCTCGGTGCCATCGCGCTGCGCGCGCAACGCGGCGCCGCGCTGCCGGCGAGCCTGACGTTGATCGGCGGCCCGCTCGATGCCCGCCTCAATCCGAGTGCGCTCGGAACCGCGGCCCGCTCGCATTCGCTCGACTGGTGTCGCGCCACGCTGATCGACACGGTGCCGCGCGGCTTCGCCGGATGCGGGCGTCAGGTATTTCCGGCCTATCTGCAGCGTGCCGAGATCGCGGTCACCTACCCACAACGCTACATGATGCTGGTCGATGGCTATCGACGAGCGGTGTCGAGCGGCAACGCCGACGCACTCGCAACCGCCCGCCGGGCGTTGCGCGAATACCTGACGCTCCTCGACATGCCAGCCGAGTACTTCCTCGATACGGTCGACATCGTGTTCCAGCGAGCATGCCTGGCAAACGGGACGTGGCACGTTGAAAGCCAGCGGGTCGAGCCCGCCGCGTTGCGCTCGATCGTGTTGCTGACCGTTGAAGGCAAGTGCGATGCCGTCACCGGTGCCGGCCAGACCCATGCTGCGCTGGCCATGTGCAGCGGTCTCGCAGCGAATGAGCGGCAACGCGTCGACATCGACGATTGCGACCATTACGGACTCTTTACCGGCGATCACTGGCGCACCGACGTGCATCCGGTGCTGCAGGCGGCATTCGCCCGCTCGGAAGACGGCCGACCGCGCGCGGGCATGGCGTGACCCTGCCTTCATTCCGATCCGGTACGATCGTGTGCGCACCGCCACGCTCGGGAATCGGTCGGTTCAGCCGAATCCTGCCGCGAGATCAAGGATCGATGCGCCATTTATGCTATAAATGTGCGCCTGATCCGATCCCCTGTTGCCCTCTCGACAGGACTGCGTCGCAGGCTGAACATCGTGCACGACTGGTATGCATTATTCGACGAAGTAAAGAAGCTGGGCAGCTACCACAGCGACGCCCAGCTCGCGGAAGCGCTCGCCCTGACCCGCGCGCAAATCTCGGCATGGCGCACGGGCAAGAGTGACCTGGGCACGCTGTCCAAACTACGCATCCTGGACGCGCTCGGACAGGACGACGTCCGCTCCGCGGTGCTCAGTCTTCTGCCGGAAAAGAACCGCGAGACGCTGATCCAGCAGCACCTCGAACTCGTTGCCCGCGTAGCGCGAGGCACACTATCGGTCCACGGCAGTCCTGCCGGCAGGCACGCATCCGACCCGGCACCCTCGGCCAACAGGCTGCTGGCGGCCCTGTCGGACGGCGAACGCGACCGGCTCGTGCCGCATCTGGTGCCCGTGGAACTCGCGCTCGGGCAAGTCCTGCACCGGCAGGGCGAAATCCTCGACCAGGTCTACCTGCCCACCACGGCAGCGTGCGTCATTTTCCATTCCACGAAGACCGGCGCACCGGTCGGCCTCGCAATGGTGGGCAACGATGGTCTCGTCGGATTGCCCGCGTGTATCGGCGAGCCGCGAGCATCGAACCGCATGGTCGTACAAGAGGCGGGGCACGCCTACCGGCTCGATGCCGAGGTCGCCAGGCGCGAATTCTCACGTGCGGGCGATTTCCAGCAACTGCTGCTCCGTTACACGCAGGCCCTGCTCGCCCAGATGTCGCAGATCGCCGTGTGCGGACATCATCACTCACCGTTGGAGCGGCTCTGCCGCTGGCTTCTGCAAACGCTCGACCGGCTGGATTCCGATACCGTCCAGGTCAGCAGGAAAGTCTTTCCGGGCGTCCTCGGGGTCGACGGCGCGCTTGCCGCCGGGGAGTTGCGAAAACTGGAGGCTGACGGGGCAATCCGTTATCGCCCCGGCCTGATCACGATACTCGATCGCGCCGCGATCGAGCATCGTGCGTGCGAATGTCATCGCGTCCTCAAGCGAAACGACGCGCGCATGTTCGGTATCAGGTAATACGGTTCTCGACACCGCTCAGACGTCCGGCGCGCTCGGCTCCGTGGCCCGGATGCGGCCCGCGAACACTGCGTCGATGATCTGCTGCAGCCTCGTCAGACACCCCTGTGCGTCGTCCGGAGAGTTGAGTTCGAGCGCTTCGAGCACATTCACGATACCGGCAAGGAATGCGTCTCCGATCGGGTTCTCGCGACCGCGTGCCCGGAGGTATTCGGCACGCCCGTACAGCGCGCAAATGAAGTCGATCTGACGCGCCGCAAACGATTCATCGTCCTGCTCGCCAATCTCGAACCGTTCGTGCTCGCGCCCCTGTAGTTCCATGGGCAACCGGAAAGACATGTTCATACCGCAGGCCTCGAAAGAGAAGGGACCTCTGGCCCGGAGCGCCTATTACACCCTCCTCTGCCATCCAAACTTTGACGGACATCGCCGGCTCGCTATTTTTCTTCCGTGAAGATCGCCGCGTCAAGTATATTTGACACCCGGAGACTCACGAAGATGATGCATGACAATTCGATGGATGTATTGGCTGTCGCGGGGTTGATCGTCATTCTCGGAACCTGGACCTGGGTTGTACACAGAATGCACCGTGCCGCCGGCTCGGATGATCAGACGAATGCGCTGCGGGATACTGGTGGCGAGCCGATACTCGCGCCCGACAATCGTGATCACGTCGTGTTGTTCAACCCGGCGGCCGAGCGCATGGTCGGGCGCAACACACTGTCCGCGGCCGGCACTGCCGTCGCGGCGCGCATGCCGGAGGACCATCCGGCTGACTTGCGCCTGCACCGCACGACCGCGGAATCGAGAGAACGATCCGAACCGGCCGGCGACATGTCGCGACCTGGCTCCGCCGCGCCCTGCGACGTCGCCGCAACGCAGTGCGGCTGCGACGCATCGACCGGAAACGAAGCGCGCTATCGGGCGTTTGTCGAATTCAATCCGGTCGCGACATGGCTGATGCATCACGGCGTCATCGTCTGTGTCAACGACGCCTGTCTCACGCTGCTCGGCGCGGCCGGGCCGGCGGAAGTCGTCGGCACGTCGGCGTCGGACTGGCTCGACCCGGAAGGCCTGAAAGGCGTGCGCCGCCAGTTGGCCGGCATACCGAGTGCGCGGCAAGCGAGCCCTGAGCCAACAGCAGGCGAGGTAAGCCGCAGAGACGGACTGACAAGGGATGTCGACGTGATGGCGATCGCATCGGACCACGCGTGCCGCGCGGCGGTTCTACTGACCTTCCAGGACGTCACGCGGCGCAATGCGACCGAGCGGGAATTGCGTGAATCGCGACATGCGCTGCGCGAACTGGCGCGTACATTGCAGCGTACCCGCGAAGCCGAACGGACCACCCTCGCTTCCCAGCTTCACGAAGAGCTCGCGCAACAGATCAATGTCGTCAAGATGGAGATTGCCGCGCTGAATGCACGTTATCCATCCCTGACGAACCGGAACGAATTCGTGAATGCCGCCAATCGGAAGATCGGCACTCATCTGGACAATCTCGTCGCTCGCGTGCGGCAAATGACAGCCGAACTCCGGCCGCCGATGCTCGACGATCTGGGGCTTGCAGCGACGCTCGAATGGCTCGCGCAGGACATGTTCTCGCGATATGGCGTGAAGATCGATACCGAACTGACCGAGACCGATGTGGACGCCGCGGCAGCCTCCGTTCTTTATCGAATCGCACGGGAAGCGCTCGAGCACGCGAGGCTGCGCGTGCCGGGTTCGCGCATTTCCGTGCATTTGCTGAAATCCGGCGGCTTTGTCAGATTGACGGTACGAGAGGACGGCGCGATCGATGACGCGTTCGTCAGCGGCGAACGCTCCGCGACACTCTTTTCGATACGCGAGCAAGTCGCGACGATTGGCGGCGACGCCGACTGGAAGACACTTCGAAACGGCGGACAGGAACTCGTCGTGAGTTTGTCGTCGCTGGCACGTCGATAGCGCGAGTGGTGCCCGCGCATGCGGCGGCTCATTCCGGTGACGCACGCTCGCCGGGCGCAGCGTTTTCCGCGGCGGCCACGCGCCGCTTGACCGCGATGAAGCTGTCGGGGCTGACGGAAACCGAGTCGATGCCGCACGCCACCAGAAAATCGGCGAATGGAGGATGATCGCTCGGCGCCTGGCCGCACAGGCCGACCTTCGCCCCCGCGTTGCGGGCGGACTCGATCACGCGGGCAATCATCCATTTCACGGCTTCGTTCTGTTCGTCGAAGAGCCCGGCCAGTTCCGCCGAATCGCGGTCGACGCCGAGCGTCAGTTGAGTCAGATCGTTGCTTCCGATCGAGAAGCCGTCGAAGCGCTGCGCGAACTGGCTCGCCAGGATGACGTTCGACGGGATCTCGCACATCACGTAGATCTGCAATCCGCCTTCGCCGCGCGTCAGGCCGTTGGCGGCCAGAACCTCGAGCACGCGGTCCGCCTCGTCGAGCGTCCGGCAGAACGGGATCATCACGATCACGTTCCTGAATCCCATGTCGTTTCGCAGCCGCGCGATCGCCCGGCATTCGAGCGCGAATCCGTCACGGTAGCGCGGCGAATAGTAGCGCGACGCGCCGCGAAATCCGAGCATCGGATTTTCTTCCCGCGGTTCGAACTGCGCGCCGCCGACCAGATGCGCGTACTCGTTCGTCTTGAAGTCGCTCATGCGCACGATCACCGGCGCGGGATGGCAGACCGCCGCGATACGCGCGAGGCCGTGCGCCAGCCGGTCGACGAAATAGTTCGACGGGTCGTCGTACCCCGACGTCAGCGCAGCGATCTCGCGCTTCGCCTGCGCGTCCGTCAGCGCATCGTAGTGGGCCAGCGCCATCGGATGGACCTTGATATGGTTGCTGATCACGAACTCCATGCGCGCGAGCCCGATTCCGTCGACGGGCAGTCGCCACCACCTGAACGCCGCGGCCGGATTAGCGAGGTTCAACATGACCTGCGTACGGGTGGCCGGCAGATCGGTCAGATCGATCGCCTCCACGTGATATTGCGCGATGCCTTCGTACACGAAGCCGGCCTCGCCTTCCGCGCACGATACCGTCACTTCCTGCTGATCGTGCAGCATGCGGGTCGCGTTACCGGTGCCGACGATGGCCGGCAATCCCAGCTCGCGGCTCACGATCGCTGCATGCGACGTGCGGCCGCCATGATCGGTGACGATCGCCGCGGCGCGGCGCATCACGGGCAGCCAGTCGGGATCGGTCGTGTGCGTCACCAGTACCGCGCCGTCGACGAACCGACCCATGTCGTGCGGACTGTCGATCACGCACACGCTGCCGGCCGCGATCGCCTCGCCGACACTGACGCCGGTGAGCAGCTTGCGGCCGGTCTGACCAAGGCGATAGGTCTTGATGGCGCTGGCTTCGCGCCGGGACTGCACCGTTTCGGGACGTGCCTGCACGACGAACAGTTCGCCGCTTACGCCGTCCTTTGCCCACTCGATATCCATCGGCTGCCCATAGTGCGCCTCGATCGCGCAGGCCCACTTCGCAAGCGCCAGGATGTCGCGGTCCGCCAGCACGAAGGTGGCGCGCTCGGCTTTCGAAGTCGGCACGTTGCGGGTCGGTGCGGTCTCGTCGCGCGCATAGATCAGCTTGCATGCCTTGCTGCCGAGCGTCTTGCCGATGACGGGCGTGCACGCCGGATCGCCGAGCAATGGCTTGAACACCTCGTATTCGTCGGGGTCCACGGTGCCCTGCACGACATTCTCGCCAAGCCCCCACGCCGCGCTGATCAGCACCACCTTGTCGAATCCCGTTTCCGTGTCGAGCGAGAACATCACGCCGGCCGCGCCCAGGTCCGAACGCACCATCCGCTGCACGCCGATCGACAGCGCGACGCGCAGGTGATCGAAGCCCTTTTCTTCCCGGTAGACGATCGCGCGGTCGGTGAACAGCGACGCATAGCACCGGCGGCATGCCGCGAGCAGCGCATGTTCGCCGCGCACGTTCAGGTAGGTTTCCTGCTGGCCCGCGAAGCTCGCGTCGGGAAGATCCTCGGCGGTCGCGCTCGATCGCACGGCGACATCGACGTCGTCAGCGCCGGCCTGCCGGCACAGTTGCCGATACGCGTCGCGGATCGCGTCGGCGACGTCGTCGGGCCAGTCTCCGTGGAGAATCGCCTGCCGGATCGACGCACCGGCCTCGGCGAGCGCCATCTTGCGTGCGCCGAGCGCCTCGAGCGTGCTGCCGATGGTTTGCCTCAATCCATTCGCATCGATGAATCGCCAGTACGCATCCGCGGTCGACGCAAACCCCGGCGGCACGCTCACGCCCTGTGCGGACAGGTTGCCGATCAATTCGCCCAATGACGCATTCTTGCCGCCGACGCGCGCCACGTCGCCGCGCCGCAGGTCGTCGAACCAGACGACGTGTGCTTTCCCGTGATCCATGACGAGCCCTCCGATGGTCGCGGCCGAGCCGCGAGCGACAGGCGCGATCCGGCATTGGCCGGCGCCGTCTGCAGAACACGCTCATCGTGGCCCGACGCCCCGGCATCTCTCGTGACCTGAATCAAGAACGGCGGCCGACGCGCGAACGGTGCTGCGTCGCGCGTGGCTTCATCTCCGTGGCTGGGCGGCATTGATGCTGAAAGCCGCAAACGAGGTCGGTCTCACGCCTGCGGGGTCAGGCGCGCCGGTGCGGATATCCGGCTGGGGATGATGGACCGCTTCCTGAACGATGGCGTCACGGCCACCTGGCAGCCGATGTCGCGCGTGACTGAGTTCCCCGTTTCACTGAAAGAACTTCGAAAGCCATCCCGGCGCCGCCGCACGATCGAAAACCACGTGCAATTCCGGGCTGAACGAGCCGAACTCGAGCCCATGCTGGGTCGCCAGCTGCGTCAGCGCCTGGCTCGTATAGAACGAAATATGCCCGTTGCGTGGCACGCAATACCACCATTGTTCGATCCCCCGCGCAAGGATCTCCGGCGTGATCAGGGATGTCTGAAACAGCAGTGCGCCGGCAGGCGCCCTGTACCGGATGACGTCGGCGAACAGGCTTCGAGGATCCGGATGATGCTCGAAGACTTCGAACGACAGAATCGCTTCGAACTGCCCCTGCGGCGCGACGGGATGGCTGAACGGATCGTACGAGGTCACATCCGCGAACCCGCGCGCGGACAGCTTCTTTTCCAGCAGCCCGAACCCCGAGCCGAAATCGAGAATGCGGTTCTCCCGCATCGACGGAAAGCTCGTGCAGATCAGGTCGGCGTGCTGCTGCGGACGATGCTCGAGATACTCCGGATCGTGGCGCGCGTAGTCGTCGTTGTACACGTGACGCGCAAAATCGTCGTGCGACCAGTGGTCGAAGGCCGGCGTGCACGTGAAGCCGCACTGCCTGCACGCGTAGTAGTAGATCGGCACGCCGACGAACGGATCGACTTTTTTCCGGCAATCATGTCCGCGCCGCAACGCGAGAAATCGACCACGCCGCAGATGTCCGCGTCGGCGCCGCACACCTTGCAGGCGATCATCGCCGGGTGGTTGGTCAGCTGTTCAAGCATGTTGCAGTCCCCTCGTTGGTTTCAGGTGCGCGCGCCAACCGCTCGATCACATCGTCCCATCGGCCCGGCTCCGTCCGCCGGAACATCCTGTCCGACGGATACCACGGCGCGATCGTCCCGTTCCGCGCACGATACCCGGTTTCCGCCGAACATTTGTCAAATAGCTTGAATAGCCGACAACCGGTCGCCAATTTGCCCTAACATCCGGCCACGCGATCGACCATGTCCTCCGACGAGGACCGTGGTCGGCCTTTTCAACCGCTCGCAAACGTGCACGGCTTTCATTCGGACGGACGATCATGTTTCAATCACCGGGAGACGCCTTCGTCGGCGGATCGCTGCTCGGCCTGTGCGTCGAGGTGCCGCTCGCCGTGCTCGTTTCGCTGATGATGCATGGCGTTGACTGGAACGGGCCGCGCATCGCGATGCTCGTCGCGACGCCGGCGTTGATCGCCAGCACCGTGCTGCTGACCCGGCCGGTGGCATTCAGCACGGTATGGAAGCACAAGCGCTCGCCTTTCGAACTGGACGACAATGTGCGCGCATCCATCTACGGCCGGCTGACCGGCATCGCGCTCGGCCTGGTGTTCGGCATCATGGTCGCGACGACGTTTTCCTGATGACAGGCTTTCGCTCGTAACGCATCGGCCTCGCGCCGCACGGCGCCCCGATGCATAAACGCATCGTCGCTCCGTGACCCGGTTCGCGCGCGTCAGCGGGCTGCGCGTAAAGTTCTGAGCATGCGGCCGTCGGGTATCGTGCACGGCGCCCCGAGCCGGCACCGGGACTGCGCAGCGCCGCCCGACGCGCCGCCGGTTCCTCTGATCTTGTCTCTCACAGGCGACGACACCGACTCGGCGCGGGCCGTCTACCGGGCCACCCTGATCGCGCATCCGTCTTGCAATCCGCGGCAGAATTTACAAACGCAGCGTCACCCGGCACCGGCCGCGCGTGCGGGGCTCATGCCGCACGCCCGTCGGGCGTGGCGGCGCGCGCGGCACGCGGCTTGCTCGCGTCGGCCCGGATATGGCCGCGGCACGGAAGCGCCGGCCGCCAACGGCATTGCCTGGTCGTGAGCTATGAAAACTGCGTCTCCCCTGCTGGATTCGGCACCGATGCGCGCCGATCACTTCGTCCAGTTCTACGAGTCCGATACACAGCTCGTGTCGGAAATCGCACTGTTCGCGGCGGATGCGCTGCGCGCTGGCGGCAGCGCGATCGTGATCGCGCGACCCGACTGCCTCGCGGCGGTGCACGAACGCCTGCGCACGCTCGATGCGTCGATCGGCGACGCGGCCCGCGAGCGCATCTTCATGTCGAGCGCGCAGACGCTGCTCGACAGCTTCATGGACGGCGACCTCCCCGACCCCGCGCGCTTTCGCCGCTCGATCGGCACGATCGTCGAAGCGGCGGTCCGCGCCGGCCGCCCCGTGCATGTGTTCGGCGAAATGGTTGCGTTGCTGTGCGCGCAGGAACGATACGCCGGTGCACTACAGCTCGAAGCGCTATGGGACGAGCTGATCGAGCGATACCGCTTCTCGCTTTACTGCGGCTATCCGGGCGACGTGTTTCCAAGTACCGAGCAGTCGGAGACGTTCCGCCACGTATGCGCGCTGCATCGCCGCATCCTGCCAGCCGCATCGCTGCGCAACGACGAAAACGAGCTGCACCTGACGCTGGCGCTGTCGCAGCAGCGCTCGCGCGCGCTGAGCGACGAGATCCGCCGTCGCGAAGACGCCGAACAGCAACGCAACGGCGTCCTGATGCACGCACCGTTGCCGATCGCGCTGCTGGCGGGCGCAGCACACCGGATCGTGCTCGCGAATCACCGCTTTTCGGCGCTGTGCGGCCGGACCGACATCGTCGACCAGCCGTTGACGGCGGTGCTGCCCGGCGGCGATACGCCAGCGATCGTGCGCGCGCTCGAAACCGCGCGCGCGCTGGGCCGCTCGACGACGATCGGCGAGCACCGCGACCGTCCCGAGCCGGACGGCGCCCGCGTGTACCGGCTGCATTTCAACCCGCAGCCGCTCGCGGACGGGCTCGGCGTGATCGTCAGCGCGGTCGAGGTGACCGAGCACGTCGCCGCGCGCGAGAAGCTCGTCGCCGCGAATGCCGAGCGCGACCGGCTGCTCGGTGAACTGCGCGACGCTAATCAGGCGAAGGACCAGTTTCTCGCGGTGCTCGGCCACGAGCTGCGCAATCCGCTGACGCCGATCTCGCTCGCGCTGGAGCTGATCCGAAACCGCGATGGCCACGCGACGCCGAACGAAATCGCGATCATCCAGCGGCAGCTCGATCACATGGTCCGGCTGATCGACGACCTGCTCGACGTGTCGCGCATCACGCGCGGCAAGATCACGCTGAAGAAGGAAGTCGTGCAGCTCGCGGACATCGTCGACCGTGCGGTCGAGGTCGCGAGCCCGCTGCTCGAGCAGCGCCGTCACCGGCTGCATGTCGACGCCGATCCGGACGCACGCTGCCACGCCGACCCGGTGCGGCTGTCGCAGGTCGTCGCGAACCTGCTGACCAACGCGGCGAAATACACGCTGCCGGGCGGCGACATCACGGTGCGCGCGGCCCACGGTTCAGACGGCACCGCGCTCGTCGAGGTATGCGACAACGGCGCCGGCATTCCGCGCGACCGCCTCGACAGCATCTTCGAGCCGTTCTACCGGCTCGACGGCGACGCGAAGCAGGCGCACGGCGGCCTCGGTATCGGCCTCGCGCTCGTGCGCAGTCTCGTGACCCTGCACGGCGGCACGGTGCGCGCCGACAGCGCCGGCCCCGGCTGCGGCAGCACGTTTACGATCTCGTTGCCCGAGTATCAGCCGAAAGCCGTGGCGATTGCCGCGCCGCAACCGCCGCTCGGCATTCGCGACATGGCGCCGGGCCGCACCGGCCGGCGCGTGATGCTGGTCGACGACAACGAGGATGCCGCGTCGACGCTCGCGCAATGGCTGCGCGAGGCCGGTCACGAAGTCGCCGTCGTGCATGACCCGGTGACCGCGCTGGCCGCGTACCGCGCTTACCGTCCCGACGTCGCGATCCTCGACATCGGGCTGCCGGTGATGGACGGCTATGAGCTGCTGAGGCGGCTGAAGGCGATCAATGAAGTCACGCCGTGCATCTTTCTCGCACTGACCGGCTATGGCCGCCACGCGGATCGCGAACGCTGTCTCGCGACCGGGTTTCTGCAGCATTTCGTGAAACCGGTCGACCCGGCCGCGCTTCATCTCGCGATGAGCCCGCCCGGAACGAACGGCGATTCGCCCGACGGCGCCGGGGCGGAAGCCGGACGCTGAACGGGGCACGGGCATCTCCTGGCACGCGACCGGCCGACGCTCAGGAAGCACCGTGCGGCTCAGTTCTCAGCGGAACAGCGGATCGAAGTGAGGCCAGCCAATTCGGCGATCCGGCTCAGTTGAGGCAACATCGCATCGCCCGTGACCGGTTCCCGCCACGTTACGAACAGATCCTCCTCGCGCACCGCATGCGCGGCCGTTTCGCGAAAACCGCGCGTGCGGCACGCGAAGCCTGCGTCGCGCAGCCCGGTCGTCAGGCGGTCGCGCGCCGGCGAGCCGAGTTCGTATTCGACCGTGAGCAGTGCTGTCCTGACGCTCCGCACGCGCTGCTCGACCAGCCGCAACGGCCACACGACCACGAGTCCGAGCACGAGCCCGAGCGCGCCGAGCGACAACTGGCCACCGCCGATGCACAGGCCGACAACGGTCACGAACCACAGCGTCGCGGCCGTGGTCACGCCGGATACGAGGCCGTCGCGATGCAGGATCGCGCCGCCGCCGATGAAGCCCATCCCGGTCAGAATGCCGAGCGGCAGGCGCATCAGGTCGAGCACCGAGAACGCGCCCTGCGGCTTGCCGGCCTGCAGAAGCAGCGCATTGACCTGAAGCATCGACAGACACGCGGCGAGGCACACGAGGATCGTCGTGCGCAGCCCGGCCGTCTTGCCGGATTCGCTGCGATCGAGGCCGATCAGCCCGCCCGCGACCAGCGCGAGGGCGATCCTGACGAGGACCGCATCCCACTGAAGTACGACCGGCATCGGCTCCATGCGCGCCTCCAACCAGATCCGTCATGCGTGACGCGTCGCGTAGCGGCCGCGGACGGCGCTTGCGGAGCGCAAGATTCGGGCCCGGTCCGTTTGCGCGACGTCGGACGCGCGCCGCGCGGGCCGACGACGACCTTGGCCCACTGACCGTCCCACCTCCGGCGGATCATCGCCGGTTCCATGCCCACTCGGCGACCGGGCCCGGTCGCCGGCGCAGGCGATCGGCGCAACGCCGCGCCCTCGTTTTCGTATTCGACCGGATACGAAAACGATTTCGTTATGCAGTTCGACGGACTTCGGTTCCCGAACGGGTACGAAGTAATGTCCCAAGTCGTGTTTCCCGCATCTCCGTTCCTGTACGGATACGGAATGATGCCTGGGCCGACCAGTTGTGCAATACTGTTCCCGATCAGATACGAAGCACGGAGAACGTCATGTCGGAGCCCCAGTCCGTCGACACCATCGGCGCACTCGCCCACCTCATCCGCGCGGCGCGACTCCAGCAGGGGTTCACGCGCGACCAACTCGCGAACGCAACCGGGCTGTCGCCGAAATTCATCAGCCAGGTGGAAGCGGGGAAGCCGACCGCGCAAATCGGCAAGGTCATGATGCTGCTCGGCGAGCTGGGCGTGCGCCTGTACGCCGAGTCGTCGGTCGAGATTTCGGAAGCCGCCGCGCTCAAGGCCGCGCAACGCCGCAGGAGCAGCCATGGCGGCTAGAACGCTTATCGTCTCCGCCAACGGCGAGCGCATGGGCACGCTGACCGACGACAAAGGCATCTGGTCGTTCGCATACGACCCGCAGTGGCTCGCGTCCCCGACCGCCTATCCGCTGTCGCCGGCGTTCGTGCTGCGCGCCGGCACCTTCACGGACACATCGACCGATCGCCCGGTCCAGTGGTTCTTCGACAACCTGCTGCCGGAGGAAGGCATGCGCACGTCGCTCGCGCGCGAGGCAAAGGTCGATGCCGCCGACGCGTGGGGCCTGCTCGCGTACTTCGGACGCGAATCGGCCGGCGCGCTGACGCTGCTGGCCGACGGCGAACAGGAAGCGCCCGCCAGCCTGCAGCCGCTGCCGCTCGACGAGCTCGAACACCGGATCCAGGCGATGCCCGAGCGCGCGCTGACGGCCACCGCACCCAAGCGGATGTCGGCGGCCGGCGCGCAGCAGAAGCTGCTGGTGGTGCTGCGCGGCAACGCCCCCGACTACGCGCTGTACGAGCCTGTCGGCAGCGAGCCGTCGATGCACCTGCTCAAGCCGGACATGCGCGCGGCCGGCTACCCGCACTCGGCGATCAACGAATTCTTTTGCATGAAGCTCGCGAAGAGGATGGGGCTCGACGTGCCCGACGTGCACTTCCTGCGCGCGCCGTCGGCGTGCTACGTGATCGACCGGTTCGATCGCGACGTCGCGTCGGCGCCGGCCGGGCGCGTGCATACGATCGACGCAATGCAGCTGCTCAACTACGACCGCGGCTTCAAGTACCAGCGCGCGAATGCGCAGGAGCTTGCCCGCGCGATCGACCGCACCAGCACGCGCGCGCTGGCGCGCCTGTCGGTGTTCCGCTGGACGGTATTCAACGTGGTGGTCGGCAATGCCGACGCGCACCTGAAGAACCTGTCGTTCTTCGTCGACGCGCGCGGATACCGCCTCGCGCCGTTCTACGACATCGTCAGCACGGTCGTGTATCACACGCCGACGCACCGGCCCGACCATCGCGGCGATCAATGGCCGCACTGCGAACTGACGATGCCGCTCGGCACCGCGACGCGGTTCGTCGATATCGATGTGGACGCGCTGATCGCATTCGGACAGGCAATCGGGCTCAGGGACAAGGCAGCGGCCAGCGAGCTGCGGCGCTTTCTCGAACCGCTCGATCGCCACGTCGCGCAGACGCTCGATGAAGTGCGCGCAATCGCGCGTCCGGATGCCGGGGAGACGCGGTTGCTGAATTCGATCGCGGCGATGCCGATCGCGGAAATGGGGCGCGCGCTTCGGTCGACGCGCGATTGAGCAGGGATGCGCGGGCGCTGGCGTCCGCCCTGCATCCTGCTCGATCTCTTCCGGGACTTCGACGCCCGTGCGTTGCGCACCTCAATACCGCAGCGCCGCCGCTTCCGACCGAACATGCCAGACGGCGATTTCAACAGCGAAGTTCATTCGCATTGACATCATCGGGATAAGTATTCTTATCACAACGCATCGATTTTCTTTAACAACTCGACCGTGAATGATTACCGTCGGGCCATTCAATCCCTCCTGCCCTCGCACCGCCCTTGCCGCACATGGCGCGACGAGGTGCGAAGGCACGCACAGCACGGGGAGACAACGGCCAATCAAGCCCTTTGCAAAACGTCCATCGCCCGCTCGGCGTCGGCGAGCGAGTCGAGCGCGAGATAAGCAATGAACTGCGAGCCGAGCACGGCAGCGGATACGCCGCGGAGATTGATCCCATCGTCCGACAGTTTTTGGGCCAGCGCTGCGATGATCCCCGCTTGGTCCAGTCCCATCACACGGATGGAGTGCAGGCCCGAGGTGGCATTGAATCCCGCCTGCGTGGCAGCACGGATCTCCTTGTCTCCCTGCAGCGGCGCGACGAACACGACCCCTTTGCCTGGTGCTTCGGGTGTGCGTCGGGCGACAACGAATTGCAAATCCGCGCCAGCATCCCGCAATGCGTTCAACATGTGCGCAAGACCGCCCGGCTTGTCCTCGATGGTGGCCGCCCAAACGTCAACGCGTTCGACGAACAGTTCCATGGCCCCTCCAGAAAATCGGACCTCGATGAACACAATCTTAGTCGCGCACGGCCGGCGAGCAAGTACGCTCGCGCGCGGGGCGGCATGCAAGTTTGCCTAGGAATCCGATGATTTGTTCGATGGGGGGCGCAATCCGAGCATGACTGCCTGCCGATGCCGCCATTGAAGCAACTCTTCGCGGAACTCATCGGAAGATTGCCCGGCCGTTACCCGAAATGTTCCGGATTGAAAGGCTCTCGCGGCGCGCCAGAACGGTCGGAGTTCCGGCAGATCGTCGATAGCGGTAATCGGCAGCTGGTACGTTCGATGCAAATACGACAGGAAGGCGAGACCATAGCCGCGGCGTCTCACTGACGCGAGAATTTCCAGTCGATGAACGTAGACTCGATCGGTCCGAGGCGCCAGGCTGTATGTCGCCGCGCCGACGGTGCCGCCGGACGCCTCCAGGATCGCGACTTCCCAGCCCGAGTGCAGGGCACCGTCGATGCCCAGATCGATCGGCCTGGATTGAAAACGAACCACCGGCAGCCGGCGAAATTTGCGCCGAACAAAAAGAGACCGCAGGAAGGAAAGCACGTTCAGCCTTTTGTCATGTCCGCAGCGACACGTTTCGTCATCTTCGCGCGCGACGGCAATCCGCAGCCGTGCACTGCCGCGTTGGTGCTTTCCATATCAGACGCAACCGCCCACAACATGAACGACTCCGCTTGGGTGCTTGAATCAACGCGACCGTGCGATTCCCGAGCGACGTCGACAAGAACTATTTCCGATTTTTCAGGAATGTCTGCCCGGCTGCTGTAATCGAAACGCTTCCTCGACCGTTCGTCGGATAGCGCACGAATCCAGCGCCAATGAGCTCTCGGGTAATGGACCAGCCAAGCGCGGGCGTATCGCGACCATAACGAATGTCGGCAAGACGCTCGAGCGCCCAGATCGCGGATGCCGAGATAGTTTGAACCGTCGAAGTTTCGTTGTCGCTCATGGCATTTCCAAAGATTTGATCATGGTCAAGGGGGCTGCATGTCTCGAGTTCAAATGCGGCAGGACACGCGCTCAGGCATGTCCGTCGCTAATGACGCCGACCTCGATGCGTACGGAGGACATGCCAAGGCCGTCAAAGCCCCGCGAGACAAGGTGTCCGGTTTCCACGACGATCGGCTCGCGGCGCCCCCGGGCTAAGGAAGTCGCTCGCAAATACAGAAAATGAGATCGACAAGTGGCATGCGAGTCAGCCCTCTTGCAGTACAAGCAAAAGCGCACGAAGCGCCGCCTCCTCGTCCGGACCGCTTGCAAGAACTTGCGCGGACATGCCGCGGCGCACCTGCAGGGACGAAACGGCCGTGCGGTCCTTTGCATTCCCGCGACGCCCGTTCGCGATCAACAGGATGTCGCTGTCGAAACGGCGCGCCGTGTCCACGAGCACATCGCGGACGGAGTTCGCACCGCCCCGGCTCCAGGCGGGGCCCATTTCGAAATAGACGACGGTTGCCATGTTCCTCGCGTGTGCCGGAAGACAGATCCTGGTATTCAGTGGGACGGAGCGACCTGACAGGCCATCAGAAACGCCTGGAACTCGATTTCCCATGCCGCGTTGCGCACATCGATTTCGAATCCGGCGAGACGCTCCATCTCGCTGCTCAGATATACGGCATCGAGCGATCGAGCGGGCACACCCTGCGCAAAACAGCAGCCATCTGCATCGAGAAGCAGACGCGGGTGGTGCCGGAACCGCGCACTGGCCACTGAGATCGGATCCATCACATGCCGAGCCGATTCCCTCGGATAAACGAAGACCAGATGGATACCGGCTGCCGCGAGCTGTTCAGCCACATCATGGAAGCGGTGGACCATCTGGAAGCCGCGCTCGCCACCACGTCCGACGCCCACAACGATAAGCCCCCGGCTTCCCGCGACCTCCGGCAGGAATACGGGCTGCCGATCGGGCAGCAGTAGCATCCCATCCAGATCGAACATGTCGACTACCTCCGCGAATCTGCCCGCAACGCCGGCGATCGGCGGCAAGATGCTATTATAAGACAGCAATAAGCAAATGTGTATCACATTATAATACTGCGCACATCCAGCGTTGAGCTGGGCGCGCCCGCAGCAGGCGACGGAGAACACAGACCCGAACTACGCGCTGACCGTGTACGTGGACTGCCGTAACGAGCGTGAAGCCGGCACCGAATCCACTGATGAATCGGCGAGTTGGTGGTCAAGGATAAGGACGACAACGTGCTGTCGGACGGCGATTCGGTCGTGCCGACCAAGGCCTTGCGCGTGAAGGGTTCGGCGATCACGAAGGCGATCGCAAGTTCGGCGGCGGCTCCTTGGCAAAGTACTGTTATCGGCATCTGCCCGGCGTGACCATCGACGCGGTCGAAATCAATCCGGAAGTCATCGCGTTACGCAACGTGTTCAGGATTCCTGCAGACGACACCCGATTCAAGGTGATCCGTGCTGATGGCGCGGAGTACGTGACACGGGAGGATGTCCACACCGACGTGATCCTGCTGGATGCGTTCGTCGCGGAAGGCATGCCGAGCCGGTGTGCGGATATCGCGTTCTTTACCGCCTGTCGCGAGCGATTGAGCGATTCCGGCGTGCTCGCGATCAATCTGGCTGACGACGCCCCGTCCCTGCCCACTCACATCGAGCGCCTGGGCCGCGTGTTCGGCCCTTCGTATGCGGTTGTCCGCTGCGACGACGACAGAAATTACGTCGCTTTCGCGTGGAAAGGGCTGCTTCGTTTGCCATCGAGGCGAGTTCTGTTCGAACGTGCGCTGTCGTTCGCGTTTGCCGGCGAACTCAAGCTGTCGTCAACCGCTCGGCGCATGAAGGAGGGAGAACGCCTCGATCCAAAGCGGTTGATCTGGCATGCGCAGGGGCATGCACACCGGGAAATCGACGTCTGGACGGCTTGCGCACTCAGCCCGCGCTTCGCTTCACCCGCTTGCCGAGCGCGCTTTTCGTCCTGTAGCTCACGCCGTGTTGCTCGAGATACTCGCGAATCAACTGCCGCACGACTTGCGACGGCGTCAGGTCCTGCTCCGCGCAGAGCATGTCGAACGCTTCTTTCTTGGCGGGATCGATCAGGATGGTCAAGCGTGCGGTTTTCGTTTCCATTACAGGACAGAGTCGGCGAATATGCTAATCGAATTATAATGCACCCGCCCATGCCACCGGCACCGGAAAGCATCCGGCACACGCGCGTTGATCCCGTTCGGCGACCGGCTCACGACCTTCGGTCAAGCCGATACAGATATTCAAGCACGTCGTCGACAACGGGCACGATCGCCAGCGTGACGAGCACCGCGGCAAGCGGCACGGTCGACACGTAGCCGACATGCTTGAAGCCGATCGCGCCGGCCAGCCCCCCGACGAAGAACGACGCCAGCATCGTTCCGTGAATCCTGAGCTTCGCGCGGTTCGCGATCACCGCCTGCGCGTGCACGTCTGCATTCGAGCGATTCCAGTAAAAGAGTTTGCCGAGTTCGATGCCGAGGTCCGTCACGATGCCCGTCATGTGTGTCGTGCGGATTTCCGCCCCCGACAGCTTTGTGATCATCGCGTTTTGCAGCCCCATGATGAAACACAGCAAGATGACCGTGACCGGCATGAAGAACGCTTCCCACAGCGCGAGATGGCTGCCGAGCAACCCGAACAGGAGCAGCAGCGCGGCTTCGACCAGCAACGGCAGTACATACTGACTCTGCAGGCCGCGGCGACGCCCCCAGTTGACGAGCACCGCCGAGCAGCCGGCGCCAACCAGAAACGACGCGAGCGAACCAACTCCGGCCAGCACGAGCCGGATGTCGCCAAGCGCCGTCTGATCCGCAATCGCCGACACGATCCCGCTCATGTGGGACGTGTATTGCTTGACCGCGAGGAAACCGCCGGCATTGGTTGCTCCGGCAACAAAGGCAAGCGAAAACCCGAGCTGGCGGTTCGCGGCCGCGCTACGGTGTTTTCCCGTCAGGCCTCGGAAGTACTGCGCTGGCATAGGACCTTCCCTCATTCGCCCGGATCGGGACAACGACGCCTTGGGCGGAACCCGGAACGCCGCGACAAACCGCCACGGGCGCCCGTTCCATCCGAGGATTGATGAGACTTTGATGATAACTACATTATCATACCTTGTTATCCGGATTGGTCTTTCGGTGTCATAATGCGGGCAGGAATACGTCGCGGGAGATGCGGCCATTCCAACCACCTCGTCCAACCCGAGCGTACTGGAGACATTCCGGATGGCACCCGTGCCGGTCGTCCACTTCGTCCTGCTGGCCGTGGCCGCGTGGCTCGCGGTCGGCACGCTGGGGCTCGGGGCGCTGCGTCGCACGCGACTGGTGGCCCATGGCCTCTTTCCGCTCGGCGCGTTGGTCGGACTGCTCGCCGCCGCCGCGGGCCTCGCCGGCATCTTTGCCGAACCGTCTACCGCCGTGCTGCCGATCGGGCTTCCCGGCCTGCCCTTTCATCTGCGTCTCGACCGCTTGTCCGGCTATTTCCTGTTCGTGCTCGGCCTCGTCAGCACCGGAATCGGCGCTTTTTCAGCCGGCTATTTCCGCAAGGGTGAAGGATCCGCGCCCGGGTTGATCTGCTTCGAATACCACGTCTGCGTCGCAAGCATCGCACTGGTGTTGATCGCCGACGACGCGTACGTGTTCATGGTCGCCTGGGAGACACTGACGCTGTCCGCGACGTTCCTCGTGATGACCAACCACCGGATTGGCGAGATCCGCCGCGCGGGATATCTGTATTTCCTGATCTCGCACGTCGGCGCGCTCGCGCTGCTGCTCTGCTTCGGCATTCTGCAGGCGCGCACCGGCGACTACACCTTCGCCAACCTGCGCGCCCAGTCGCTGGATACCTTCTCCGCGTCGCTCGCCTTCCTGTTCGCGCTCGTCGGATTCGGTGCGAAGGCCGGCATCTTCCCGCTGCATGTGTGGCTGCCGGAAGCCCATCCCGCGGCACCGTCACCCGTCTCGGCGCTCCTCAGCGGATTCGTGCTGAAAGTCGGTCTGTATGGCCTGCTGCGCACCCTGTTCGACCTGTTGCACGTGCAGATCGCCTGGTGGGGCGTGCTGCTGCTCGTGCTCGGCATCAGCACCGCGCTGCTGGGCGTGGTGTTCAGCACCATCCAGACCGACATGAAGCGTCTGCTCGCCTATTCGTCGATCGACAACGTCGGCCTGATGATCGTCGCGCTCGGTCTTGCCGTGCTGTTTCGCGCATACGGGATGACGAGTCTGTCCGCGCTCGCGCTGACCGCGATGCTCTATCAGATCGTCGCGCACGCGGCATTCAAGAGCTTGCTGTTCCTGGGCACGGGCGCCGTCCTCCACGCCACCGGCGAGCGCAACCTCGGCAAGCTCGGCGGGCTGATTCGCTTCATGCCCTGGACCGCATGGGCGGTGCTCGCGGGCGTCGCGGCGAGCGCGGGCTTGCCGCCGCTCAGCGGTTTCGCGGCCGAATGGCTGTTGCTGCAGAGTTTCCTGTTCGCGCCGGGCTTGCCGGATTCGGTGCTCGCCATGACCGTGCCGATCGCCGCCGCGCTGATCGCCATGTCGGCCGCGCTGGCCGGCTACACGATGGTCAAGTTCTTCGGCATCGTGTTCCTCGGGCAACCGAGAGAAGCGAAGCTGAACCGCGCCCGCGATGCGAACACGTGGGAACGGCTCGCGTTCTGCTGGTTCGCGACCGCCAGCGTGCTGCTCGGGCTGATGCCGGCGCAATTCGTCAAGCTGCTGGATCGCGTCACGCACACGCTGGTCGGCGCCGGCGTCGGCGCGGACAATCACGGCTGGCTGCTGTTCGCGCCCGTGTCGGCCGCTCGCGCGAGCTACATGCCGGCGGCTTTCATGCTGTTCTTCATCGCATGCTGCGGACTCGCGTGGGTGCTGGTGCGGCGTTTCTATCACGGCCGGCTGCGACGCGCGGCGCCGTGGGGCTGCGGCTTCCCGTTCACGACCGCGCGAATGCAGGATACGGCGGAAGGATTTGGCCAACCGATCCGCGAAATCTTCGCACCGCTGCTGCACATCGAGCGGCAATTACCGTCGCCATTCGACGCACAGCCGGCCTACCGGGTGTCCGTGGCCGATCGCACCTGGTCCGCGCTCTACTTGCGCATCGCGACACTGACGCAACGCATCGCCGACTGGGCGGGCCGCCTGCAGACGGGCAAGATCGCGGTTTACCTGACATACAGCTTCGTCGTGCTGATCGTGCTCCTGATGCTGGTGAGACGATGGTAACCCTGTCCGGCGTCATCTCGCAGACTCTCGAAATCGTGATAGCGATCGCGGCCGCGCCATTGCTCACGGGTTGGGTCAACCAATGCCGCGCCTGGCTTCAGAACCGGCGTGCGCCGTCCATCTGGCAACCGTACCGGATGCTCCACAAGCTGTTCAACAAGGAATCGGTCGTCGCGCACGGCGCGAGCCCCGTGTTCCGCGGTGCGCCCTATGTCGTCTGGGCCGCCATGACGCTCGCGTGCGCGATCGTGCCAACCCTGTCGACCGAGTTGCCGCTGTCGCCCGCCGCGGATGCAATCGCGCTCGTCGGCCTGTTTGCGCTCGCGCGCGTCACGCTGTCGCTCGCGGCGATGGACGTCGGCACGGCGTTCGGCACGCTCGGCGCCCGCCGCGAAATGCTGATCGGCTTCCTCGCGGAGCCGGCGTTGCTGATGGTGCTCCTGTCCGCCTCGCTGATTACGCAGTCGACGCTGCTGACGAGCATCGTCGCGACACTCGGCCGCGGCGAGCTCACGATCTATCCGAGCCTGGCGTTCGCCGGCATCGCGTTCACGCTGGTCGCGCTGGCCGAAAATGCACGGCTGCCGGTCGACAATCCGACCACTCACCTCGAGCTCACGATGATCCACGAGGCGCTGATCCTCGAATATTCGGGACGGCACCTTGCCTTGATGGAGTGGGCGGCAAGCCTCAAGCTGTTCGCGTATTCGTGCATCGGCCTCGCGTTGTTCGTACCGTGGGGCATCGCGAATGCGGGCGATCCGGTTGCGCTGCTGCTGGCCGTGCCGGTGCTCTTCGTCAAACTGGCGGCAGGCGGCCTCACGCTCGCCGTGGTCGAAACGGCCAACGCGAAGATGCGCATCTTCCGGGTACCGGAATTCCTCGCGACCGCCTTCCTGCTGGCCGTGATCGGCATGCTCGTCCATCTGCTGCTGGGAGCATGAATGCACGCCTACGCGACACAACTGGTCAATTTCCTCGCGGCCGTGCTGCTGATGCTGTCGTTCGCGATGCTGAGCCAGCGCAGGATCCTGTCCCTGATCCATCTCTATACGCTGCAGGGTATCGCGCTCGTGTCGGCGAACCTGATCCTCGGCTTCGTCACGGGCGACGTGCACCTGTACGTGTCCGCCGGGCTGACGCTCGTGCTCAAGGTCGGCGTGATTCCGTGGTTCCTGTATCGGCTCGTTCGCAGGCTCGACGTCAAGACCGACGTCGAGCCGCTCATCAATATCCCGACCACGCTGCTGATCGGCATCGTGCTCGTCATCATTGCGTTCAATGTCGCGGCGCCGATCAGCCAGCTCGCGACATCGGTCGCACGCGGCACGCTCGGCATTGCGCTCGCGTGCGTGCTGCTGTCTTTCATGGCGATGATCACGCGCGCGAAGGCCATTCCGCAGGTGATCGGCTTTCTGTCGATGGAAAACGGGTTGTTCTTCGCGGCGGCGGCCGCGACCAACGGCATGCCGATGATCGTCGAGCTCGGTATCGGGCTCGACGTGCTGATCGGGATCCTGATCCTGGGCGTCTTCATGTTCCAGATTCGCGAGCAGTTCGACAGCCTGGACATCCATCACCTCGAGAAACTCAAAGATGAATGACGCCCACGTCGTGCTCGCCGTGCTCGGCCTGCCGCTCGCGGGAGCGGCCTCCCTTGCCTGCGTGCGGCCGAGCCGGGTCGCGCGCCATCTGAACGTCGGCTTCAGCTTCCTGACGTTCGCGGCAACGGTGGTGCTTGCCGCGCGCACCGTCGAGCACGGCCCGTCGTTCGCATTCGGACGCGCGTTTTTCGTCGATCCGCTCAACGTCTATCTCGTCGCGCTCACGGCGTTCGTCGGCTGGACGACATCGCTGTTTTCCCGGCCCTACATGCAGATCGAGGAAGCCCGCGGCCGGATGACCACCGCGCGCATGCGGCTCTATCACAGCATGTATCAGCTCTTCATGTTCGCGATGCTGCTCGCGCTGCTGACCGACAACGTCGGCGTGCTGTGGGTCGCGATGGAAGCCGCAACGCTCGCCACCGTGTTGCTCGTCAGTGTCTACCGCACCGCCGCGAGCCTCGAAGCCGCATGGAAATATTTCATCCTGTGCGGCGTCGGCATCGCCCAGGCGCTGTTCGGCACGATCCTGCTGTATCTTGCCGCGAGCCGGCAACTGACCGACGGCGACGCATTGTTGTGGACGAGCCTGGCCGCGATCAGGACGCAGCTCGATCCGACGATCGTGTCGATCGCCTTCGTGTTTCTGCTGGTCGGCTATGGCACCAAGGTCGGCCTCGTGCCGATGCATAGCTGGCTGCCGGACGCGCACGCCGAAGGTCCGACGCCGATTTCGGCGGTGCTGTCCGGCCTGCTGCTGAACGTCGCGCTGTATGCGGTGCTGCGCTGCAAGGTGCTGGCCGACGGCGCGCTCGGCAACGGCCTGCCGGGGCGATTGCTGGTCGGGTTCGGGCTCGTGTCGGTCCTGATCGCGTCGTTCTCGCTGTTCCGGCAGAAGGACGTGAAGCGCCTGTTCTCGTACTCGTCGATCGAGCATATGGGCCTGATGACGTTCGCGTTCGGGCTCGGCGGCCCGATCGCGACGTTCGCCGGGTTGCTGCACATGACGGTCCATTCCCTCGTCAAGTCGGCAATCTTCTTCGCGGTCGGTCATGCCGCGCAGAAGGCCGGCACGCAGGCGATCGACGGCATTCGCGGGCTGCTGCAGGTCAGCCCGACGGTCGGCTGGGCATTGATGCTTGGCGCACTTGCCATTCTCGGGCTGCCGCCGTTCGGCGTGTTCGCGAGCGAATTCCTGATTCTGACGACGGCGATGAACGCGCTCCCTTGGACCGCGCCGTTGCTGCTGCTCGGGCTCGCCGTCGCGTTCGCGGCGATCTTCGCGCGCGTGCAGCGGATGGTGTTCGGCGAAACGACGACGGCCACGCCGCTCGAACACCGGCCGGCGCTGCTGCCGGTGTTCGTGCATCTGGGGCTCGGCCTGATGCTGGGCCTCTACGTGCCGCCTTATCTGGCGATATGGTATCGCCAGGCTGCAACGATGCTGGCAGGATAAGCAATGCGACTCGACTTGATTCAGGCGGACGGCTCGACTCGCCTCGGGCACGAGGCAGGCCAGGTTCCGGCTATCGTGATTGACGTCGACGAAGCGAGATGGCTCGACATCGCGCATGCCGCGCTGATGGAGCAAAGCCGGCTCGTCGCGATGTGGGGCGGCGAAACGCCCGAGCGCGTATTTTCGGTCAACGCGGCTTACGAATGCGACGACGGCGTCCTGTGGGTGCGTCTCGCAACCGGGCCGGAACCGCGGGCCGACGGCGACTATCCAGATCTCGCGGGCGTGTTTCCCGCCGCGACGCGCATGCAGCGCGCAATTTTCGACCTGACCGGCCTGCGCGAGCGCGATGCGCGCGACACGCGCCCGTGGCTCAATCACGGCAACTGGCCCGGCGACTACTTTCCGCTGCAGAAGCGGGCGACCGGAATCGAGCGGTTCGAATCGAACGAAGCGGATTATCCGTTCGTGCAGGTTGCCGGCGACGGCGTGCACGAAATCGCGGTCGGGCCGATTCACGCCGGCATCATCGAGCCGGGCCATTTCCGGTTTTCGGTCGTCGGGGAGAAGGTGCTGCGGCTCGAGGAGCGGCTCGGCTATGTGCATCGCGGCGTCGAACGGCTGTTCGAACGGACGGCCGCGTCGGACGGCCATCGCGTTGCGGGCCGGATCGCCGGCGATTCGACCGTTGCGTTCTCGTGGGCCTATTGCATGGCGCTCGAGCAGGCGTGCGGCACGGCCGTGCCGGCGCGTGCGCTGGTTCTGCGCGCCCTCCTGCTCGAGCGCGAGCGCATCGCCAATCACCTCGGCGACCTCGGCGCGCTCGGCAACGATGCCGGATTCGCGTTCGGTCTCGCGCAGTTTTCGCGGCTCAAGGAGAACTGGATTCGAACCAACGACGGCGTCTTCGGGCATCGATACCTGATGGATCGAATCGTGCCGGGCGGGCTGGCCGTCGACATTTATCCCGAGGATGCGGCGGCGCTCACCGAACAGTGCGAACGCATCGCGCACGAAGTGCAGGTGATGCGGAAGATCTACGAAGAACAGTCCGGGCTGCAGGACCGGTTCGTCGGCACCGGCCGATTGAACGCCGACGTCGTCGCGCATTTCGGCGTGCGCGGCATGGCCGCCCGCGCCAGCGGCCAGACATTCGACCTGCGCGCGAACCTGCGGCCGGCCCCTTACGGCGACCTGGCCGTCAAGGCGGCAAGCGACCCGCGCGGCGATGTCGCCGCACGGGTCGCCGTGCGGTTCGCCGAAATCGACGAATCGTTGCGTCTGATCGGCGAACTGCTGGCGAATCTTCCGGAAGGGCCGATCGCCACCGGCGTCACGCCAGCGGCGTTGCCATCCAAGGGAATCGGCTGGGTCGAGGGCTGGCGCGGCGACGTGTTCGTCGCGCTCGAGACGGTATCGGGCGATGCCATCGCGCGCTGCCATTGCCACGATCCGTCCTGGCAGAACTGGCCGGCGCTCGAGCACGCGATCATCGGCAACATCGTTCCCGATTTCCCGCTGATCAATAAATCGTTCAACCTGAACTACGCGGGGCACGATCTCTGATGTGGCAACTCATTCGTCAATTCGCGCGCACTGAATTTCCTGACGAGCCCGTGCCGACCACCGAAGCCGCCTGGCGACACGAGGCACAGCAGATTCGTCAGGACATTCTCGATCTCCTCGGCCGTGCGTTGTGCATCCGGCAAATCGACGCGGGTTCGTGCAACGGCTGCGAACTGGAGATTCACGCACTGAACAACCCGTACTACAACATCGAAGGGCTCGGCATCAAATTCGTCGCCAGCCCGCGCCATGCGGACCTGCTGCTCGTGACCGGCCCCGTCACGCTGAACATGAAGGCAGCCGTGCTTGCCGCGTACGAGGCGACGCCGGCGCCGAAGCTGGTCGTTGCAGCCGGCGAGTGCGCGTGCACCGGCGGCATCTTTGCCGATAGCTACGCCGTGTGCGGCCCCGTTTCGTCGGTGCTGCCCGTCGATGTGACCATTCCTGGCTGTCCGCCGCCGCCGATCGATCTGCTGCGCGGCATTTTGACGGCTTGCCGATCACGCGGGGACTGAAACGGATGCCAGTGGCAATCCTCCAGTCGGCAATACCTCGTTTGCCGCGGCGGCGAGCGCGAATGCCGCGCGTCACCGTCCGATCGGCAGCCCCGTCGGCTCGATCCAACCAAGCCGATATGCGATCAGCAGCGACAGGAACAGCGTGATCGACAGCCCGACGCGCGCCGCGAGCGACCACGCCATCCGCTTGCTGCCGCCCCGGTCGTGATTCATGAAATACAGCGCGAAAACCAGGCTTCCGATAATCATCACGAAAGCCACCGAAACCAGCGCAATCTTCATTGTTGATGTTCCTCCAGGCCAGAATCGGCCTTCAGCAGTTCGGCCAGTCTTTGCCGTTCGGCATCGACGTCGGCAACGCCCGACGCCGGCCAGTCCAGCGCAACGCCATTACCCAGCGAATCGCGTACGAGCGTCTGGTAACGCCGGTCGCTGATCCGGCCCTGCTCCATCGCTTCCGATATCTCATGTCGAAACGGTAGCGGAAAGCTCGCGTATCCGCGCGACAGCGCCGCATATTGCCGAGCGTCGACCTCTTTCGACGACGGCACGACCGCCCACATCACGACGGCCACGATGGCTGCGAAAGGAATCGCCGTGTAGCGGAGAACGAACTTGATCGGGGTCATGAGGCGAATAGCGAAGTGGACTGTGCAGTAAAGGCGAAGTGACGACCGGGCAGCGCCGCAGTGACGGTGCACGCACGCCGCGTGGACGACGGAACCGCTCGGGCAAGCCGGCGCAGGCAGCCCCGGTCGATATTGTACTTAAAGCCTCATGCAACCAACAGATAATGATAATGTTGTTATCATGCCTGCCATATGATTCGAGCAATCCGAGGCTCGTGGGCGTGCGGCCCGCGCAGCCCCCTCGCACCCGCGACCGGCATCGTAACCGAGGGTTCACGCGACGGTGCTCGCGTCGATCTTCGTCGGCGCGATCGGCTTCGAGCATGACGGCTACGAGTCCACCACGCCGTCCGTCGCCTGCCCGCGAGACGACCTGCTCACATGGCTCGTGCGCCGGCGCACGACCCGGCATGACACAGCCGGACATGGCGCCGAAGGCGGATGGATTATAATTTGATTAACATATCGACCACCCCTGCCATCCCGATGGAAACGAAAACCGCCCGCCTGACCGTCCTGATCGATCCCGCCAAAAAAGAAGCGTTCGAAATGCTCTGCGCGGAGCAGGACCTCACGCCGTCGCAAGTCGTGCGTCAGTTGATCCGCGAGTATCTCGACAAACACGGCGTCACGTACAAGACCAAGAGCGCGCTCGGCAAGCGGTTGAAGTAAGGGACGAAGTTAGCGCGGTCGAACCCGCCGCGCCGTCAGGCGCAGATTTCCCACCGTGGATGTTCGCGCGCGCGCCAGACGAGCCGCGCGGGATCGATGCACTCCCCAGCCTTCATGCGCCGAGCGGTGGAAGACAGCTTGAGCGCCCCCGCCGAGCCGAATCCCAGCGCGCGTTCGAGCAGGATGCGCAGCGACGGTAGCGGATTGCCATTCTTCCACGCGAACGCGATGAAGTTGTTGTCGTCGCCGCACGGCACCAGCGTGCACGAATCGTCGAACACCGCGCGCAGTTGCTCCAGATGCCGCGGCAACGCCGGATCGTCGTCCATGAAGTTGATCGCGAGCACACCCGATTCGCTCAACCGCGCGCGGCACGCGTCGAGAAACGCGGTGCCCGTGCAGCGGCCCGGCATGCCATCGGCGACGAACGCGTCGTGCAGGATCACGTCCGCCTGGACGTCCGGCCTTTCGACGTAGTCGGCGCCGTCCGCGCAGATCACCACGAAGCGCGCGTCGTCTTGCGGAATCCTGAACACATCGCGCAGCGCGATCACGTCCGGGTTGATCTCGACCGCGTCGATCGCCGTGTCGGGCAGGTGCCGATAGCAGTACTTCGCCAGCGATCCGCCGCCGAGCCCGATCATGCAGATGCGCGCGGGCGTCGGCTGCAGCAGCAGGAAACCCATCATCACCCGCGTATAGCCGAGTTCGAGCCTGACCGGATCCTTCAGCGACATGAAGCTCTGCGTGCCGAAGTGGTCGAAGTGCAGCGACACCGCGTGCTTCGTCTCGAGCACGAACGGACGGCCGTCGTTCAACGGCGCCGCCAGGAACTGCAGGAACGCGTCATAGGAAATTCGATCCTCGCTCATGCTCGACAGGCCCGGTTGATCGGAGAGTCGCTCGTACCGCGTGCGGTCATACCTTCTTCAGGTAGCAGGCCTTCAGCATGAAGCCGCCCATGTCGGTCTTGCAATCGACTTCATGATCGCCGCCGACGAGACGGATGCTCTTCACCTTGGTGCCCATCTTCAGCGTGATCGACGAGCCCTTCACGCGCAAGTCCTTGATCAGCACGACCGAATCGCCGTCCGACAGCACATTGCCATTCGCGTCCTTGATGACGTCGCCCGCCGGTTCGTCGCCCGCTTCGGCGCCGGCGCCGGCCGACCATTCATGGCCGCAGTCCGCGCACACGGTCAGTGCGCCATCCGGGTAGGTGTTTTCCATCGCGCATTGCGGGCAGGCGGGGGCGGCGTTCATTGCAGCATCCATTCGGTGGGAGTTCAGGTCAATCGATAAAAAAATGCCGGGCACGCAAGCACGTGGCCGGACCGCGCGACATACGGCCACGTCGACAAATCGACCGGGCAGCACGTCGCGCACACTACATTATAATGCAATACACATAAACACGTTGCCGTATTATAATCGTCAACTTTCGATCATTCGCCGGACTTGATGGCGGTTTCACTGAGGATGTCGACATGTTCGAGATGAATGATGCACCGATGCCTGGTGTACAACACCCGGCGCCCCGTCGGGAAACCGCGCTCCGCGCGGTCCTGCCGTGCCGCCGGCCGGCCGTTGCACGCCGTTCCGGCGACTTTCCCCGAGGCTGATCCGCATCGTGGCAACCGTCGTCTACGTTGAGATCGGCCCCGCCTGGAATCGCGGCCGTGCGATCGCGTCGCGTGACGCGATCGTCGCGGCGGCACATCGCTTCGACAGCGACATCCTGCTGCTCGCCAACGGGCTCAGCGGCAGCGCGAAGGACGCGACGGCCATCGCGGCGCTACAGATGCATGGCGGCACGTCCGCGCAGGTGCTCGCCACCGGCCCCGACGAGGACGCCGCGCTCCAGGCGCTGCTGCCGTTGCTGCAGGCGGGATGACGCTGCATCGCCCGACCCCACGGCCTCGTGCCGTTCACCCTGAATCACCACTCTCCGAGGAAGCGATGAACGACAACGTCACGTCCAACACCCCCAACCTGTCGGCCTCCGCGATCTGGGCGCTCGAGCGCCTCGCCGATGTGCGCTACGGCCGCGATGCGCCGGCGCTCGGCTGGTCGGTCGAAC
This sequence comes from Burkholderia sp. AW49-1, assembly GCF_053427845.1. Taxonomy (NCBI): domain Bacteria; kingdom Pseudomonadati; phylum Pseudomonadota; class Betaproteobacteria; order Burkholderiales; family Burkholderiaceae; genus Burkholderia; species Burkholderia sp. AW49-1. The sequence continues at coordinate 230,282 of NZ_JBSAXF010000003.1, read as the reverse complement.
AGGAACTCGTCGGCGCGGGCTTCGTCAGCCATGCCGCGAACGGCCGATCCGGTGCATCGATCACCGCGCACGGACGCAGCTTCCTGAAAAGCCGCAAGTAGAAACCGGCAGGCACGGGCGCGATGCCGCCACGCGGCCGCCGGCCCGTGCCGCGATCATCGGACGAAGGCAAGCCGGACGATGCGATCGCATCCCTCGCCTCATATGGGGATTTGCGCCCGCACCGCGGTTTCCGCGGTATCGTACGGGGCCCAAACGCGGTGCACCGCGCCGCCTTCCTTTCCTCATGGAACGCCCGATGACACTCAGCGCCGAGCCGCCCGTCACGTCCCCGCCGGTTCTCGACACCCCCCGCCTGATTCTCGAAGGCCACCCGCTCGGCGACTTCGACGCGCTCGCCGCGATGTGGACCGAGCCGACCGTCGTCGCACACATCTTCAACGGCAAGCCGTCGGCGCCGCGCGATTCGTGGATGCGACTGCTCGCGTATCGCGGGCTGTGGCCGCTGCTCGGCTACGGCTATTGGGCGATTCGCGAGAAGACGTCGGGCCGCTACGTCGGCGATCTCGGCTTCGCAGACTTTCACCGCGCGGTCGAGCCGTCGATTCGCGGCGTGCCGGAAGCCGGCTGGGCGCTCGCGAGCTGGGCGCACGGCAAGGGCTATGCGACCGAGGCGTTGTCGCATGCGCTCGGCTGGCTCGATGCGCAGCATCGGTTCGAGCGCAGCGTGTGCCTGATCGCGCCGACCAACGTCGCGTCGATCCGCGTCGCGCAGCGGGCCGGATATGCCGATCCGGTTCAGATTCGCTTCAACGACGCCGATTCGCTCCTGTTTTCGCGCGCATGCCGGTAAGCGCGACGTCGCACGCGGGCCGCTTCGTCACGGCTAAGGCGCGTGGCCCGTCTGCGCCGGTAGCGACGTCGCCCCGACCGTAGCCGTGCCCGGCGCCGGGCCGGTCGTGCGCCATCCGCCGCCCAGCGCCTTGTACAGCGCGACCAGATCGGTCGTCGTCTGCAACGCACCCTGCACCGCCTGCTGCCGCCCCTCCGACCATTGCCGCTCGGCATCGAGCACGTCGAGAAACGGCGACAATCCCTTCCGGTAACGATCGCGCGCGAGTTCCAGCGCGCTCCGCTCCGCCTTCACGGCATCGTCGAGCGCGGCTGCGCGCGTCTGGTCGGTGCGATACACGGCCAGCGCATTGTCGACGTCGCGCAGTGCGACGAGCACCGCCTGCCGGTACGCAAGCGCCGCTTCGGCCTGCCGCGCCTGCGACAGCCGCAGGTTCGACACGAGTTGCCCGCCTGAAAAAATCGGCAGCGACACGGCCGGCCCGAACGCATAAAACAGATGGGACCAGTGCGCGAGTTCGCGAACGTGCGACGCGCGCAGGCCGACCTGCCCCGTCAGGGAGATGTCCGGATAGAACTGCGCGACGGCGACGCCGACGTCGGCGGTCGCCGCGTGAAGGTCGGCCTCCGCGCGGCGGATGTCGGGCCGCCGGCGCGCAAGCGTCGACGGCAGTCCGACCGGCACGGCGGGCGGCACGCCCGGCAATGCGCGCGGCACGTCGAACCAGTCGTCGAGCGCACCTGGCGGCCCTCCGACCAGATACGCGAGACCATTGCGCAGCAGCGCGATCTGCTGGTCGAACTGCGGCAGTTGCGCGCGGATCTGTGCGAGCCGCGCGTCGGCGCTGCGTACGTCCAGATCGCTCGCAAGGCCGTGCGCGGCCTGCTCGCGCGTAAGGTCGAGCAGATCGCGCTGCGCGCGTTGGAGCTCGTCGGCCAGCGCGCGCTGCGCTTCGGCGCCGCGCAGTTGCAGATAGGTCTGCGCGACTTCGGCCTCGAGCGACAGCAGCGCGTCGTCGCGGCTCGCGACAGCAGCGCTTGCCTGCGCACCGGCCGATTCGACCGAGCGACGCACGCGCCCGAACAGGTCGAGTTCCCACGATGCGTCGAATCCGGCCTGCCACAGGTTGACCGGCGCCTCGAGGCCATCGATCGCGCCCCGCGCGCCCTGCTGCACGCGCGCGCCGGTGCCCGGGCCGTACCGGTCGAGCGGCGAACCCGGCGCGCCAAGGCGATCGACGCGCTGGTCGATGCCCTGTTCCTCGATGATGCCCTTCAGGCCCAACTGCTCGCGCTGGTAGCTCGCGCTCGCACGCACGTTGGGCAAGCCCTGCGCAGCCGCCGCGCGCACCTGCGCCCGTGCCTGCGCGATGCGCAGCACGGCGGCCTGCACGCCGAGGTTGTCCTGCGCGGCGCGCTCGACGAGCCGGTCGAGCAGCGGGTCGCCGAACGCACGCCACCAGCGTGGGTCGGGATCGGCGCTGGTCACCGGCGACGACGGCGTGGATGCGCCGGGCGTCGAAGCCGCCGATGCGCCCGAAGCGGCCGATACCGGTACCTGCAGGTCGTGCCAGTTCGCCGGCACCTCCGCATGCGGCGGCTTGAAGTCCGGCCCGACGGTGCAGCCCGCGAGTGCCGCGCAGGCTGCGAGCATCGCCGCGATACCGCGCGCTTGCGGCGAATGTCGGCGGCGACCGCTCTTTCGATGATTCGTCATCCTCAATGCCCTCCCGCGCCGCGTGCAGCCTTCACCGGCGAGAACAGGAACGTCAGCGGAATGCTGAACGCACAGAACACCGCGAGGATCGCGAACACGTCGATATACGCGAGGATCGTCGCCTGCGAGATGAACGTCTCGTACAACCGGCCGGTGGCGGTCTGGAGCGCAGCCGGCGACGATGCGCCCGACAGCGCGCGGATCGTGCGTGCATGCTCTTGCAGCGCCTCCTGAAAGTTCTGCGACAGCGGCGACATGTGCGTGGACAGGTGCGCCAAGCGCGCCTGCGTGCGCTCCCGGATCAGCGCTGTCGACACCGAGATGCCGATCGAGCCCGCGACGTTGCGGAACATCGTGAACAGCGCCGACGCGTCGTCGTTGAGCCGCTGCGGCACGGTCAGATACGCGAGCGTCGTGATCGGTACGAACATGAAGCCGATCGCGAGCGACTGCGCGCAGCGGATCATCACCAGGTGCTTGTAGTCGATGTTCGGCACCAGCGTCCGCGAATAGATCAGCGCGCCCGACAGCAGCACGAAACCGAAGCCGACCAGATAGCGCGTCTGCACGTGCGGCATCAGGCGGCTCACGATCGGAATTTCCATCGTGATCAGCAGCGCGCCGGGCGAGAGCACGAGGCCCGCGAGCGTCGCCGTATAGCCGAGGTGCTGCTGCGCGAGCTGCGGCACGATCACCGCGCTGCCGTACAGCACGGCCGCGAACGTCGCGATCGTCACGCAGCCGAGTGCGAAATTGCGGTCGCGCAGGCACGACAGATCGACCACCGGTTTCCTTGCGCGCAGCAGCCACATCGTCGCGCCGATCAACCCGAGTGCGGACAGCGCCGCGAAGATGCGGATGAAGTTCGAGCCGAACCAGTCGTCGTCTTCGCCACGGTCGAGCATGACCTGCAGGCAGCCGAGCCCGATCGCGATCAGCCCGATGCCGATGTAGTCGACGGAAATGCCGCGCTCGGCACCACGACGCCACGGCGGATCCTCGACGAGCTGCATCACCGCGAGCACGGTCAACGCGCCGATCGGCACGTTGAGCAGGAACACCCAACGCCATGAGAAATGATCGGTGATCCAGCCGCCGAGTGTCGGCCCGAGCACCGGCGCGACGACGATCGCGATCGCCGAGATCGAGAACGCGCGGTTGCGCTGTTCGGGAGGAAACGTGTCGAGGATGATCGATTGCTGGTTCGGCTGCAGCCCGCCGCCGAACAGCCCCTGCAGCACGCGGAACACGATCAGTTCGCCGAGATTGGTCGCGACGCCGCACAGGAACGAGCATACGGTGAATGCGGCGATACACAGCACGAAGTAGCGCTTGCGGCCGAGCAGCCGCCCGAAGAACCCCGAAATCGGCAGCACGATGCCGTTCGCGACGAGATACGACGTGAGCGTCCAGGTCGCCTCGTCGTAGCTCGCGGACATCGTGCCGGCGATATGCGGCAGCGCGACGTTCACGATCGTCGTGTCGAGCACTTCCATGAACGCGGCGAGCGTGACGACGATCGCGACGACCCACGGGTTCGCGGCCGGCCGCCATGCACCGGACGATACCGGTCGGTCCGGCGGCCGGTTCATCGGCCGGCCCCGCGTGACGAGACGAGCGTATGGATGTCGTGCATCGGATCGCTCCGGTGATGGCGGGCCATCGCGCGGCGGCCGGTCATTTAAGGTGCACGGTCGGTTCGGCCGACAAGCCGAGACCGAGCGGCGGATTGCGCGGCGGCGGACCGTCGAGGACGATCTTCACGGGCACGCGCTGCACGATCTTCACGAAGTTGCCGGTCGCATTCTCGGCCGGGAATGCGGAGAAATGCGCGCCGCTGCCGAGCTGGATGCTGTCGACGTGGCCGTGCAGATCGAGATCGGGATACGCGTCGACCGACACGTCGACGCGATCGCCGATACGCATCCGCTCCAGTTGCGACTCCTTGAAGTTCGCGGTGATCCAGATACGCGGCGTGACGATCGAAAAGATCGACGTACCCGCCTGCAGGTATGAGCCCAGTTGCACGTTCCTGCGCGTGACCCAGCCGTCGGACGATGCTCGCAGTTCGCAGTACGACAGATTCAGGTCGGCCGTGTCGAGTTGCGCACGCGCCTGGAGCACCTGCTGGCGGCGCTCCTCGACGGCCGTTTCGGCTTGCCGGATCTGTTGCGGCACGAGGCTCGCGGTACGCGCCTGCGCCTGGGCCATCGCGACGTTCGCATCGGCGCTCGCACGCTGCGCGTCGGCCGCGTCGATCGCCTGCTGCGACGTCGCACGCGCATCGACCGCGCGTTGCCGTTCCTGCGCGGCGAGCGCCTGACGGTACGCGGCTTCCGCCGATTCGATCTGTGCGCGGGCCTGCCGGTACTGCGCCGGAAACTGGACATGCGCGATGTCGAGCTGCACGCGCGATGCATCGAGCTGGGCCTGCGCCAGTCCGAGCTGCGCGCGCGCCGCGTCGACCTGTGCGCGATAGTCGCGCGGATCGATCTCGACGAGCACGTCGCCGCGATGCACGTACGTGTTGTCGTCGACCGCGAGCCGCGTCACGTAACCGGAGACGTGGGGCGCTATGGCCACCGCATTGCCGTCGGTGTACGCATCGTCGGTGCTTACCTGGTCGCGCGTCGCGAGCCACCAGACGATCCCCGCGATCACCAGCACGAACAGCACCGCGCCGAGGATGATCAGCGGCTTCCTGCCGGGCCGCTTGCGCGCGCCTTCGCCATTGTCGCCATCGCCGCCGGTGCGGCCGCCGCGATCGTCGCGCGGATGACCGTCGCCTCCGCCGCCGCCCGGTGCATCGGTGTTTCGCTCGTCATGGCGACGTTGCCCGACGCTGCCGCCGTTGCCTGCGTCGGCGTTGCCGTCGCCCGCGCGGTAGACGGTCGGGCGCGCAAACGCGGTCGATGCGCCGGACATGGCCCGTGCCGCGTCCGGTGCTGGACACAGTGTCGAAAAACGTACCGGCCCCGTCCGACTGCCGTATCGTCCCGCCATGAACGTGCGCCGGAACGCGACGCGCAATCGCTCATGGACGGGCATCGGGAACAGGGTCGCATCGGGCATGAAATATCGCTCCGGGCAGCGTCCGCGTGCGGTATTGCACGCGCCGGCCTCAAGCGCGCAGGCAAGCAAGCGGCGCGCCCGGCGCTCACGCAGCTTGCCGGATGCAGCCGGCACGAGCGATGCGTGGCAATCGCAATCCGATCACCATGACAGGCAACCCGATGAAACGATCGTCTTCGCTCGACACCGATTCGCAAGGACAGGACCGCGGCGACAGCACGCCTGGCCCGGAAGGCAAGCGACGCGGCACGGACACGGCGCCGCCACGCAGCGCGCGCGATCCCGCAGAAGGCAAGCCGCAAGCGCCCGATGAGCGCCGGCCAGCGCCGTTGCCCGACGCGTCAGCGCGCCGCGACACGCGCTAGCCGGGCATCGTCCATGCCGTCCGGCCGCGCAGAAATGACAACGCGTTGAAAAATCGCGGGCGCACGCGTCGCGCCCGACATGACCCGACATGACCAATGCACGGCAGCAATGTCGCCATGCGCCCGCGAGCATCGGGCCTCTCTCCCCGAAGCGTGCGGAACGCGGCCTCGCTTCGCCGCACCACCGCGGGCGCGCCTCGTGCTCGGCCTCCGTCGCAGGTGTCGTTCATTTCTCAACACGGAGGTTTCATGTTCATCCACAACGCACGGCTTCAGTACACGGTGCGCGTCGGTGCGCCGAATCCGGGGCTCGCCAACCTGCTGCTGGAACAGTTCGGCGGCCCCCAGGGCGAACTCGCCGCCGCGATGCGCTATTTCACGCAGGCGATCACCGAAGAGGATCCCGGCCGCACGGACATGCTGCTCGACATCGCGACCGAGGAACTGAGCCATCTCGAAGTCATCGGCTCGATGGCCGCGATGCTGAACCGGGGCGCGAAGGGCGAGCTCGCCGAAGCCGTCGACGAACAGGTCGAGCTCTACCGCAAGCTGCACGGCGCGGGTAACGACAGTCACGTGACGCAGGTGCTGTACGGCTCAGGCGCGCCGCTGACCAATTCGGGCGGCGTGCCGTGGTCGGCCGCGTACATCGACACGATCGGCGAACCGACGGCCGACCTGCGCTCGAACATCGCGGCCGAAGCGCGCGCGAAGATCATCTACGAGCGGCTCATCAACGTGACGGACGATCCGGGCATCCGCGACGCACTGGGTTTCCTGATGACGCGCGAGGTCTCGCACCAGGTGTCGTTCGAGAAGGCGCTGTACGCGATCACCGGCAATTTCCCGCCGGGCAAGCTTCCGCCGAAGCCCCCGTTCGACCGCGTGTACTTCCGGATGCAGGATGGCGAGCCGGTGCCGGGCCCGTGGAATCGCGGCGACTCGCTCGCGGTTCGGCGCGGCGAGCCGGCCGTCGACGGCGGCGACGGCGCCGCGAAGGGTGCAGTGGAGCCGCAGCAGTCGCAGGCGCTCGAAGCGATGGCGCGGCGACTCGCGTCCGACCCGCGCTGCGATCCGGTGACGGGAGCCGAGCTTGGCGCAGGCGCGCCGCGCGACAGCCCGGCGCCGCCGGGCAACGTCCCACCGGCCAAACGCTGAGCGGCACCGGCGTATTCGCAGCGTGCGCATCGGGTCGCCTGCGTCGCATCCGCGAAGATACGGCGATGCGGCGCGGGCACGCCCGTTGCTCGATGGGGTCATGGACCGCACCCTTACTCGTCACTCGCTGGACATGACACTTCCCGATCCGGCCGACTTCCCGGTGCGCGCGGTGCCGCTCGCGCCGCTTGCGAAGGAGCGCGCGACGATCGTGTGCCATCGCAATGATCGGGTATTGCTGGTCGCGCGCCGCTCGTCGTCGCGCTGGACGCTGCCGGGCGGCGTGATCCGGCGCGGCGAATCGGCGCTCGACGCCGCGCGTCGCGAATTACAGGAGGAAACGGGACTCGCCGATCTCGAGCTCGCGTATTTCTTCTTCGTGGACGGCAGCGTGAAGCGTCATCACGTCTTCGCCGCGCGCATGCCGCCCGGTCGCCATGCGTACCCCGGCCACGAGATCGCGCTATGCCGCTGGGTCGGCTTCGACGCGGTCGCGCGCTGGCCGGCGAGCACGCCGACGCAGCGCATCGTGCATCAGCTCTCGGCGCTTTGCGGGCAGCCCGGCCGGCCCACGCTCGCCACGGTCACGCGCCGGTCGGCCGCTCGCTGACCGACGGGCTCGCCGGATTGTGCGGCGCGCGCGCGAGCCCTTGGGCGAACACCTTCAACGCTTCGAGCAGCGGCGTCAGCGCATCCCACAGCGCTTCGTCGTGCAGCAGCCGGTACGCGCCGCGCACGCCGGGCGCGACGTGCTCGTGCTCGTCCGGCTTCCACGCGCCGACGTGATGCAGTGCATCGGCGGCCGCGAACACGGCCCTGCCGAACTGCTCCGGCGGGATGCGCGACAGCGCCATCAGCAGCGCGGCGAGATTCTGCACGCCACTTTGCATGCCGGGCTTGTCGAACGCGTCGACGAACGTCTCGGCCATCTGCGCATTCGCGCTGACGACTTCGTTCGCGAAACGCAGGAAGCCATGGCGGTGGAGGCTGCCCAGCAGGCTTTCGAGCGCGTGGTGCGCATCGGGCTCCGGTGGCGGAGGCGTCGTGGCGGAAATCGGGCGATCGGACATCAGCTGTTCTCCGGATGAGGCGCGGCGTGGCCGACGTGGAGACAGCCGCGCGCGCGCCGAATTCGTGTCGTGCGTCGTTTACCGCGTTTGCCGGGCCCGTCGGCGCGCGGCCGATGGCGGCGTCAGTGCATCTGGCCGCCGGGCGGCACCTTGTATTCACTGCGCGCGCCCATCGCGTCCTCGACGGTGTGCACGCCGCGCAGCGCGGCCACACCGTCGACGACAGCATGCCGTTCCGCTTCGTCCACCTGCCCGCTCAGGCGCACATGCCCGTGCTCGACGGTCACGTCGACGTCGCGCGGATGCCCGACCAGATGGCCCAGCGCGGCACGCACGCGTTCGGTGACCTGAGCGTCGTTCGCGTCGCCCGCGAGCCAGTCGGCACGCAGTCCCGCGATCGCGCCGCGCCCATGGTCGGCCGCGCGCTTGGCCTGCGCATTCGCGTAGTCGACCACGCCGTGCCGGCTTGCGGCGGCCTTGTCCCGCACGTACGCGCGGCGCCGCCGGCCGGATGCCGGATCGAGGAAGTACATCGCCGCCGCGCCGCACGCAACGGCCACCGCGAGATTCAACAACGGATTGATCGAGCGAGTTCTGGAAGTCATGAGAGCACCATAGTCGATACCCGGAACCGCCGGGCTTCGTCGCCCCCGCAGCATGTGCCGTTCCTCGCGGTGCCGGCGCCGCCGCGGCGCTGCGCACCCGCCCGTGCGACATCCGGAGCGCTTGACCCACGCTGCAACCGTGCGATCGAAATGACAAGTGCTTGAAAATTCCGCGTTCGCTGAACGCCGTCGGCAACCGGAACGCCGAGCGTGAAAGCTGGTGGGCATCGTTGACGGGGCGGGAATGACGCGGTACGGGATCCGGCCGCCCGCTGCAAGCGCAGTCAATGCATGAGCGTCGGGCGACACGGCGCCGTTGCGTCGCGCGCGCATCCGTGTCGTGGGCGGGAATGCGATTGACCGTTAGTTGCGATCTAGAGATCGCACATCCGGGTCTCGCCCGCCCGATTGCGGCGCCCATCGTCGGTCATGCCCGCGCCTTGGCGCGCACGTGCTGCGTCGCCGCTCAACTGCCGATATCGGTGGCCCTGATGATGGCCCGCACTCACGGCTTCGCGCCATGTTCCTTCTGCCAGCGCTCCATCAACGCGATCTCGTCGCGCTGCGCGGCGACGATGCGCGTCGCGAGTTGCCGCAGCGTGGGGTCCTTGCCGTACTTCAGCTCGACCTGCGCCATGTCGATCGCTCCCTGGTGATGCGGCGCCATATGCGACACGAAATCGCGATCGGCGTCGCCGGTGTATCGCGCGCCCTCCATCGCATCCATCATCTTGCTATCCGCGCGCTTGTACGCCTGTGTCGACGTGTCGGGCACGTGCGCGGTGTCGGGCGGGCGCAGTTGGCCCCAGGCCGGCGATACGGCTGCGGCCGCGGAGACGGCCAGCAGCACGCACGCGGCGCAGTGCCGGGTCGCGCGGGCCGGGCGGCGAATGAAAACGTCCATGTCGTGACTCCTGGATGATTGAACGGCAGGTGCATGGCGGGAAACCGTATGGCGGAAGGCCCTACCGCCACCGTGCGCGCGCATGCGCGTCGCCGCGCGCGACGAGCGCGCGGATGCGATCGGCCGTGCGGCAGGCGATCGCCTGGATCGTCAGCGACGGATTCACGCCGCCGACGGTCGGAAACACCGAACCGTCGCAGACCCACAGGTTCGGGATGTCCCAGCTGCGGCAGTCGGCATCGACGACGCTCGTCGCCGGGTCGTCGCCCATCCGCGCGGTGCCCGCGAGATGACAGGTATCGTCCTGCTCGTGCCAGATGTCGCGCGCACCGGCGGCTTCCAGCGAACGTCCCATCTGCGCGAATGCGTGACGCATCATCCGGCGGTCGTTGTCGTCGTACGAATAGGTGACACGCGCGATCGGCAGCCCGAACGCGTCGCGCTCGTCGGCGAGCGTCACGCGGTTGTCGGCGCGCGGCAGCGTCTCGCCGACGATCTTCAGTCCGGCCTGGAAGTTGTAGCGCGCCATTTCGCGCTTCAGCGCGTCACCCCACAACCCGCGCCCGGCGAGCTTGCGCGCCCATTCGATCGGCAGCGGCCCCTGGCTCATCCAGCAGTAGCCGCCGAAGAAATCCTTGCCTTCGTCCGCGTAGTTCCAGTGCTCGGTGATCGACAGCGACGGCGGCCCCTTGTACCAGCGCACCTCGTCGTCCATCGTTCCCCACGATGCCTGGTTCAGTTGCGCCATCATGTAGCGGCCCACGAGGCCCGAGCTGTTCGCGAGCCCTTGCGGATGGCGTCCGGTCGCCGACAGCAGCAGCAACCGCGGCGTCTCGATCGCGTAACCCGCGACCACGACGTTGCGCGCGCGCTGGAAATGCGTGCGCCCGTCGCGCCGGTAGTGCACGCCCGTCACGCGGTCGCCTTGCGCCTCGATCCGCAATGCCATCGCGAGATCGCGCACTTCGGCGCCGGCCGCGACCGCGCGCGGAATCCACGTGACGAGCGCGCTCTGCTTCGCGTTCGTCGCGCAACCGGTAATGCAGAAGCCGCGATACACGCACGGATGTGCGCGGCCGCGCGGCGCGGACAGCGTCGCGAGCGGCGTCGGCGTCCAGTCGATGCCGAGTGCCTCCGCGCCGCGCGCGAGCACGAGCGCGGCCGCGTTGAGTTCGTGCGCACGATACGGATAGCGCGGGCGCGGCGGGCCCCACGGGTAGCGCACCGGCCCGCTGATCTTCAGCGCCTGCTCGACCTCGCGGTAGTAGCGCCACATCTCGCGCCAGTCGAGCGGCCAGTCGACGCCGTAGCCCAGCGCCGTGCGCGAGCGGAACCACTCGGGCCGAAAGCGCAACGACACCATCGCGAAGTGGACGGTGCTGCCGCCCACCGCGCGGCCGCTGTTGTTGGTGCCGAGCGTCAGCGGATCGGCGCCGTCGCAGATCCGCTCGTCGGTCCAGAACAGCTTGTGCTGGTGCGACTCGTCCGATGCGAATTCCTCGAGCGGCCGCCACCATGCGCCCGCATCGAGCGCGACGACCGAAAAGCCGTGTTCGGCGAGCCGGCACGCGAGCGTGCCGCCGCCGGCCCCAGTGCCGACGATCACGAAATCAACCGGCTCGTCGTCGCGGAACATCCGCATCGGCGACCAGCCGCCGACACGCAGCGGATCGGGTGCGCGACCGTCGCGGCCGCGCGGCTCGCTGGCGGACAGCGGATCGTCAGCGGCCATCCCGATCGCCCTCCCCGTCCACGCGCGCTTCCCACGGGTCGCGCCGGTTGAAATCCATCCGCACGTAGCCGCGCGGGCTCGCCGGCCCGCCGAAGCCGATCTCGTTCCATGCGAACGGGTGGCTGTAGTACGCGCCGCAGAGGTCCATCAGCACGCGCTTCGCGAAAAACGTGCGTGGATCCATCCCGGCCCACGCCGATTCGACCTGCCGGTCGATCATGCCGTGCTGGATCGCACGCAGCAGCGCATCGGCCGCGTTCCCGTCGAGCGACGCGAACGGGCGATCGTGCGCATGGCGCGCCATCGCGTCGAGCGCGGCGAGCCCCGTATGCCACGCGGCACGCAGCGGCGGCAGACGCGCATCGCGATAGCCGTCGCCTTCGTCGGCCGCGAGCCGTGCATCGATCAGCGCGGCGGTCGGCACCGTGCAGGCGCCGCCTTGCTGCTGCGGCACGATGCGCGCGCACAGCGCGTCGAGCGTCGCGAACCGCGTGGCATCGAGATGGCGCGGCGCGGTCGCGGCGACGCGCAGCCGTGCGTCGATCGCGCGGCGCGTCGCGTCGTTCCACGATGGCGTGTCGCGCTTGGCCATCACGTCGTATCCGGAATAGCGCGGCAGCGCGACGGCCTTGTCGTTCGCCGGTTTCATCGCGCCTCCCGTTCGGCGAGCGCCGTCGCGGCGAGACCGGCGATCGCGAGCGCGGTGAAGCTCGGCGGCGCCGGCAGCGGCGGCCCCGACAGCAGGTTCTGCGACCAGTTGCGCCAGCCGCCCATCTGGCGTGAGATGCCGCGCGCATGAAACGCGACGCCGACGAAGCCGAGCACGGCCGTCGCGCGCATCGACCAGCGGCAGAAACGCCGGTCGCCGATCGGCGGCGACAGTGCGAGGTGCGCGGCCGTCAGCGCGGCCACGGGCGGCACGACGAGCGGCATGAACATCGCGCGATGCTGGAACGCGCCGCGAAAATGCAGCAACCCGACTTCGCCGAGCGTGCCGACGAGCCCCGCGGCGACCAGGCCGGCCAGTGCACGGCCGGCCGGCAACCCGGCGAGGCGCGGGGCGTCGGCCGGGCACGCGCGCAGCCGTTCCCCGGCCGCGCCGAGCATGCCCGACAGCAGCAGTGCGAACGGAGCGCCGAGCGGCGCACCGTAGAACAGGTTGTGCCAGCTGAACCCGCCCGGCCGCTTCGTCACGTTGTACGCATGGAACGCCGCCCCGGCGATGCCCACGGCGGCCGACGCCACGTGCACCGCGTCGCGCAGCCGGTGGCGTTCGGGCGTGTCGTCGGCGTGGCCGTGCACGCTCGCGAGCACCGACAACGTCGACGCCACCAGCGGCGCGATCATCGCGCGGTTGTGGATCGTGCCGCGATAGTGCTCGACGCCACTGTCGGCGAGCACCGAGCCGGCGAGCAGCAGCGCGCTGCGGTTCAGCAGCCGCGCGGCATCGGCCAGCAACGTGTCGTGTTCGGCCGCGCGCAGTCGGGCGTGTCGCATCGGTCCTCCTTGTTCGTGATGGTTGTCCCGAGCTTCGGATTCGTTCAGATCGCGAAATCCGCCACGTCGGCCGCACGCAATTCGAGGCCGAGCCCGGGACGCCCGGCGTCGATCTCCAGCGCGCCATCGACGAGCGTCGGCGCACCGTCGAACATCATCCGTTCGATCCGCACGTGATCGTGGAACCACTCGACATGACGCATGCGCGGCGCGACGCAGCCGACGTGCCGGTGCAGCGCCGGCGCGCAGTGGGCGGACAGGTCGACGTGATGCGCATCGGCCAGCGCGGCCGCCGCGAGAAAACCGCTGACGCCGCCGCAGCGCGTCGCGTCGGCCTGCAGCACGTCGACTGCGCGGCCTTCGAGCAGGCGCCGGAAATCGTCGGGCGTGTACGCATACTCGCCGGCCGCGACATCGACCCGCGCGCCGACGTGCTCGCGCACGAATCGCAGGCCGTCCACGTCGTCGCTGCTGACCGGCTCCTCGAACCAGCGTATTGCGCAATCGGCCACCGATTCCGCGAACGCGAGCGCGGTGCGCGCCGCATACGCGCCATTCGCATCGACGAACAGGTCGACGTCGGCGCCGAGCGCATCGCGCGCCGCTCGCACACGCGACGGATCGCGCGCGTCCTGCATGCCGATCTTGATCTTGCACGCGCGGATGCGTTCACCGCGCCAGCCGTCGAGCTGCGCGGCGAGCGTCGCGTCGTCGTAGGTCGTGAAGCCGCCGCTGCCGTACACGGGCACGCGGTCGCGCAGGCGGCCGAGCAGGAGCGCGAGCGGCACGCCGGCGAGCTTCGCCTTTGCGTCCCACAGCGCGATGTCGAGCGCGGATATCGCGGTCGCCGCGACGCCGGCCCGCCCGACGTTGCGCACCGCGCGCCACAACGCGTCGACGGCAGCCGGGATGTCGACGAGCGGCCGGTTTCGCAACACGTTCGCCAGCAGCGACATCGCGAGCGGCGCCGCGCTCGCGTCGGTGTACGTATAGCCGAGCCCCGTCACGGGCCCCGCGTCGATCTCGACGACGACGATCGTCGTCCCGTGCCATGCATGGGTGCCGTCGGCCTCGGGCCGGTCGGTCGGTATCCGGTACGCGCGGGCGCGCACGCCGTCGATCGTCGGTACCGCGGAAAGTGCCATCGTTGCGCTCCGGATTGCCTGGCCTTTTGCCTGCAGCGCCTGCGTGCAACGCCCGTGCCCGATGCGGCCGCGCGGCACACGCCTTGCGCGACGCCCGGCAGCGCCGCGCACGACGATCGCATGCGCGGCTCATCGGCTCTTCCCGAACCAAGGAGAAACGGCATGGCGACAGTGGCGGATTTCATCGTCGAACGGCTGTACGACTGGGGCGTGCGCCGCGTGTACGGCTACCCGGGCGACGGCATAAACGGCTTCTTCGGCGCGCTCGGCCGGACCGGGGGCAAGATCGAATTCATCCAGGCGCGCCACGAGGAGATGGCGGCCTTCATGGCGTCGGCACATGCAAAATTTACAGGCGAGCTCGGCGTGTGCGTCGCGACCTCGGGCCCCGGCGCCTCGCACCTCGTGACCGGCCTGTACGACGCGCGGCTCGACCACATGCCGGTGCTCGCGATCGTCGGTCAGCAGGCGCGCGCGGCGCTCGGCGGCCACTACCAGCAGGAAGTCGACCTGCCGGCGCTTTACAAGGACGTTGCGGGCGCATTCGTCCAGCTTGCCGTCGTGCCGGGCCAGGTGCGCCATCTGGTCGACCGCGCGGTGCGCATCGCGCTCGGCGCGCGCACGGTGACCGCGCTGGTGCTGCCGAACGACCTGCAGGAGCTCGACTACGCGCCGCCGAAGCGCGCGCACGGCACGGTGCACTCTGGGGTCGGCTACACGGCGCCGAAGGTGGTGCCGTATGCCGACGACCTGCAGCGCGCGGCCGACGTGCTCAATGCCGGCAAGAAGGTCGCGATGCTGGTCGGCGCGGGCGCGCTGCGCGCGACCGACGAGGTGATCGCGGTGGCCGACCGGCTCGGCGCAGGCGCCGCGAAGGCGCTGCTCGGCAAGGCCGCGCTGCCGGACGACCTGCCGTGGGTCACGGGCTCCATCGGGCTGCTCGGCACGAAGCCGAGCGACGAACTGATGACCGAATGCGACACGCTGCTCGTCGTCGGCTCGGGCTTCCCGTACTCGGAATTCCTGCCGAAGGAAGGCCAGGCGCGCGGCGTGCAGATCGACCTGAAGGCCGACATGCTGAGCCTGCGCTACCCGATGGAGGTCAACCTCGTCGGCGACAGCGCCGAGACGTTGCGCGCGCTGCTGCCGCTGCTGAAGGAACGGCACGATACGGGCTGGCGCGACCAGATCGCGAAATGGAACGCGGACTGGCACGAAACGCTGGCCGCGCGCGCGGCCGCGAAGGCGAGCCCGGGGCGCGGCGTGAATCCGCAGCGCGCATTCACCGAGCTGTCGCCACGGTTGCCCGACGACGTGATCCTGACGAGCGATTCGGGCTCCTGCGCGAACTGGTATGCGCGCGACCTGATGATGCGGCGCGGGATGATGGGTTCGCTGTCGGGCGGGCTCGCGTCGATGGGCGCGGCCGTGCCGTACGCGATCGCCGCGAAGTTCGCGTATCCGGTGCGCCCGGTGATCGCGATGGTCGGCGACGGCGCGATGCAGATGAACAACATGGCCGAGCTGATCACGGTCGCGAAATACTGGCGGCAATGGCCCGACCCGCGCTGGATCTGCATGGTGCTGAACAACGAGGACCTGAACCAGGTGACGTGGGAACAGCGCGTAATGGAAGGCGATCCGAAGCTCGACGCATCGCAGCAGATACCGAACGTGCCGTACTACCGCTTCGCGACGCTGCTCGGGCTGAAAGGCATCTACGTCGACGATCCGGAACAGCTCGGCGCCGCGTGGGACGAGGCACTCGCGTCGGACCGCCCGGTCGTGCTCGAGGTCAAGAGCGATCCGGAAGTGCCGCCGCTGCCGCCGCACGTGACGCTGCAGCAGGCGAAGCATTTTGCCGAAACGTTGGTGAAGGGCGACCCGCGCGAAGCGAACGTGATCGTCGAGACCGCACGGCAGGTACTGTCGGCCGTGCTGCCGGGCAACGGCGAGCGCGGTGGCAAAGGAGGCAGACACGAGTCGTAGCACATGAGTGGCGAGACGGTACGGAGCATGCGTGCACGCATCGTGTCGCTGCGCCCGTCGTGCGCGGTGCGGTGCGGCACGTCAGCCTGTATCGACGTCGTCGCGCCCGTCGCCCTGCAGCGCGAGCGCCGTGTTGACCAGCCCGACCTGCGCAAGCGTGAACGGAAAATTCCCGCACATGCGCCGCGCCTTCACGTCGTACTCCTCCGACAGCAGCCCGACGTCATTGCGCAGGCCCAGCAGCCGCTCGAACAGCGCGTGCGCGTCGGCGTCGCGGCCCTGCATCCGGTATACCTGCGCGAGCCAGAAGCCGGCCGAGACGAACGCACCCTCGTTGCCTTCGCAACCATCCTTGAAACGCGGCGGCCGGTAACGGAACGGCAGGCCGTCCTCGACCAGCTCGCGCTCGATCGCTGCCACCGTCGCCGCGACGCGCGGATCCGATGCATCGAGCATCCCCGTCAGCGGAATCAGCAGCAGGCTCACGTCGAGCCCGTCGCCGTCGTAGCGGTCGACGAAGCGGCCGAGTTTCGGGTGGTAGCCGCGCGCCAGCACGTCCGCATGCACGGCATCGGCCCAACGGCGCCACTCGTCGAGCGGCGCGTGATGGCCGAACGCGCGCGCGGAGCGATACGCGCTTTCGACGGCCGCCCACACCATCACCTTCGACGACGTGAACGGATGGCGGCCGTTGCGCACTTCCCAGATCCCCTCGTCCGGCTCGCGCCAGATCGTCGCGAGATGGTCGAGCAGCCGCCGCTCGAGCGTCCACGCATCGTCGTCGGGCGGCAGCCCGTGCCGGCGCGCCTGATACAGCGCGGCCAGCACTTCACCGTAGACGTCCAGCTGCAGTTGTTCGGCCGCCGCGTTGCCGAAGCGCACCGGCCGCGCGCCTTCGTAACCGGCCAGGTGCGCGGCTTCCCATTCGTCCGCGCGCCGGCCGCCGTCGGCCGCGTACAGCACCTGCAATTGCGCCGGGTGATCGGCGATCGCGCGCACCAGCCAATCTCGCCAGCGCGCAGCCTCCTCGCGGTAGCCGCAGCGCACCAGCGCGCGCAGCGTGAAGCTCGCGTCGCGCAGCCAGCAGAACCGGTAATCCCAGTTACGCACGCCGCCGAAGCGTTCGGGCAGCGAGCTCGTCGGCGCCGCGACGATGCCACCGGTGCGCACGCTCGACAGCAGCTTCACCGTGATCAGTGCGCGTTCGATCGCGTCGCGATACGGGCCTTGCGCCGCATTGCACTTCGACCAGACGCGCCAGAACGCCTGCGTGTCGCGCAGCGACGCGTACGGATCCGGCACCGACGGTGGCCGGTCGTACGAACGCGCGTAGCTGATGCAGAAATCCGCGCGCTCGCCCGCGGCGATTCGCTGCGTGCCGACGAGCCGGTCGTCCCGCACGTCGAGGTGCACGTCGGTATCGAGCCACATCGCGTCGCCGCCCGTCATCATTCGCCAGCGCCGGCCGAGACGGCGGCACCAGGGCAACGCGTGGCCGTAGTCGAAGCGCACGCCGAGATCGACGTCGAGCTCGACCGTGCCGCGCTCGCCGCGCACGCTGCGGATGACGCACGGATCGGGCGCATCCCAGCTCATCCAGTCGATCATGGCGACACAGCCCGACGACGTCTCGAACGTCGTTTCGAGCACCGCGGTGCCCGGCAGGTAGCGGCGCGTCACGCGCGCATCCGGCTCGCGCGGCGCGATACGGAAACGGCCGTTGTCGGGCGTGCCGACGAGGGCGGCAAAGCACGGCGGCGAGTCGAAGTCCGGCCAGCACAGCCAGTCGATGCTGCCGTCGAGCCCGACGAGCGCGGCGCTACGGCCATCGCCGATCAGCGCGTAATCCTCGATCCGCATCGCGCTCACCGGTTCAGCTTGCGCGCGGCGACGAAACCCGCCGCGAGCACCGCGCATATCGCGCCGAACGCCAGCGCGCGCGACGCGCCGAGCCCGGCCTCGGCCCCGCTGCGGTGCGCTTCCGAACCGAAGGCGCCGCGCGTCGCATGGTGGCCCGGCAGGGTGTGCCACAGGTTCGATTCGCGCGGGCCGGCCGGCGCCTCGCGTTGCTGGCCGCGCACGGCCGTATGCGCAAGATAGCGGTCGAAGCAGCCGGGCGCGAGGCCGTTGGCGACGATCGCGGCGAGCGACGACCAGCCGACCCAGCGCTCGCGGCACGGATGGCGCGCGGCCTGCACGATCGCGTCGGCCGCCACTTCCGGCGCATAGACGGGTGCGACCGGGCGCGGTGCATGCGGCAACGCGGATTCGGCCCAGTCGAACTGCGGCGTATCGATCGCGGGCAGTTGCACCATCGTCACGCGCACGCGGCTGCGCGCATGCAGCAGCTCACAGCGCAGCGCATCGGTGAAGCCGCGAATCGCATGTTTCGCGCCGCAGTATGGTGCCTGCAGCGGAATCGACCGGTACGCGAGCGCGGAGCCCACCTGCACGATCGTGCCCCGATTGCGCGCCGCCATCCGCGCGAGCGCCGCGCGCGTGCCGTACACGCAGCCGAGATAGGTGACCTCGGTCACGCGTGCGTAGTCTTCCGGTGCGATCTCGTCGAACGGAGCGAACACGGTCACCATCGCATTGTTGACCCACACGTCGAGGGGGCCGAGTTCGTTCTCGATGCGCCCGGCGGCGGCGTCGAGCGCGGCGGCATCGCTGACGTCGACGGCGATCGGCAGCGCCTCGACGCCATAGGCGCGCACTTCGCACGCTGTGTCGTGCAGCGCACGCGGATCGCGCGCGAGCAGCGCGACGTTCGCGCCGCGCCGCGCAAACGCATGGGCGGTCGCGCGGCCTACGCCGGCGCTCGCACCCGTGATCGCGACGGTCTTCACGGTCGATTCCTCCGGTTTTTCTCGCGGTGGGCGGCACGCAGCCGGGACATACCCCGAGCGGCCTGCCGGAACACGATCGCCGTAGCAAGCGATGTGCCGCGCACCGTGCCGCGGGCGCGCCGTGAACCGTCGCCAAATTTACAAGCCGGCTGTAACGCGCAGCACGTTGCACGCGCAACGCCCGGACAGCGATGCTGACGCGGCGCACGCACGGGAATTGCTCCGCCGCGAACGACTGTCGTCACGCCGCCGAATCCAGCAAGGAGTCGTGTTGCCCATCCCGACGCTCGAGAAAGCACGTCGTATCGTTCGTATCGCCGCGACCGCGTGCCTCGTCGCCCCCGTCGCCTCGGGCGCGGCCAGCGAACCCGACGCACCGGCCGGGCCGCTGCCGCTCGCTTACGTCGCACATGCGGCGGGCCCGGCTGCCCGGCCGGTATTCGTGCTCGGCTGGGCGCTGGTCGCGCTGTGCACGTTCGTGTGCATCGCGATCGCGGTGCTGCTGCTGATCGCGATGTTTCGCCGCCGCACGCTTGCAGGCGGCGGCCACGACAGCGGGCTGGCGATCGTCACGTTCGGCTCCGCGGTCTCGATCGTGCTGCTGTTCGGCGCGTTGGTGTACATGCTGCGCGTGCTCGGCGCGGTGGCGTCGCCGCCGCATCCGCCCGCGCTCACGATCGTCGTGACCGCGCACGACTGGTGGTGGGCCGTCCGCTATCCGGACGACGCGAGCGGCACCGCGTTCGTCACCGCGAACGAAATCCATATCCCGGTCGGCGAACCCGTCGCGGTCGAACTGAAAAGCGCGGACGTGATCCATGCGTTCTGGGTCCCGCAACTGGCCGGCAAGACGCAGACGATTCCCGGCCAGACGAATCACCAGTGGCTGCAGGCCGACCGGCCGGGCGTGTACCGCGGACAGTGCTCGCAGTACTGCGGTGCGCAGCACGCGCACATGGCGTTCGAGGTCGTGGCCGAGCCGCCCGACGCGTTTCGCGCGTGGCTCGCCGCGCAGCGGCGGCCGGCGCCCGCGCCCGCCGTCGGCGCCGAGCGGCGCGGCCGGCAGGTATTCGACACGCGCTGCGCGGGTTGCCACGCGGTGCGCGGCACCGACGCGGCCGGCGACGCGGGCCCCGACCTGTCGCATCTCGGGTCGCGCCGGCTGCTCGCGGCCGGCACGCTCGACAACACGCCCGACAACCTGCGGCGCTGGATCGCACATGCGCAGCAGATCAAGCCGCAGACGCTGATGCCGTCGTTCGCGCTCACGCCGCGCGACGCCGACGATCTCGCCGCCTATCTCGCAACGCTGCACTGAACGGAGGATGACGATGGCCGTTGCCCGCGACACGCCCGCTCCGCTCAGCCGCGTGCCCGACCTCGGCGAAGCACCGCCGGGCTCCACGCACGAGCGCGAACTGGCCGCGCTATGGGAATCGGAGCCCGGCTGGCGCGGCTGGCTCGGCACGGTCGACCACAAGCGCATCGGGCTGCGCTACATCGTCACCGCGTTCGCGTTCCTGCTGCTCGGCGGCGCCGAGGCGCTCGTGATGCGCATCCAGCTCGCGCGGCCGAATGCGACGGTGCTCACGCCCGCGCAGTACGACTCGCTGTTCACGATGCACGGCGTCACGATGATTTTCCTGTACGCGCTGCCGGTGCTGTCCGGCTTCGCGAACTACCTGTGGCCGCTGATGCTCGGCTCGCGCGACATGGCGTTCCCGCGACTGAACGCGTTCTCGTACTGGGCGTTCCTGTTCGCCGGCCTGTTCCTGTATGCGAGCTTTCCGCTCGGCGCCGTGCCGGACGGCGGCTGGTTCAACTACGTGCCGCTCACGTCGCTCGATTACAGTGCCGGTGCGAACATCGACATCTACGCGCTCGGCATGATCCTGCTCGGCATCTCGACGACCGGCGGCGCCGCGAACTTCGTCGTCACGCTGCTGCGGATGCGCGCGCACGGGATGTCGATCGACCGGCTGCCGATCATCGTGTGGGGCACGCTCACCGCATCGGTGGCAAACCTTGTCGCGGTGCCGTCCGTCAGCCTCGCGTTCCTGCTGCTGTGGCTCGACCGCAATGCCGGCACGCACTTCTTCGACGTCGCGAACGGCGGGCGGCCGCTGTTGTGGCAGCACCTGTTCTGGATGTTCGCGCACCCGTGGGTGTACGTGGTCGTGTTGCCCGCGATGGGGATCGTGTCGGACGCGCTGCCGACTTTCTGCCGGCGGCCGCTCGTCGCGTACGAGGCCGTCGCGGTATCCACGGTGGCGACGATGCTGATCGGCTTCGAGGTGTGGGTCCATCACATGTTCGCGACCGGCATCGCGCCGCTCGCGCTCGCGTTCTTCGGCGCGGCGAGCATGCTGATCTCGGTCCCGAGTGCGGTCGCGGTGTTCGCGTGGCTCGCGACGATCTGGACGGGCCGTCCGGTGTTCCGCACGCCGTTCCTGTATTTCGCGGGCTTCGTGCTGATGTTCGTGATCGGCGGCGTATCCGGCGTGATGACGGCCGCGGTGCCGCTCGACTGGCAGCTGACCGATACGTATTTCGTCGTCGCGCACCTGCACTATGTGCTGCTCGGCATCAACGTCTTCCCCGTGCTCGGCGGCGTCGCGTACTGGTTCCCGAAATTCACCGGGCGGATGATGAACGAAGGCCTCGGCAAGCTGACGTTCTGGATCGTGCTGGTCGGCTTCAACCTCGGCTTCTTCCCGATGCACGTCTCCGGGCTGCTCGGGATGCCGCGCCGCATCTACACCTATCCGTCCGGGATGGGCTGGGACACGTCGAACCTGCTGACGACGATCGGCTCGTTCGTGTTCGGCATCGGAATCGTGATGTTCGTCGTCAACGCGCTCGTCAGCGCGCGGCGCGGCGCGCGCGCCAGCGAGAATCCGTGGGGCGCGGCCGGGCTCGAATGGTCGGTCGCGTCGCCGACACCCGTATACAACTTCGCGGTGCTGCCGCTCGTCGCGTCGCGGCACCCGCTGTGGGAAACGCGCGAGGATCCGATGCGCACCAGCCTGCGCGTCGGCTACCGGCTCGCCGACGGGCGCGAGGCGCTCGCGGTCACGCCGCTCGCGGCGAAACCGAGTGCGATCCTGAAGATGCCCGAGGACAGCTGCGTACCGTTCGTGCTCGCGCTGCTCGCGACCGCCGTGTTCGCTGCGATGCTGGCGCGCTCGCCGACGCTCGTGTGCGCGGCCGTCGCCGGTTGCGCGATCGGGACCGCCGTGTGGCTGTGGCCGCGTCGCACGCTCGGGCAGCGTGCGCACCTGCCGGCCCGCGATACCACCCAGGCGCCTGCAACGGCCGGCCTGCATCCGGCCGAACCGCGCTCGGCGACTGCGCCGTCCGGTGCGCCGGTCGCGTGCGTCGAACCGCTGCCGGTGGGCAGTTGCGGCGAACGCGCGGGCGGCTGGTGGGGTGTCATCATGCTGATCGTGACCGAGGCCGGACTGTTCGGCTACTTGCTGTTCTGCTATTTCTACCTGCAGTCGCAGTCGGCCGCGCCATGGCCGCCCGAAGGGATGCCGAAGATCGGGCTGGCGGCCGGCAACACCGTCGTGCTGCTGTCGAGCAGCGTATTCGTGTGGCTCGCCGAGCGCGCGGTGCGGGCCGACCGGCGCCTGCGCGCGGCGGCCGCGCTAGCAATCGCGCTGCTGCTCGGCGTCGCGTTCGCGCTCGTCCAGCTGCACGAGTGGCGCGACCATCCGTACGGACCGACCGCGCACCTTTACGGCAGCCTGTACTTCACGATCACCGGCTTCCACCTCGCGCACGTGGCGGCCGGTCTCGTCATCCTCGCGCTGCTCGCCGGGTGGACCGCCGCCGGTTTCTTCGGCCGCGAACGGCGCGTCGCGCTGACGGTCGGCGGGCTCTACTGGCACTTCGTCGACATCGTCTGGTTGTTCATCTTCACCGCACTGTACGTCTCGCCGTACTGGCTCAGGAGCGCGGGATGAACGGAGCGCGACGCTCATGGACACCCTTGCTCGCGATCGCGGCCGGCCTGATCGGCGCGCCCGCGCTGTGGTTCGCGCAGATGCTGGCATCCGAGACGCTCGCGTCGACCGCATGCTATCCGCTCGGCGTCGCGCAGGCGGTGCCGCGCTGGGCGCACGTGGGCGTGTGGCTCGCGCTGATCGCCGCATGCGCGTTCGCGCTGGCGACGGCGTTCGCCGCCTGGCTCGTGCGCACGTGGCAACGCCGGCACGATGCGAACGTGCTGGCCGCGACGCGCGACGACAGCACGCGGTTCCTCGCGCGCTGCGGGATGCTCGCCGCGCTCGGGTTCGTGATCGGTCTCGTGTTCACCGGAATCGTCACCGCTTTCGTGGGGCCGTGCAGTCCATGGCGCTGATCTCGTTCGCGTCGTTCGTCGCTTCACGCCGCCGCACGGGCGTCGCGCTCGCCGTGTGCGCCGCGCTAGGCGCATGCGACATGCAGCAGGACGAACACGCGGCGCCCGCCGGCGATCCAGCCGAAGCCGCGTCTCCGGCGGAGGCGCCCGAGCCTGCGTCGGGCTGGCGTTTCGTGCGGCTACGCGCGCCGGCAGCCGATGCCGGCGCGTCGATGTCGGACCGGGTGAACCGCGATCCGCGGCTGGCGCAGCGGCGAGACACGGCGGCCGCCCAGGTTTCGGCTACGCCGTCGGACGCTTCATCGGCTTCGCTCCCGGCGTCGGCGTTGTCCACATCACCCGCATCATCCGCGTCGGCAGCTTCCGCCGCCCGCCGCCCGGTGGTTGCCGCCGCGGCCGCAAGCGCCGATGCCGCGACGATCGCGCGCGGCCGCTATCTCGCGCTCGCCGGCGACTGTGCCGCCTGCCACGATGCCGCCGACCACACGCCGTACGCCGGCGGCCAGCCGGTCAATTCGCCGTTCGGGCCGATCTATGCTCCGAACATCACGCCGGATCCCGTGCACGGGATCGGCAACGACACGCTGCGCCAGTTCGACGACGCGTTGCGGCGCGGCGTGCGCGCGGACGGCAGCCGGCTGTATCCTGCGATGCCCTACCCGTCGTTCGCGCGCTTGTCCGACGACGACGTGCGCGCGTTGTATGCATATTTCATGCGTGGCGTCGCGCCGTCGGCGAACGCGGTAATAATCACGCGGCTGCCGTTTCCGTTCGACCAACGCTGGGCGCTCGGGCTGTGGAGCGTGGCGTTCGCGAACCGCGACCGGTTCGCGCCGCAGTCGTCGCGATCGGCGGAATGGAATCGCGGCGCTTATCTCGTGCAGGGGCTCGGCCACTGCGGCGCATGCCACACGCCGCGCGGCCCGGCTTACAACGAGCGCGGCTACGACGAACGCAGCCCGACGTTCCTCACCGGCGGCATCAACGATCACTGGTTCGCACCGAACCTCACCGGCGCGGACGCGGACGGCCTCGGCCGCTGGACGGCCGACGATCTCGCCGCGTTCCTGCGCAGCGGCCACGCGGTGCGCGGCGCGGTGTTCGGCGCGATGGCGCCCGTCGTCGGCGAAAGCACCGCGCTGCTGACGGATACGGATCGTCACGCGATCGCCGTGTACCTCAAATCGTTGCCCGCGCAGCCGACCGCCGCGACGAATCCGCTCGGCATCGGCGTGCCGCGGCTGACCGCGGCAGGGCCGCGCCCGGAAGGCGGCCAGCAAGCGCCGGGGGCCGGCGTATATGCGGGATTCTGTGCGCGTTGCCACGGCGCGGAAGGCGCGGGGGTGCCCGATCGCGGGCCGCCGCTCGCCGGCAATTCGGCCGCGCTCGCCGCCGATCCGACCAGCGCGATCCGGATCGTCGTCGAAGGCGCGCGGCCGGCGCCCGGCACGCACGGACCGGTGCAGCGGATGCCGGAGATGCGCGGCGCGCTGACGAGCGGCGAGATCGCCGCGGTGGTCAGCTATGTGCGCGGCGCGTGGGGAAATCGCGCCGCGCCGGTGTCGGAGCAGGACGTGAGGCGGTTGCGCGCGGCGATCCGGCGGTAGACGGGCCGGACGTCAGCATCCGACGCGTGCGGCATGCGGTGGGACGGCGTCGTCTCGCCAGCGGCGGCCGCGACTATCCCTGCAGCACGGCAACCGCCTTGATTTCGACGATATAACCGGGCGCCCCGCCGAGCATGTGCGCGCCGACCGCGGTCCACGCGGGCCGCGGATGCGCATGGAAATAACGGTCGCGCATCGCCATGAACAGGGGCAGGTCGCGCATGTCGGTATGGAACGTCGTCAGGTCGACCACATCGTCGAGCGATGCGCCGGCCGCCTCGAGCACGACCTTGAGGTTCTCGAACGCCTGCACGATCTGCGCTTCGCGTTCCTCCACCAGTTGCATCGCCGCGTCGCGACCGATCTGGCCGGACACGTACACGGTATCGCCCACCTTGATCGCCGGTGCATAGCCGATCTTTTCGTACACGGCTTCCATTCCGGCGGGGATGATCGCTTCGCGTTGCCGCATGAGTGCCTCCGTGGCCGGGCTTTCCGTGCCGGCCGGTTGTTCGATGGTCATCGCGCGCACGCCTGACCCTAGCACGCGCATGTCTGAAGCTGCGCGTGAACGGGCACCCCCGCCGCTCAACCCGTGTCGCCGCCCGCGACCGGCAGCACCGTGCCGGTGATGTAACTCGCCTCGTCCGACGCGAGGAACAGGATCGGTGCGATCTGTTCATCGAGCGTGCCGTAACGCTTGAAGAACGTCGAATCGGTCACCTGCCGCACCGCTTCGGCCATCCACGCCTGTTCCCGCGCGTTGTCGCCGGCCGCATTGCGCGGCACGCGGCGCGGCGGCGCCGTGGTGCCGCCCGGCGCGGTCGCGACCACGCGGATGCCGTGCTCCGCGTATTCCATCGCGAGCGCCGCCGTCAGCGCATTGACACCGCCTTTCGCGGCCGAATACGGCACGCGGCGAATGCCGCGCGTCGCGTTCGACGACACGTTGACGATCGTGCCGCCGCCCCCGGCCAGCAAGTGCGGCAGCACCGCGTGGCAACTGTAGAGCGTCGGCATCAGCGAGCGGCGGATTTCCGCGTCGATCTGCTCGGGCTCGAACTCGGCGAACGGCCGCATCCGGATCGCGCCGCCGACACCGTTGATCAGCACGTCGATCCGGCCGAACGTCGCGACCGCGTACGCCATCGCCGCACGTGCGCCGTCGTAGGTCTCGAGATCCGCAACGAATCCGGCCGTGTTGCCGCCCGGCGCCTCGGCGGCCACCTCCGCCACGAAGTCCGCGCGATCGACGAACAGCACGCGGCCGCCCTCTGCCGCCGCGCGCAGCGCGACGCCGCGGCCGATGCCCTGCGCCGCGCCGGTGACGACGACGACCTTTCCGGAGAATCGTTGCATGATCATGCCGCCTTTGCCGTCACGTTCGGGGTGAACTTCTCGTAGTGGAAGCTGTTCGGCTTCACGCCTGCGTCGTCGAAATACTGGCGCACCGCGTCGACCATCGGCGGCGGTCCGCACAGGTAGACGTCCACGTCGCCGTCGTTCAGCGCATCGGCCGGAATGTGCTGCGTGACCCAGCCCTTGCGCGGATGGCTCGACGCCGCATCGGCAACGACCGTCGCAAAGCTGAAGTTCGGCAGCTTCGCCGCATACGCTTCGATCGCGTCGACCAGCACCAGGTCGAGATCGCGCGTCACGCCGTAGATCAGATGCACCTTCTGCTGCGAGCCGTTGCGTGCGAGCACCTCGAGCATCGACAGGAATGGCGCGAGGCCCGTGCCGCCCGCGAGGAACAGCAGCGGCCGCGCCACTTCGCGCAGGTAGAAGCTGCCGAGCGGCCCGTTCAGTTCGAGCGTGTCGCCGGGTTTCGCCGATTCGAGCCACGTGCTCATCACGCCGCCTGGAATCTTCTTGATCAGGAATCCGATCTTCGTGTCGCCCGGCGCGGACGAGAACGAATACGACCGGTGCTGGCCGCTGCCCGGCACGCCGATGTTCACGTACTGGCCGGGCAGGAACACGGGAGCGGCCGCATCGACGTCGAGTTCGAGCACGATCGCCGCGTCGTGGTGCGGCTCGACCTTCGTCACGGTCGCGGCGAACGCGCTGTGCCCCGTCTTGCACGCGACCGACGAGCTCGGCACCGCGATCACGCAATCGCTTTGCGGCACCATCTGGCACGTCAGCACGAGGCCGCCGTCCTTCTCGTCCTCGGTGAGCGCGTCGTCGATGTAATCGTCGCCGAGGTCATAGCTGCCGCTCTCCGCGCGGCACTTGCAGGTGCCGCACACGCCGTCGGAACAGTCCATCGGCAGGTTGATCTTCGCGCGGAACGCGGCGTCGAGCACCTTCTCTCCGGCCTTGCAGTCGATGAAGCGGGTGACCCCGTCCTCGAAGTTCAGTGCAATCTTGTAGGTGGACATGACATCGTCTCCCTGTGTTACGTATCGAATCGATCGGCGTCAGACGTGGTATACGTCGAGCACCTGCCGGATGTAGTCGTTCTTCAGCACGATCTTCTTGTTCGAGATCAGCCATGCGTCGCCCGAGCGGCGCAACGTGACGAACATCGTGCCGAAGAAGTGATCGGTCACGCGGTAGCGGTGGTTCAGCGTGTGGAAGTTGTAGCGCACGTCCACCTCGCCGTCGCGCTCGGCCAGCACCTCGACGTTCGTCACGTTGTGGCTGGTGCGCGGCTCGGGCGTCGACGCGCCGCTGCGCTCGGTCTTGATCCGGAACACGCGATCCTCGAGGCCGCCGCGATCCGCGTAGTACATCAGCGAGATCTGGCTGCGCGGATCGTCGGTGGGCCGGTCGTCGTCGTCCCACGCGGGCATCCAGTACGTGACGTCTTCCGTGTAGCAGGTCAACCACTCGTCCCACTCGCGGTCGTCGAGCAGGCGCGCTTCGCGATACAGCGCCGCGCAGATGGTCTGGTAATCGATGTTCATGCTTGCACCTCCCCGCGTTCCTTCTTCAGTGCATCGCGCATCACGTGCACCCAGTGTTCGTGCTGGCACACGAACAGCCCTTCGTCCTCGCTGCGCTCGCCCGACATGCGCGGGTTCAGCCCCATCCTTTTCGCGTTCTCGTCCGGCCCGTCGATCCACAGCGGCGCGCCGCGCGACAGGTCGTTCCACATCGCCGTGATGCCCGCATAGCCGGCCTGGCACGCGCGGAACTCCTCGAGGTCGTCCGCCGTGCCCATTCCGGTCACGTTGAAGAAGTCCTCGTACTGGCGAATGCGCGTCGTGCGGTCGGCTTCGCTCTCGCCCTTCGGCGCGAAACAGAAGATGCTGACTTCGGTCTTGTCGACGCCGAGCGGACGCACCACGCGGATCTGCGTGCTGAACTGGTCCATCAGGAACACGTTCGGGTACACGCACAGGTTGCGCGTCTGGTTCACGATGAAGTCGGCCTGCACGTCACCGACGCGCGCCTTGATCTCGTCGCGGTGCTGGTACACGGGCCGCACCTCGGGGTTCATCGTCTTGGTCCACAGCAGGATGTGGCCGTTGTCGAAGCCGTACACGCCCGCGACCGACTTGCTCCAGCTGTTCGCGTCGACGGCCTTGGTGCCGTCTTCCTTGCGGCGGCCCATCGTGGCCGCGTAGTTCCAGTGCACGGTGCTCACGTGATAGCCGTCGCAGCCGTTCTCCATCTGCATCTTCCAGTTGCCTTCGTAGATGTAGGAGGAGTTGCCGCGCAGCACTTCGAGCCCGTTCGGCGCCTGGTCGACGATCTGGTCGATGATCACGCGCGCCTCGCCGAGATAGTCCTCGAGCGGCTGCACGTCGTCGCGGAGGCTGCCGAACAGGAAGCCGCGATAGTTCTGGAAGCGCGCGACCTTCTTCAGGTCGTGCGAGCCGTGCGTGTTGAACTGCACCGGATACTCGGTCGTCTTCTCGTCCTTCACCTTCAGCAGCTTGCCGGTGTTCGAGAAGGTCCAGCCGTGGAACGGGCACGTGAAGCTGCCCTTGTTGCCGTGCTTGCGGCGGCACAGCATCGCGCCCTTGTGCGCGCACGCATTGATCACCGCGTGCAGCTCGCCCGTCTTGTCGCGTGTGATGACGATCGGCTGGCGGCCGATCCACGTCGTGTAGTAATCGTTGTTGTTCGGGATCTGGCTTTCGTGCGCGAGGTACACCCAGTTGCCCTCGAAGATGTGCTTCATCTCGAGCTCGTACAGCGCCTCGTCCGTGAAGATGTCGCGGCGGCAGCGGAAAACGCCGGCCTCCTTGTCGTCCTGCACGGCGGTGGCGAGCAGGTGGTCCAGTTCGGTGGTGTGGTCGATCGTGGCGGACATGTTGGTTCCTCCTGTGCGCGTGCCGGGTCCTGCAAGCACGCTCGCATCGGTATCGATTGAATCTCGCGGGGACCCGGCCGGGGGCGGCGCAGCCGCGCCGCCGTGCCGTCGGGCGGTTATGCCGTGGCGGAAGCGCGCAGGCGTTCGACGATCTGGTTGTCCTTGCCCTCGACGCGCGGCGTCAGGGCGAAGTTGAACTCGATGTCCTGGTAGGCGTCGGCCTTCAGCCCGAGCGCGGCGCCGCCGGTCTTGCCGGTGACGGGCGGAATCAGCTCCTCGCGTGTCGCATACGCGAAGTCGTCCCAGATCAGCGGGTCGCCGTCGATGTTGAACTGCGTCGTCAGCTTGCGGTGGCCGTCGCTGGTCACGAAGAAATGCACGTGCGCCGGGCGGTTGCCGTGACGGCCGAGGCGGTCGAGCAGCTGCTGCGTCGCGCCCTGCGGCGGGCAGCCGTAGCCGACCGGCATCAGCGTGCGGAATTCGTACTTGCCGTCCGCGCCCGTCTTCACCGCGCCGCGCAGGTTGAAATCGCTCTGCGCGCCGGTCGGGTCGAAGTGCGAGTAGAAGCCGTGCGAGTTCGCGTGCCAGCACTCGACCAGCGCGCCGGCCACCGGCCTGCCGTCGAGCCCCGTGACCGTGCCGTGGATCACGAGCGGGCCCGCGCCTTCGTCGGCGTCGATGTCGATCTTCGCGACGCCGTCGCGCACCGGCGCGCCGCCGACGTACAGCGGGCCTTCGATCGTGCGCGGCGTGCCGCCGTCGAGCCCGATCGCCTCGTCCTCCGCGTCCATCCGGATGTCGAGAAACTTCTCGAGACCGAGGCCGGCCGCGAGCAGCGCCGCCTCGCCGTCCTGACCGAGCTTGTTCAGGTAGTTCACGCCGGCCCACACTTCGTCGGGCGTGATGTCGAGATCGTCGATCGCCTTGAACAGGTCGCCGAGCAGCCGCAGCACGACCTGCTGCGTGCGCGCGTCGCCGCCGTTGGTGCCGTTGGCGCCCGCGTTCGACGCGGCCTTCAGCAGATCCTGCACTTCCTTGGTTTCGAATACTTTGACGCTCATGATGGTGTCTCCACGTGTATTTTGGGGAAAGGTGACCCGGTGCCCGCCGTTGCGGAAGAGGCGGCTCCGTGGCTCAAACGTCGCCGTCGTATACCGACGACGGGTGGCGACACAACGGCGTCACCGAAATCTTCATGTACGGGAACAGCGGCAGGCCGGTCAGGATCTCGTGCAGCTCGGCGTTGCCGGACACGTCGAACACGCTGTAGTTCGCGTATTCGCCGGCGATGCGCCAGATGTGGCGCCACTTGCCGCTGCGCTGCAGGTCTTGCGAATACGCCTTCTCGCGGGTCTTGATCTCGTCGGCCACGCCGGCCGGCATGTCGGCCGGGAGATTGACGTCCATGCGTACGTGGAAAAGCATCGTGATGTCCTGGTGCGTGATCGGGTTGTCGAGGGTTGCCGCGGGTCAGCGGGAGATTTTCGTCAGCCCGTCGCGGGTGAAACGCGCGACCTTCGCTTCGTCCAGCTCGATGCCGAGGCCCGGGCCGCTCGGCACGGTCAGTTCGAAATCGCTGTAGTCGAGCGGGGTCGTGAGAATCTCTTCGGTAATCAGTAGCGGTCCGAACAGTTCGGTGCCCCACTGCAGGTTCGCGAAGCTCGCGAACAGATGCGCGGACGCGACCGTGCTGAACGCGCCTTCGAGCATCGTGCCGCCGTACAGCTCGATGCCGGCCGCGTCCGCGATCGCCGCGACGCGCTGCGCCGCGAAGAGGCCGCCGTTCTGCTCGATCTTGATCGCGAACACGTCCGCGCCGTGATGCTTCGCGATCTCGAACGCGCTGTCCGGCCCCTGCAGGATTTCGTCGGCCATCAGCGCGACCGGGAAGCGGCGCATCAGCCGTTCGAGCGCCGCGGCCGACGCGACCGGCTGCTCGACCAGTTCGCAGCCGGCATCGGCGAGCGACGGAATCGCGCGCGCGGCCTGCGTTTCGCTCCACGCCATGTTCACGTCGACGCGCACCGATGCGCGCTCGCCGACCGCCCGCTTGATCTCGGCCACGTGCCGGATGTCCGCGTCGAGCGCCTTCGCACCGATCTTCAGCTTGAACACGTTGTGGCGGCGCAGGTCGAGCATCCGCTCGGCTTCGGCGATATCGGTCGCCGTGTTGCCCGATGCGAGCGTCCACGCGACCGGCAGGCGATCGCGCCGGCGGCCGCCGAGCAACTCGCTGACCGGGACGCCGAGGCGCTTGCCGTGCGCATCGAGCAGCGCGGTTTCGAGCGCGCTCTTCGCGAAGTGATTGACCTTCGCGAGCTTGCCGAGGAATGCCATCAGCGCCTGGATGCGCGTCGCATCCTTGCCGACGATGGCCGGCGCGAGGTATGCGTCGATCGCGAGTTTCATCGCTTCCGGGCTTTCCGGGCCGTAGGCCATCCCGGCGATCGTCGTGCCTTCGCCGGTGCCCGTCACCCCGTCGCTGCAGGTCACCTTCACCAGCATCAGCGTCTGGCCGTGCATCGTGGCGACCGACAGCTTGTGCGGACGGATCGTCGGCAGGTCGACGAGGCGGGTTTCAATGCGTTCGATGGTGACGGGAGACATGGGGCACGCTGCGTGTGGGGAGTTCATGGAACGGATTTATACGCGGCGGCGAAATGGACCGTCCAATACTTTTGGTCTCGCTTTTTCATACCTGACAGGTATTGGAATTCGCTGTCGATCGCGAAATATTGCATCGCGCCATACCCGTTTTGTCTGGTTGGCGGGGCTGCAAGGCTTGATGGAAGGAGCGGGACAGGTTTCCGGGGCGCCGCCTGGCGAGCGGTGAAATGCGGGGGGCTGGCGACAGGCGAGGTCGACGGAAATCGAGCCCCGGGCCGACGGGATCAGGGTTTTCCTGATGGGAATGCGGTGTGGCCGGCCGCCCGTGTTCCGCACGAAGGCGGCGCGATCCGGCCACGCCCCCGGGGCCAGATCAGTGCGGTGGCAAAAAACGCCTGAAGCGCTTCCACAAGGTCTTCGATGTCTGATGATCGCCAGCCACGCGGGCGGCCAGAAAGCCTCGCGCAAAGGCCGCGCCCGGCGCGGCATTCGGCATGCCGTGCGACGACGCCGACGGCGGACTACGCCACCGCCCGCCGCTCGTGAAGCCGCAACGCGGCCCATGCGACGCCGGCGGAGAAGATGCCGACCACCCCGCCGAACGTGCCGATCCACGGCAGGCCGAAATCCCCGGCGATATGGTTGCCGAGCAGCGCGCCGGCGCCGATGCCGACGTTGTACAGCCCGGAAAAGATCGACACAGCGAGATCGGTCGCCTCGGGCGCGAGCTTCAGCACCCACGCCTGCATCGCGAGTCCGAAGCAGACGATCGCGCCGCCCCACACCAGCGTATGAACCGACAGCGTGACGATGTTCAGCGCGCTCGGGAACAGGATCAGCAGACACGCCGACAGCGCGATGATCGACGCGAGCAGGAAGTCCGCCGGCCGCTCCGGAAACACGCGGTTGAAGCAGACCGCGGCCGGCATGCCGGCGACGCCGAACAGGATCAGCACATAGGTAATCCGGCTGCTGCTCGCATGATTGACGCTCTGCACGAACGGCTCGATGTACGTGTACGACGTGAAATGCGCGGACACGACCAGCACGGTGATCGCATACAGCGATACCAGCGCCGGCTTCCTGAGAAACATGCCGATGCTGGACAGCGAGCCGGCGCCCTGGCTCGGCAGCGCCGGCAGCGTCATGCGCAGCATCAGCAGCGCGACGGCTGCCGCGCCGCCGATCACGAGGAACGTCACGCGCCACCCGAGCGCCTCGCCGATCACGCGCCCGAGCGGAATGCCGGCGACCATCGCGATCGCCGAGCCCATCGCGAGCAGGCTCAACGCGCGGCTTTTCCGGTCGCTCGGCGCGAGCCGCACGGCCAGCGGGACGGAAATCGACCAGAACACCGCATGCGCGCACGCGATGCCGAGCCGGCCGATCATCAGCACCGTGAAATTCCACGCGACGCCGGTGACGACGTGGCTGCCGATGAACACCAGCAGCGCGCAGCTCAGCAGCTTGCGCCGCTCGACGTGACGCGTGACGAACGTCAACGGCAGCGACACGACCGCGACGGCCCACGCGTAGATCGTCAGCATCAGGCCGACGTCGGTCGGCTGCATCCGCAGGCTGTCGCCGATCGCGCTCAGCAGCGCGACGGGCACGAATTCGGTGGTGTTGAAGATGAAGGCAGTGAGTGCCAGGGCCAGGACGCCCCACCACGACTGTTCGGAACTGACGGCGTCCGGAGTTGCCATACGGGAATTCGACGAGGGTTGGGGGCGCGTGCGGCGCGGGCAGCCGGCCCGGCGCATCGGCGCGATTGTACCAGCGGCAAATGACACGCCGCCGCCGGCCGCGCCGCCGGGACACGGCGATGACACGGCCGCGCGCCGATAATGCGTCGAAGGACTTTTCGCGGACGATTCGCCCGAATTTCATTGGGCCAGGAGATTCACATGCGCATTGAAACGTCGTTTCTGTTCGATCTCGACGGCACGCTCGTCGACAGCGTCTACCAGCACGTGCTCGCGTGGAAGGAGGCGCTCGATGCGGAGGGCATCGAGCTGTCGGTGTGGCGCATCCACCGCAAGATCGGGATGAGCGGCGGCCTGTTCCTGAACCAGCTGCTGCGCGAGACGGCCGGCGACATCGACGCCGAGCGCGTCGAACGGCTCGCGCGGCTGCATGCGTCCGCGTACCAGCGGCTGCGCGCGCAGGTCCGGCCGCTGCCTGGCGCGCGCGAGCTGCTGGCCGCGCTGTCGAACGCGGGCATCCGCTGGGCGATCGCGACCAGCGGGCGGATGGAAACGGCCGCCATCAACCTCGAGGCGCTCGGCGTCGATCCGGCGAAGAACGTGGTCGTCACGCGCGATCAGGTCAAGTATGCGAAGCCGGACCCCGATCTGTTCCTGACGGCCGCCGCGAAGCTGAACGTGCCGATCGAGCATACGGTGGTGGTCGGCGACAGCATCTGGGACATGCTCGCCGCGAGCCGCTGTCGCGCGCTGGGCGTCGGGCTGCTGTCGGGCGGTTACGGCAGCGACGAGCTGGAACGCGCGGGCGCGCTGCGCGTGTATGACGATCCGGCGGATTTGCTGTGGCACCTCGACGAGATCGCGGCGCGGCCGTAATGCCGGCATCGTCCGCCTGACCCGCGGCGTCCGGCGTCCGGCGACTTCTTCGTCGGCGTGTCGCCCCGGTGCACGCGACCGGCCGCGCCGGTCGGGTCGGATCAATCGTCGTCCACGCGCTTGTCGACCAGATAACGCCCTCGCTCGACGCCCGCGCGCAGCGCCTCGTCCTCGGTCTTCCATTCCGGGCCGACCGGCTCGGGCACGTAGAGCTCGATGCGCGCGCCGTCGACATACACCTGCACTTCGTCATCCCACGCGCCGCGCGCGTTGCGCCGCGCCCAGACGCGAATCTCGTGGCCGCGATACGGGTCGCGCACCTGTGCGTCCTGTTGATGCTCCATGCTGGCCCCCTGTGCTTATCTGCGATGGCGATGCAAAAAATGCGCGCCGCACGATCGCCGCGCGCGCCGTCGGCCCCGTGCGCACAAGCCGTGCCCGCTGTCCGGCAGCCCGGCACGCACCTTGCGTCCCTTTTGCGCACGGACCGCTCCGGAACGCCACACAAAAAAGGGAGGCCACGATGATCGGCCATTTGGAACTCCTCGGACGCCTGCTGCTCGCCGCGCTGCTCGGCAGCGTGGTCGGGCTCGAACGCGAACGGCTCAACTGGGCCGCCGGCCTGCGCACGCACATGCTGGTATGCGTCGGCTCGGCGCTCGTGATGCTCGTCTCCACCTTCGGCTTCGAAGACGTGCGCGGGCAAAACGGCGTCGTGCTCGATCCTTCGCGGGTCGCGGCGCAGGTGGTCTCGGGCATCGGCTTTCTCGGCGCCGGCTCGATCCTGCTGCGCGGCGAAGTCGTGCGCGGGCTGACGACGGCGGCGAGCCTCTGGGCGGTGGCCGGCGTCGGCCTCGCGGCGGGCGGCGGCATGTACGTCGGGTCGATCGGCGCGACGGCGATCGTGCTCGCGATCCTCGCGGGCGTGAAGCCGATCGAGCGCCGCTTCATCGCGCAGCGGCAGCAGCGCACGCTGCGGCTCGTCGTCGAGCGCGGCGGCCTGACGCTCGGCACGCTGCACGACACGCTCGGCACCGGCCGCGTGCGCGTGAAGCAGTTCATCGTCCAGCAGTCCGACGACGATCCGGATACCGACGACATCTCGGTGTCGTTCTCGCGCACGAGCGGCGCGGAATTTGCGGCGATCTGCGAAGCGCTGCAAGGCATCGCCGGCGTGCGGACCTGCAGTCCCGACACCTCGCCAAGGAGTTTCGCGTGACCCAGACCGAACTGCTCTCCTACCTCGTGACGAGTCAGCTGGCCGCGCGCATGCGCGGCGGCACCTGGCTCACGACCAGCCAGGTGGTCGGCGCGCTGCGCGCATGGCTCGCATGCCGTCACGCCGAATGCGGCTGGCTCGACCGGATCCGGATCGCGAACGCGTCCACCACGATCGCGCAAGGCATCTACGAGATCGCGGCCGCGTACGGCGACCCCGACAGCGGCGAGCGCATCCGGATCGACGCCGATTCGCCGGAACTGCTGGCGCTGCGCGCACGTTGCGACGCGTTGCTGCAACGTATCGACGGCGCCCCGGACGTCGATGCCCGATGATCGTGCCGGACCGCATGCCGCGCGCCGCATTCGCGACGGCGGCCCGCGACGACGCGGTTGCCGCCCCCTCGCACACGAACGAGCCGGCAAGACACGGGCTGCTCGAATGCGGGCGCAACTGCGACACGATCCGCGACGCGGACCGCTTCGCGATGCTGGTGGACGGCGACGCATATTTCGCGACGCTGCGCGCCGCGCTGCGGCGAGCGCGCCACACCGTCTTCATCGTCGGCTGGGACGTAGATAGCCAGATGCAGCTGTCACCCGCCGACGCCAGTGACGGCCTGCCCGATACGCTCGCCGCATTCCTGCACGCGCTCGCGGCCGCGCGGCACAACCTGCGCATCTACGTGCTCGCGTGGGACTTCGCGATGATCTACGCGCTGGAGCGCGACTGGCCACCCGTCTATCGTGCGGCGTGGCGGGCGCACCGCGGCATCCGCTTCCGGCTCGACGACACGCATCCGCGCGGCGCGTCGCATCACCAGAAGCTCGTCGTGATCGACGACCGGCTCGCCTTCGTCGGCGGGCTCGACCTGACGCGCGAACGCTGGGATACGCCCGCGCACGCGGCCGACGACCCGCGCCGGCGCGATGCACGCGGGATGCCGTACGGGCCGTTTCACGATGTGCAGGCGATGTTCGACGGCGAGGCGGCCGCCGCGATCGGCGAGCAGGCACGCTCGCGCTGGCTCAATGCTTGCGGACGTCCGATCGCGATCCGCGCGCAGCGGCACCTCGAGCGTGACGAAGACGACGATCCGTGGCCGCCCGGCGCGCGCGTCGACATGCGCGACGTGCGGCTCGGCATCGCGTATACGGCGCCGGGCCACCGCGGTCGCGAGCCCGTGCTGCAGGTGCGCGCGCTGGTCGAGGATACGATCCGCGCCGCGCGCCGCCACCTGTACATCGAAAACCAGTATTTCACCGCGACGGTGGTGCGCGAAACGCTGTCCGCGCGGCTGGCCGACGCGCACGGGCCGGACGTGACGGTCGTCGCGCCGCGCATGCAGAGCGGCTGGCTGCAGGAAGCGACGATGGGCGTGCTGCGTGCGCGGCTGCACGCAACACTCCAGTCCGCCGACCGCTTCGGCCGCTACCGGCTGCTGTATCCGCATGTCGACGGCCTCGGCGACACGTGCGTGAACGTGCACAGCAAGATCCAGATCGTCGACGACGAATGCATCGTGATCGGCAGCGCGAACCTCAACAACCGGTCGATGGTGCTCGACACCGAATGCTGCATCGCGCTCGTCGCGGCCGGCGAGGCGCACATCCGTGCCGCGATCGCCGGGCTGCGCGACCGCCTGCTGGCGGAACATCTCGACACGACGCCGGCGGCAGTGGCCGCTGCGTTCGCGGAAGCCGGCCGGCCGAACGCCGCGCTCGACCTGTTGCGCGCGAAACCGGGCCGCACGCTGCGCACGCTCGACCCGGCGGTGGCGCCGCAGCTCGACGCGCTGGTGCCGGTCAGCGCGCGGCTCGACCCCGAGCAGCCGATCGAGCCGGACCGGTTCGTCCGCGAATTCGTGCCGCGCGAACAGCACCGCTCGCTGACCGCGCGCTTTTTCGTGCTCGGCGCGGCCGTGCTGTTGATCGCCGCACTCGCGCTCGCGTGGCGCTTCTCGCCGCTCGGCAAGGCGCTGAACGTCGCGTCGCTCGCGCAAGCGGCCGCCCACGCCGCGCAACTGCCGGGCGCACCCGCGCTGCTGCTGGCCGGCTACGTGGCCGCGGCCACGCTGTCGGTGCCGATCACGCTGCTGATCACCGTCACGGGCCTCGTGTTCGGCGCGTGGCCGGGTTTCGCGTATGCGTCCGTAGGCACGATGGCGGCCGCCGCCGCGACCTACGGAATCGGCCGCTGGCTCGGACGCGACGCGGTGCGCCGGCTCGCCGGCGCGCGCGCGAACCGGCTCAGCGAACACATCGGCCGGCGCGGCGTGGTCGCGATGGCCGTGCTGCGGCTGCTGCCGGTCGCGCCGTTTACGATCGTGAACCTGGTTGCCGGCGCATCGCACATCGGCCTGCGCGACTTCCTGGTCGGCACCGCGATCGGCATGCTGCCCGGCATCGTGCTGACCGTCACGTTCGCGCACCAGCTGACTGCCGCGTTCAGCCATCCCGGGCCACGCGCGTTCGCGTGGCTCGCGGCGATCGGCGTCGCGTTGGTCGGCGTGTCGGTGCTGCTCGTCAGGGTGCTGCGACGATGGCGCTGAGCCGGCAGCCGGCCCCGCCGCCGGACGTCGTCACGTCGGACGGCCCGCCCGCCGCCGCGCCCGGTGGTCGCGACCTGCGGATCGCGACGTACAACATCCGCGGCGGCTACGGCGCATGGCCCGCGCGCGCGGCCGACCAGATCGCGGCAGTCATCCACGAACTCGACGCCGACGTGATCGCACTGCAGGAAGTGCCGCTCGGCGGGTCGCGCGCACCCGACGTGCTCGCGCACCTGCGCGACGCGACCGGCATGCACGCGGCGGCCGGTCCGACCATCGATACGCCGGAGCGCCGCTACGGCAACGCCGTGCTGTCGCGCTGCCCGATCCGCTCGGCACGCACGCTCGACCTGTCGTTCCACCAGCGCGAACCGCGTGGCGCGCTCGATGCGGACATCGACTGCGGCGCGGGCACGCTGCGCGTGGTCGCGACCCATCTCGGGCTGTCGGCGAACGAACGCAGCGCGCAGGTGCAGCGGCTGCTCGCCGCGTTCGACACCGGCACGATGCCGGTGATCCTGATGGGCGACATCAACGAATGGTTCGTGCGCGGCCGCGCGTTGCAGACGCTGGTCACGCGGTTTCGCCGCGCGCCGGCGCCGCGCACGTTCCCGACGCTGTGCCCGATGTTCTCGCTCGACCGGATCTGGATCCATCCGGGCGAGTTGCTGGGCGACGTGACCGTGCATCGCAGCATGCTGGCCCGGCATGCGTCGGATCACTACCCGCTCGTCGCGCGTATGCGCTTGACGTCCTAGAGCCTGTTCACGCTAATAACTGGCTTGCGCTGGCCCCCAGAAGGGCCGAGCGCAAGGAATGCGACGAAGCGAATACTCGACGTATTCGCAAGGAGCATGACGCAGCGATCGGCCCTTCTGGGGGCCAGCCCCACGAATGAATTTTTTCGGAACAGGGGAACGAGCGTTGCCGGCCGCATTGCGGCGTCGCACGTCGCTTGTTTGGCTCGGCCAAACGGCGCTCCGTGCTCCTTGCACTACGACCGGCAAGGCACGTTCGCAAGCCCGTTATTAGCGTGAACAGGCCCTAGCCTGGCACGCCGCTTGCGCACGGATCCCACCGCGCTGACGAACCCTGACGGAGCTTGCCCATGCGAACCGACGAACTCGCCGGAACGGCCCTCGACTACTGGTGCGCGCGCGCGTTGTGCGTGGACGACGAAGATACGCTGTGCTTCACGGCCGTCGAGCCGCAACTGATCGTGACCGCCGCGTGCGATGCGTTGCGGCGCCTCGACGCGCAATTCGCGCCGTCGGCGTCGTGGGCCGACGCAGGCGCGGTGCTCGATCGCGTCGGCGACCTGCGCATCGCGCGGCGCGGCGACGGCCTCGAATGCGACGCATGCTTCATCGACGGCCCGTCGACCTGCGCGGCGCGCGCGCCCGACCTGCGCACCGCGCTGCTGCGCGCATTCGTACGGGCGCGCTTCGGCAACGACGTCGATACCCCACCGTCATTCGCGCACCGGATCGAGCATGGCGCGCCGGTGCGTTACGACCCCGGGGAACCGCTTCCCGAAGCGGACGACGATCCGGCCACCGGCGACAGTTCGGACATCCGCTCAATACCGCGCATGTGACGGCATCGAACGCCGGCGCCGCCGCGCACGTGATGCAGCGACCGTACAGCGTTCATGTAAAAACGACAGGGGTATCGCACCCTGCGTCCCGCACGCACGTTGCCGCGCGGGGCGCGGCGCCGCGGGCACGCGGTTTGCGGCGCACGGCCGTTACCGTTCGCCGCCGCCCGCCCACGCTGAAGAGAGGTGAGATATTTCCAAGGGAGAACGCGCGATATTTCCGGTATGACGCGGGATGGGACGGGATCACACGGAACGGCGCTTGCAAACCACTTGCGTAGGTTGAAACAGAAATATATCTCTCTGGGGCAAGGCCCGCGAGGGCCGCGTCAGGCCGAAGGCAAGGCTCGCGAGGAGACAGTGGTCAACGGTGGAACCGCGTAGCGGTTGTCCCCGCCCTTGTGGTGGGGGCAACACCGTTGTCCACTGGCGGACGCGGGATTTACGACGACACTTGCGGACCGATCCTGCGGCACTACATCGACGGCTGCGGAGAAGTCTGAGGGGCGGCTACCTACCTGTCAAGGCAGCCTCCTCAGGCTCAATCGGTAGAAGTGGGGCTTGCAAACAGGTCGCGTTGACGAGCGGCGGTCTCCTCGCGCCGGACCGCCTTGATGATCTTGTAAATCCACTGGAGTGACACACCGAACTTCCGCGCCAGCTCGGCATGGTTGTCGCCGCGGAATTCGTCGAAAATCTGCCGATCGCGCTGAGACAGCCGGTACGACACGCCCATCGGAAAATAGATGTTCTGGCCGCCCCAGTGGCCGGCCATGCGATCGGCGATCTCGCGCCCGAGCTGGTTCGCCTGGTCGGCGCCGATATCGGCCAGCTCGATCAGGGCCTGGGCGACCTGCAGAGACAGGTCGACCAGCAGTTCCGGCCCTTTACTTTTGAACGTTTCGTCCTTCATACGGCCTCCGTCGTCCTGTCACGCCATTTTTTGAGGTGCTCAATTACACGGGATGCCTGGGCGGAACTGAGCCATTCGAGCGCGTCGACGTGCGTCATGCGCTTTACGAAAGCGCCAAGCGCTTCCTCAGACCGGTTCTGCACGACGCCCCGATCCGCCAGCTCAATCCAGATGCCGCGGATCATCTTCGATTGCTCGTCGTCCGCCTGACCGCGCACGCTCTTTTTGGAACGCACCTTAAAGCCGCAGCGCTTCAGGTGTTCCAAAACCCTTTCCAGTTCTGGAACGGTCAGGTTGGCGGCGGATTCCTTCTTTCCAATCTGCATCAGGACAGCACGGTAGCTGTCGTCGGGCATCGCAAGATCACGCTTTGCGACGTGAATCAGGCGGATGAGCTTTTGCCGAGCCTGAGGCCCGCGATCAGATTTCGAGTACATCGATGTCGTCCGCTTCGAAGGAAAATTCGTCGTATTCAACGACGCGCAGGCCGCTCGATCCATCTACCGGCGGGAACCCCTCGATGCGACCGGCGTTAAACGCATCCTTCGGAGAAATTTCCTCAACGGTGGCCGCGAAGAAGCGCGCAGCAAACAGCTTCAGAAACGCCTGGAGCGGGCCGTGCCGCTCGATGTCTGCATCACCCTCGGACCAGAATCGAACCAGCTCGCAGAGCTTCTCTTCGGTCAGGATGTTGTGATCCACATCCACCACGATCTCGTAGCTGAAGTCGTGCGTCAGCACGTATTTTTTAATGTTCGTCATGTCGTCCCTCGCCGTGCGATTGCTTTGTGTCCTGGTCGATCGCCGCACGGGTCGACGCCCATCGCATCAGGCGTCGCCGCGCAGCTCGACGATTACTTGACGGCGTCCTTCAACCCCTTGCCGGCCTTGAACTTCGGTGCTTTCGACGCAGGGATCTTGATTTCCTCGCCCGTCGCAGAGTTTCGCCCGGTGCGGGCTGCCCGCGCGCCGACGCTGAACACGCCGAATCCCGTCAGCGTCACCGTGTCGCCCTTGCGCAGCGACTTCGTAATGCCTTCGAGAACGGCTTCCAGCGCAAAGCCGGAGTCGGCTTTCGTCAGGCCCGTTTCCGCTGCCACGTGATTGATCAGGTCCGATTTGTTCATAAATGCTCCGTATGGTGGATACCGCGAGTCGCTCGCGGCCGGCGAAATTGCTCGGTGTCGCGGTTACGCGTTCGCGATGTCGAGCGGAATCTGTACGTATTGATCGGTGTCACCGACGCGCTCGTAGACGCGGACATACGATTTGCTGCCGATCACCTGGAGCGCCTCGCCGATCGCTCGCATCGCTTCCAGCCAGCGAGGATCGGTAATGTCCAGTCGGCGCAGCGCGAGCACGCGCCCGGTGTTGATCTGGCCTTCCTTGTCGGTCGCAAACGCCTGCGTCACGATCGCCTGTATCTCGGGGCGCGCATCCAGGGTCCAGTCACGAAGACACTCGTCGATCATGGATTTGGCTGCCTGCAGGCGTTCATCGAACGCGATGCGGTCCTGGATGGCGCGCTGGATGCGATAGCGGCCGTCGAACGAGTACAGCGTGACGTTGCCCTTCTTGCCACCAACTTTCGAACCGTATTCCTCCGCGGAAAGGTCGATAAAGGCGGAGATATCGCCGAAAATCCGGGCCTTCAGGTCGACGAGTCCCTTCGATCTCGCTTTGGCTTCGTCGGCCAGCTCGCGTACTAGGCGATCACGCTCGCGGTCGATCGGTTTGATCATGGTTTCGGGAATCAGGCAGCCTTTCGCGTCCTGCCAGTAACCGTTCGGAATCTGTTTCTGTTCCATGTGTTGCTCCAATTCGGTTGGTAAATGAAGGCTCGTCAGCGAGTCCACCAGCGACGTATTTCCTTGCGGCAGAGGCAGACGAGAAAGATGATTCCGATGACGATAACGACGGTGTCGCTCATATCAGGAAGCGAGTTTCATGGTCAGCACGTTCAGCCGTTCGTTCGCGTAGCGGATGGTCAGACCCGGATCGATCTGACCGAAGTCGGCGCGATGCTTCATACCCGCCAGATAGCCTTGCAACAGACTGATAGCGCTTGTGCTACTGGCGAGCTGGTCGACGAAATCAAGCTCGGCTTTGGTTGACCAGCCATGAACATGTTCGGTATTCATGCGGCGACCTCCCATGTCACGCGGACGCTCATGAAAATGACGTGGGCGAACTGCCGATTGCCAAGTCGCTGGATAGAGACACCGCCCGCACGCTCCCGCAGTACGTCGGACGACTTCGCGAGGTACGGACCGATCTGGATCGTCGGCCGGCCGCCGTCGTGGGGCGCAATCTCTTCGGTCACCACCCGGTATCCCAGGCCACGCAGCGCCCGCGCGCAAGCGTTGAGCAACGTGAGACGCGAGACGCACTCCGCGTCAAAAACCCGCGTGCCGTCAGGCAGCAGACTCCGCGGTGCGGGCGGGTTCATTTGCACAATCGCGCCCATGTCAGACCCCCTTGATCACGTCCGCAGTGACAACCGGCACGCCCAGGCCCGCGGCGAGGTTCATCGCGGCCGTCAGGAGGTTCCCAACCGCGAGCGGGTACAGCAGCGACACCGTTTCGGCACGATCGCGTCGCGTGCTGGTCATCGTGAGCCGAGCGCGCAGCGCGTCGACGCCGCTGGCGTCGATCACGTCGCCGATCGGCTTGTCGAGGCGGCCGAACTTGAACCGGAGGTATTCGTCCAGGCGCGGGCCGTCGAGCGGGGCCAGCTCGACCATTTCGCATCGCTGCACGACTTCCCGGACGTCCTGGTTGCGCTCGGACAGCTTGACCTTCAGCTCCGGCTGGCCGATCAGGATGATGGACAGCAGCTTCTTAAAGCCCATCTCCAACTCGAAGAAGCGCTTCAGGTGCTTGAGCGTCGCGATCGGCAGCGCGTGCGCCTCGTCGATCACGAGGCAATGCTGGTAGCCCGCCGCGTGGCTTTCCTTCAGCGCCTTGTGGAGCTGCGCGAAGCGGGCTTCCGGGCTGCTCTTGACCTTCTCCAGCGGGGCCACGGCGGCCATGATCGCCTCCGCGATGTGCGTCGCCTTCAGCGTCTTGCCTTTCTGGTCGTTGTCCTCCATCGCCAGAACGTACGGCTTGATGACGATGATCGGATGGCTCTCGCGCATCACGCGGTCTTCGAGGTCGCGCATCAGCGTCGTCTTGCCGCCGCCCGATTCCGCGACGACGGCCAGGAGTCCGCCATGCTTCGCGGTCTGGAACATTGCCTCGCGCACGTAGCGAATATCAGGGCTGACGAACATGTCTTCGTGCGACTGAATGTCATCCGCGAACGGGTCACGGAACAGGCCGAAGTGCTTACGTGTGGCTGGTGCGAGAACCTGTTTGCGCAGTAACATGGATTCCTCCTGGTTGAGATCGGTATTGCTGTTCGGCTGGGAGACCGGGTGGCCCGTCGTATCCGCCAAGACATCGGTCGGGTCACCCACCTTTTGCACTTCATCAAAAACACCTGAGCCCGCGTCCGACACCCCTTTGTTCTCCAGGTAGTCGAGAATTCGCTCCCGCAGGTCGAGGTCGTCGAGGCTGCGCGGCCATACGCCGTGATTCACGATTTGAGCGACCGCCGCCTGCGACAGATTCAGGTGTTCCGCAAGTTCGGCCTGCTTGATTGAGGCGCGTTGCAGAACGCTTTTCAGGACCAACATCATTGACCTCCTGCCGCTGCACGAACGAGCTGCAGCGGTTGCTGTTGACCCGCACGCGGGCCGGTAAGCTCGGCGACGATCGCGTCGAGCTGCTCTTGAGGTACGCCGTCCGGATAGCGCTGTTGCAGCCAGCGGAATCGGTCGGCGCTCCAGTCGACACCGGCAGCTTCGACAGCCGCCTTTATCTGCTTTGCCGCCTCGATTAGCGAAAGCGGCGCCAGTTCGATGCGCGGCGCAACGAGGTCGTGTTCCGTGCCGCGGCGCGGCAGGTACGTCGGAAGATCGGCTTCGTCGAGGTGCTTGTACGGGTCCAGCCGGCCGCCGAACGGCAGTTCCTTCGCCTTGCGGGCTGCTTCCGCGTCCGCACGTGTGGCGGCACCCGTGACGATCTGCTCGATCTCGGCGACCGCGTGCTGCGCGGGCGTATCGGCGTGCCGACGGTAGGTTTCGCCGATCAGCGCAGCGCTTTCGGCAAAGCCGAGTTCATTGCGCACAACGACCGGTACAACGTAGTACGTCTCGTGCCCGTCC
Source organism: Burkholderia sp. AW49-1 (assembly GCF_053427845.1). Classification (NCBI taxonomy): domain Bacteria; kingdom Pseudomonadati; phylum Pseudomonadota; class Betaproteobacteria; order Burkholderiales; family Burkholderiaceae; genus Burkholderia; species Burkholderia sp. AW49-1. The sequence goes on along the minus strand of NZ_JBSAXF010000003.1, from coordinate 185,407 downwards.
TCGCCGGTCATGACGACCTGGGCGGCATCGCCGCGCCAAGGGTTGCGCGTGATCATCAGCTTCTCGCCGACCATGACGCCCGGCACCGACGACACGTCGTATTCGTCGCCACGGAACGACACACGCAGCTTCGGCGTGACCTTGCGGCTTTCCGGCGCAGCGACGGCCAGCTCGCGGCAGACGTCGAGCGACGGGGCCTTGATCAGCTGCTGGGCAGTGATCCGCATCCACACCTGACTGCGGGTCGCGCCATGGCGGCTATGGGTCGCGGTCGCGTTGAAGTGCATCCGCCAGCGCTTGGCGAGCGCGTTCAACTCGTCGAGGCTTGTCACCGGCTGGAACTTTAGGCCCGGCTCGAACTTGCGTTCGATGATGTTCCGCGCGTTCTCCACCTGCCCGGTAGCGCGCGCGTTGCCGACCTTGTGCACGACCAGCTCGATGCCAAGCGACCGGCACAGGTTGCGCGTCATCGCGGCCGTGTTAGCGGAACCGGCGTCGAGCATCAGGATGCGCGGCACACCATGCAGAAGGTCGGCGCCGCCGCGTTCCTGCATCGCGTTGATCAAGGTCGCGCAGAGGTTCTCGCCGGATTCGGCACCCATCACGTACTCGGTGTAAATCCAACCGCTCGCGTGGTCGGTGATTTCGTAGCTCCACACGCGATCGGCGGCGATGCGGGCGAGGTTGCGCGGCTTGTTCTTGTAGAACTCGGCGTGATCCATCACACGCAACCCGTTCGCGCGCTGATCGACGGCCGGCTTCAGGTAGTACAGAACGCACAGGCTCGCGTCGATCTGCCACACATGGTTGGGATGCTCGCTTGCCAGCTCGGTCACCGGGGCCGGCGCAAGCAATTGGTCCGGATGCACGCCGTACACTCGCAACGCACGCTGAATGGTGCTTTCCGACAGCGGCCGCAGTTCGCCCGTGGACTCGTCGAGGTACTCGGCACGGATCATCCCGTTCGCCCGCAGCGTTTCTACCGCGTCGGCGACGGAATACAGGCGCTTGCCGTTCTTCCGGGTCGACTCCATGAGCAACGCGGAAATGGTCATTGCCTCGGCGCGCGTCAACGCGCTCTGGCCGGCGTCAGCACGGCGCTTGCGCTGCGGGGTCACGGTGGCTTCCTTGAGTTTGCGCATCAGGGTTGCGATGGAAAGGCCCAGCTCGCGGCAGGCAGCGTCGTAGATCGCACGTTTGTTGCCGTGACCCGCTGCACGCGCGGCGTGCGCGATAGCCACAATGCGTTCGTTCAAGACGGCACTCATCGTCGCGAGCTCCGGGTCATTGGGTGATGTGGGCGCCGTCCGCCGATGAACCGGCGGCGGTATCACGCAGCCATTCGGGGACGTCCTCGCCGTCCGCCGCGGCCTTCACATCGAACTCGCTTCGAAGCTGGTTGAGCGACAGTTGGATTTGACCGAGCACGCCGGCCATGAAGTCGTCGTGGGGCATGCTGTGCGCCTCGGTGTGTTGCACCAGTGTCTCGAACGCCGAGCGCAGATTGCCGCGAATGATCGACTCGGCCTCGAAGGCGATCGCGCTGGTCTCCTTGCGGATTTCAGCGCCTTCCTCGTCGGGGGCGACCGGCTTGACGCGCTTTTGCTTTCCGCTCAGCTTCGCCGCGAGCTCGTCGAGCTTGCTGTTCTTGTCCGACAGCAGCCGCGATTGAGCATCAGCGTTTTCATGCGCTTCCCGAAGCGCGGCGCGCAGTTCGCGGCTAGTCATGCGGTCGATGTCATCGAGCGTCATGCCGGCGACGGTGCCGCCGTCCGCGAGCGCTGCGAGATCATCGTCGTCTTCAGCGACCAATTCGAAGAGTTTGGTTTTCCCCAAAACCGACAGCGCTGTCGCTTTTGTCTGAAGCGCCGGCGACAAATACTTCACTGCTGCCTTCATCATGCGCTGAGCCGCACGCTCATGAATTCCGAGGGCGTTTTCGACGATCACCACGAATTCCCCATGCGGCTCATTCTCTTTCAGGAGAATCAAGCGCTTTCCCGCTTCGAGCATGGCCTCAGCCGATTGAGCCATGTAGAAACGGGCCTCGTTCACGACTCGATTGCGCTCATAAGGCAGGCCGTCGCCGAATTGCTCGGCGACTATCGCCGACCGAGCCGCTAACGCGTTCGCGGCTTCGGCCATCGCAGGCAGACCGGGAGTCTGCTCGTCCGTCACAACAACAGCCTGCGGCTGCACATTCGAGGGTTTCCGTGCCATGTGCTGCTACTCCTTATCGAGGGGTGGCCAACCGAGTGGCCAGTTCATCAAGGCGATTCCGGGCAGCGTCGAGGCTGCGCGCGATCGCCATTGCGTGTTGTGCGAATCGAACCGAAGGCCGGATTCGCCCGGTCTCCGGGATGCGCTCGGCGAATCCCATCGCCTCCAGCGTCGCGACGTAGCGCGTGATGTTCGACGGTGACAGGCTCGTAGCCTTGGCGAGTTCGCCCGGTGTCAGTCCGTGCGCGAAATGGCCGAGCAGGACATTCAGAACTTCCAGCACCTTCTCGGCGGACTTCGTGGTTGCGTTCGCAGTCATTCAGCGGTCCCAAGGTCGAGTTCGGGCTGTACGTGCCGTTCGACGTTGCCGCGATGCCAAGCGAGCCCTTCCATGGCGCTCTGGATAATCGCGATCGTTTCGTCCGCGTTGGCGGCACCTGCATAGAAATCGAGCAGTTGCCCGACAGCGGCGTTGAGCGTGCGCTGCAGGACCTGCATGTCCTCGGCCGTGGCATCGCGACCGGTCGGGATGTCGATGATCAGACGGCCGGCGCTGGCCGCCACCCAGCGGGTGACAAAATCGGCGCCGCATGCTTCTTCGAACGGCCGAACCAGCGCGATCGGCATGCGCCCCGACTGGAACCACTTATAGAGGGTCCAGTGGTCAGCGAGCCCCATGTGCTCCGCGATGCGCTCGACGCTCAGGTTGCGGCGGTCGCGCGCATGCTCCTTACAAAGCTCAAGCGCGTGCCGGAGGCTATGCGGCTGAATGCGTTTCCAGTTGCGGCGGCTCATTTGGAACCTCCGCCCGCTGCGTTGTTAAACGGGTTCCAAACAAAATCCCGTTTTGCAGCTATGCAACGGCTTTGCGACTCGTAGAATCGAAAGCAGTTAATCTTCTGGTGATAAAGTTCCATGACGGACTCGAATTTCGAAGAACTGGCGGCTCGGACCGACGCAATCGGACAGACGGTTTTGCGGCTTATCGCGCAGCTCGAGGTAGACGATCGGCTCGACGGTCCGCGGTTTTCGCAGACTTTGCGGCGCGTCGCGGCTGCCCGGAGTCGTGAGCCGGAGCCGGTACACGTCCGTTGCGGCGAGGTGATGCAGCAACTGGCCCGGATGCTTGACGAGGCGCGAGCCCGCCGATGACGGGGGCGTGGACAGGAAACCCCAGGGCGTCGGTGCACATGCTCTGCCTCACGCAGCGACGCGGTGGTGGCGGATCGGCGCTAGCGCTTTTGCCGGATCCGAACAGATCTCGCCGGCCTTGATGCCGAGCTTGACGGCGATCTCGTGCGCTTGCCCGCGGACGCACTTCTTCCGGCCGCCCAGGACTTCGAAAACGAGATTGGGAGAGAATTTGTTGGCGATCGCCCACTGGGTGATCGAGATACCTTTCGATTGAAGCTCTGCGCGGGCTTCAGCGGCGGTACGCAGTTTCATAAACGCTCCGGTTAAGGGGCCGTCGGCGCTGCATTCGGTGCCGACTAGGTTGCCGTTCGTGGTGGGACGGTGTGAGTGAAGTATGGGACATAAATGTCCCATTTGCAAGGGGCTTGTGTGTCTCAAACTGTCGGGGATCGGATCAAGGCAATCCGCGGTGCTCGCGGGGTTTCCGAGTTCGCCGCCGAATTGGGCGTAAATCGAAAGACGGTGACTCGGTGGGAGGCCGATGAGGCGCTCCCAGACGGTGGATCGCTGCTTGTGCTACGGACACGTTTTGGAGCGGACCCTGGGTGGGTTCTTTCCGGAACGGGGGAAAGCCCAAGCGTGTCTACGCTGACGCCTGAGGAGCAATTGCTGCTTTCCAGATACCGTAGCAGCCCAGCGGAGCTACGCGATGCTGCATTGCGCGTGTTGCTCGGCGGCGGTGCTGAAAAGCCAGGGAAATTTGCTGGTTCGATGCAGGTGTTTCATCACGCTCCAACCGGGGACATTGCCGGGCGTGATATCAAGAAGAAAAGGTGAGTTGTGGAAACAGACGAGGCCAAGCAGGAATTTCACGGGGCGGTCGGTGATGTTGCCGGCCGTGATGTTGTCAACCATAACTACAGTCAAGGTCGGCTGCTCACTAAAACCGAGCGCGCCGATCTAAACAAACTCGTCCGGCAACTAGAAATCGAGTTCGGGACACCGGGCTGGCAAACCTGGAAGTTTCTCCACCGCACTATCGGCGTGGAGAACATTGAAACCATGTGCCTGATTCACCGCGATCCCGCCGAGACGATTCTTGGGCTGTTGCTTGATCGCGCCAAGCTGCTGCAGGCAAGCGCGAACCATGACCCTGTCGCAAAGAGCTTGATCGAACAGCTGGAAGAAAAGGCCAGCACACTTGCTGACTTGGAGACGCGGTTCAAAAAGCAAGCTGAGGCAATGCGGATCCTGCGGTCGGAGCTGACTAAGGCAGAAGGCAAAGCGAACAAGAACTTTGACAGTGCATCTCGATTGACAAATGCGACTGAGGAGCTCCAGAAGAAGCTCGAGACCAGTCAAGGACGAAATCGGGAGCTGTCAACATCCCTTGAGCAGACGAAGCAACGCCTTGCGGCGGGACGGCGAAATCTCGCCGTTCTCGCGGTGGCACTGGTGGTTGCCATGACGTGCGGCGCTATTATCTGGCGCAAAGCAAATACCTTGACGGCGGCGCTTGAGTTATTGGAGTCCAAACAATGTATGTATTCAGGAAAGCCCTACGCGATCGGCAGCGTCATCGATAACGCCAACGCGCCAGATATCGAGTGTATTGCTGATCCGAAGGGGGGGCTGCCAAGCTGGCGGCGGATCGAAAGTCCACGCAGAAGGTAACGAGGGTCACGGGTTGAGTGCGCGCCCGTGTTGGCGGCGATTTTTAAAAAAGAGGAACAACAAAAATGAAAAAGATGGCCATCAGTATGGTCACGGCACTACTCCTTTCCGCCTGCGGCGACGAACCGCCCAAGACGGTTAAGGATATCGATAGCAGTATCGTCAGCGCGGCCGAGGTTAAGGACGGTGGCAAGACCGTACTGCGAATCGTCTGGAAGCTGGCTGGTATGTCTGCGGGAGCTGACATGTCGAGCGCCGCGCTGGGTATTGAGCGGGTCATCAAAGGGATAGTCACGTATTTCCCTAACCAGCATGCAGACGAAGTTCGCATTGTTTTGAATGCCGGGATGGTGGACCGCTATGGCAACCAAAGCCGTGCCGATCTCTACGAGATTCCGTTTGAGATGAGCGAAATCCGTAAAATCAACTTTGACTCCGGCAGCTTCAGCCATTGGGCTCTCCTCAATCTGAGCGGGCAGCCCAAGTTGCTGCATCCGACTGGAATGGAGTTAATCGCGGCGTATTGCAAGGAGGAAAACAATGCCAAATATGCCGACGAATTTTGCCTGAGAGGACAGCGACTCTGACGGACGTCTTGGCGCTCGAACCTGCGATGAACTATGCTGGATGTCTCTTCGCCGAGGGACAAGGTATGCTCATCCACCCTGTAATTGCCGCGTTCGAACGCCAAGCCAAAATCCTCGACGTGACAGGCGATCGGGAAGACGCGGACGATGCAATCGCGTTGCTTGCCGGATGGATTGACCTGTCGCTTGAGCGCCTGACCGAAGCCGACGTCAGCGCCCTCGTAAGGGTCGGCGGGCTGTTGTATCGCGATGGCCTGAATCGCAGAAACGCCCCGCAGACTGACCGCTAAAGCGGATTAAAAGACCTCCCCGTGTATGCCGTCCAAGATGACGGCATATCCACTACGGGAGGTCATATGCCCTTCATCAAGCGCTTTCCGCGGCTGACGAGCTGGCTCGTCGCCGCGATCATCCTCGTTGCAGCCATCGCGCTTTTCTCGCCGCAGCAACTGCCCGTCGCACTCTACAAACTGAGTCTCGTCAGCCTCGCGGCCGTCGTCGCGTACTGGCTCGATCGCGGGCTTTTCCCGTACGCGCGCCCGGACAGCTATCTCGAACATGACTGGCGATACGGCTCGTTCGAGGTGGCAGGCGAAGCGGACTATCGCGTCGTCGCAGGCTACGAGCTGGTGTTCGCTGCGGCCATGCTTCGCCGCGCGGTGATCGTTCTCGGCGTCGTGGTTGGCGTCGCGCTGGGCCTCTGATCATGCGCGTGCTGATCGCCTTTCTCGTCGCGCTGCTCGGCGCCGCCGCGCCGGCGGCCGCGCAAGTGCCCGCCGAGGCGCTGGCGTACCGTGCCGAGCTGACGCGCAACGCACGCGCCGTCTGGGGCATGGATGCGCCGGTCTCGTCGTTCGCGGCGCAAATCCATCAGGAAAGCCGCTGGCGCGCGGACGCCGTCAGCGTCGTCGGTGCGCGCGGGATGTCTCAATTCATGCCGTCGACCGTCGATTGGATCGCCGGCGCCTATCCGGCCGAGCTGGGCGAGGCGCAGCCGTTCAACCCGTCCTGGTCGATTCGTGCGCTCGTGCGGTACGACCGGCACCTCTGGGAGCGCATCACGGCCGCCGGCGCGTGTGAGCACATGGCGATGACGCTGTCGGCCTATAACGGCGGCCTGGGCTGGGTCTATCGCGATCGGCGCGTAACGGCTGCCGGCGGTGCGGACCGGCAGCGGTGGTTCGGCCATGTCGAGCGCTTTAATGCCGGTCGGCACGCGGCCGCCTTCCGTGAGAACCGCGGCTACCCGCGCGTGATCCTGCGCACGTTTGAGCCGCGTTACGTGAAGGCCGGATTCGGGCCGGGAGCGTGTTCATGAACTTTCCTGTCCTGCTTTCACGCGGCCGGTGTGTCGCGGCGGCAGCCGGCGCCGCCGCGATCGGTGCACTGGCGGCTGGCGCGGTCGCTTTCTTCGGCGGTTACCACGCCGGGGCACTTGCCGGCGACGCGAAGGTCGCGAAGCTCGAACGCCAATACGCGGACGGCGCACGCGACGCCGTCGAACAAGCGCGCATCAAGGAACGCGCGGAGACGCAGCGCGCGGCGGCGCTCGCCGGCGACCTGTTCGCCGAGAAAGCCCGGCACGCGCTCGAATCCGACGAACTGAAACGGAGAATTGCCAGTGTCACGAGCCAATACCGCCCGGCGCCGGATGCGCCTCTTCAGGATTTGCCTCGCTGCGTGTTCACTGCCGGCTTTGTCGGCGTGTGGAACGCCGCCGCCGGCGCCGATGGTGTGCCCGCGACCGGTGCTGCCGCCGGAGCTGTTGCGCCGGCCGGTGCCGATGGCGCCCTTGATTCCGGGGTACGCCAGGACGACATCCTCGCCCACCACGTCGACGCCAGCCGCCGCAGCCGCGACATCGAATCGCAACTGAACAAGCTGATCGACTACATCGAGGGAGAAAAGCAGTGACGTTACAGGTGGAATTCTGGCAACTGGTGTCGATGCTCGCGACGTTCATCGGCCTTCTGATCGGGGCCGGCAAGGTATTGCTCGTGCAGGTCGAGCGTCACCAGTCCGAGCGCGATCAGAACCAAGAAAAGCAAATTAAGGCGGTGCTTGAGCAGATCAGCCGGCAGGCGGACAACACGGCGCGCCTGGAGCGCGATTTTCTGCGATTCCAGGCGGATCTACCGCTGCAATACGTGCGCCGCGAAGACTACGTGCGCAACCAGACCGTCATCGAAGCGAAGCTCGACGCGATCGCGCTCAGATTCGAAAACTTACAACTCCGGGGAAATCAATGACGCCCACCAATCCGCTGGGAATCGACCACGCCAAGGTGCGCCGCGAATCGCTGCGCTGGTATCTGATTCTGGCGCTGTACAACGCGCGGCCCGAGGAAGTCGTCGAGGACGTGATCCAGATGACGATGCGCTCGATCTTCGCCGACATCACGGCACTCGAAGTGCGCAAGGAACTCGACTACCTCGCCGATCGCGTGCTGGTGAAGCTGCGCAAGGAACCGTCCGGCCGCTGGTGGGGCGACCTCACGCGCTACGGCGTCGACATCGCCGAGTACACGATCGATTGCGAGCCGGGCATCGCGCGGCCGGCCAAGTACTGGAGCCAGTGACATGGGGCGCAGCAGCGGCGTGCAACGCCTGCCGAAGGCCGTGCGCGAATGGCTCGAAAGCGCGCTCGTCGAGGGCAACTTCACGGGCTACCAGGAGCTGGAGCAAACGCTTCGTGACAAGGGCTACCAGATCAGCAAGTCGGCGATCCACCGGTATGGGCAGCGTATCGAGCGGCGCTTCGCTGCGATCAAGGCGAGCACGGAGGCCGCGCGCATCCTGACCGAAGGCGCGGCCGACGACCAGGACGCACGCTCCGAGGCCGTCATCGCGCTCGTGCAGACGGAAATGTTCGAGTCCATCGTCAACCTGCAGGAAGCGACCGACGAAGACGCTGATCCGGGCGAGCGCATTGCGTTGCTGTCCAAGGCCGCGAAGAACATCGCGACGCTGGCCCGCGCGAGCGTGAACCAGAAGAAGTTCCGCCTGGAGGTCCAGGCGCGAGCGGAAGCGGCTGCGGCGGCCGTCGACAAGGTCGTCAAGAGCGGTGGCCTGTCGGACGACGCGGCTGACGCGATCCGTCGTCAGATTCTGGGGATTGCCGGATGACGATCGTCGACACCCGTGCGGATCGCGCGCCCGCCGTCCTGCTGCCGTATCAACAGAAATGGGCCGCCGACACGTCGCCCGTCAAGGTCTGCGAGAAGTCGCGGCGCGTTGGCCTGTCGTGGGGCGAAGCGGCCGATTCCGCGTTGCTGGCGGCCAGCCAGCGCGGCATGGACGTTTGGTACGTCGGTTACAACAAGGACATGGCGCAGGAGTTCATCCGGGACTGCGCCGATTGGGCCAAGTTCTACAGCCTCGCGGCCGACGAGATCGAAGAAACCGAAGAGGTGTTTCAGGACAAGGACGGCGACAAGTCGATCCTCGCGTTCGTGATCCGCTTCGCATCGGGCTTCCGCGTGACGGCGCTGTCGTCGCGTCCATCGAACCTGCGCGGCAAGCAAGGCCGCGTGATCATCGACGAAGCTGCGTTCCACGAGCAGCTCGGCGAGCTGCTGAAGGCGGCGATGGCGCTCTTGATGTGGGGTGGTCAAGTCCACATCATTTCGACGCATGACGGCGTCGACAACGCGTTCAACGAGCTGGTCACGGACGTCCGTTCTGGCAAGAAGCCGTACAGCCTGCATCGAATCACGTTCGCGGATGCGGTTCAGGACGGGCTCTACCAGCGGATCTGTTTGCGCAAGGGCGAAGCCTGGACGACCGAAGGCGAAGCCAAGTGGGTCAAGGATATTCGTGCGTCGTACGGCGCCGATGCCGAGGAGGAACTCGATTGCGTGCCGAAGAACAGCGGCGGCGCATGGCTTTCGCGCGCGCTGATCGAGTCGCGCATGTCGCCCGATACGCCGGTGTTGCGCTGGGCCTGCAAACAGGGTTTCGAGGTGCTTCCCGATCACATCCGCGCAGCCGAATGCCGCGATTGGCTCGAAGCGACGCTCGGCCCGCTGCTCGCGGCGCTCCCGGCCGACGCCCGCTCGTACAACGGCGAGGACTTCGGACGGACTGGCGACCTGACGGTCCACGTGCCGCTGATCGAACAGCAAAACCTCGTTCGCCGCGTGCCGTTCATCGTCGAGCTGCGCAACGTGCCGTTTCGGCAGCAGGAGCAGATCGCCTTCTACCTGCTCGATCGGCTTCCGCGCTTCACGGGCGGCGCCTTCGACGCGCGCGGCAACGGCCAGTACCTCGCCGAAATCGCGATGCAGCGCTACGGCGCATCGCGTATCCAGCAAGTGATGCTGTCCGAGTCCTGGTATCGCGAGCACATGCCGCCCGTGAAGGCCGCATTCGAAGACGGCACGCTCGACGGCCTTCCGAAGGATGCCGACGTTCTCGCGGACCTGCGCGCCGTGCAAGTCATCAAGGGCGTGCCGCGCATCCCGGATGTCCGTACGACCGGCCAGGACGACGGCAAGCGCCACGGCGACGCCGCTGTTGCGGTCGCGCTGGCGTATTACGCGAGCCGTGAACTGAACAAGGGGCCGGTGACCGCCAAGTCGCGGCGGCGCCGCTCCAGCGTCCGAATGACAGAGGGTTACGCATGAGCAAGGGTTTGTGGGTCAGCCCCACCGAGTTTGTTACGTTCGGCGAGCCGGACAAGTCGCTGTCGTCGCAGATCGCGACGCGTGCGCGGAGCATTGATTTCTTCGCGCTCGGCATGTACCTGCCGAATCCGGACCCGGTGCTCAAGGCGCTGGGTAAGGATATTCGCGTCTACCGCGAGCTGCGCGCGGACGCGCATGTCGGCGGCTGTGTGCGTCGCCGCAAGGCGGCCGTGAAGGCGCTCGAATGGGGCCTCGACCGAGGCAAGGCGAAGAGCCGCGTCGCGAAGTCGATCGCCGACGTCTTCGCGGACCTCGACCTGTCCCGGATCGCGACCGAGATGCTGGACGCCGTCCTGTACGGCTATCAGCCGATGGAAATCACCTGGGGCAAGGTCGGCAACTACATCGTGCCGGTCGACGTCGTCGGCAAGCCCGCCGACTGGTTCGTCTACGACCCGGAAAACCAGCTCCGCTTTCGGAGCAAGGAACACTGGGTCCAGGGCGAAGAGCTGCCGGCGCGCAAGTTCCTGGTACCGCGCCAGGAAGCGACGTATCTGAATCCGTACGGCTTCCCGGACCTGTCGATGTGCTTCTGGCCGACGACGTTCAAGAAAGGCGGCCTCAAATTCTGGGTGCAGTTCACCGAGAAGTACGGTTCGCCGATGCTGGTCGGCAAGCATCCGCGCAGCGCGTCCGATGGCGAAAAGAACCTGCTGCTCGACTGCCTTGAAGACATGGTGCAGGACGCGGTCGCCGTCATCCCGGACGATTCCAGTATCGAGATCAAGGAAGCGGCCGGCAAGACCGGTAGCGCCGACGTCTACGAACGCCTGCTGCACTTCTGCCGCGGCGAGGTGTCGATTGCCTTGCTCGGGCAGAACCAGACCACCGAGGCGACGTCGACCCGCGCATCCGCGCAGGCCGGGCTTGAGGTGACGGGCGACATTCGCGACGGCGACAAGGCAGTCGTCTGCGAGGCGATGAACATGCTGATCCGCTGGATTTGCGACCTGAACTTTGACGGCGCCGATCGGCCTGTCTTCGACATGTGGGAACAGGAGCAGGTCGACGAGATCCAGGCAGGCCGCGATGAGAAGCTCACGCGCGCCGGCGCGCGCTTTACTCCGGCGTATTTCAAGCGGGCGTACAACCTGCAGGACGGCGACCTGGACGAACGGCCGCTGCCGGTGTCGGCCATCGACGCCGTGGCTGCCGCATCCTTCGCGGAGTTCGAAGCGCCCGACCAGGACGCGCTCGACGCCGCGCTGAACGCATTGTCCGCCCGCGACCTGAATGCTGATGCACAGGCGCTGGTCGCGCCGCTTTTAAAGCGGATTGCGAACGGCGCGAGCGCCGACGAGCTGCTCGGCATGCTGGCCGAGCTGTATCCGAGCCTCGACGCGGACGCGCTCCAGGAACGTCTTGCCCGTGCGATCTTCGTCGCGAATCTCTGGGGACGTCTCCATGCCTGAAGCGGTTGATCTCGGCTACTGCATGAAGCTGCCGCCGAAGAAGGCGATCGAGTACTTGCGCAGCAAGGGTTACGAGATCACCTGGGATTGGGAAGAGCTTTGGCAGGACGCCCAGGCGAAAGCGTTCACGGTCGCCAAGGTCACGCGCCTGGACATCCTGCAGGACATTCGCAACGCGGTCGAAACCGCAATCAGCGAAGGCAAGACGCTGCGATGGTTCACGAAGGAGCTGACGCCGGTCCTGCAATCCAAGGGCTGGTGGGGAAAGCAGGAACACGTCGACCAGGAGACCGGCGAGATCACCCAGGTTCAGCTCGGCAGCCCGTGGCGCCTGCAGACCATCTACCGGACGAACCTGCAGACCGCCTACATGGCCGGCCGCTACGCCGAGCAAATGGCGAACGTCGACGATCGGCCGTACTGGATGTACGTCGCGATCCTCGACAGCCGCACGCGCCCGAGCCATCGGGCAATGAACGGCAAGGTGTTCCGTTACGACGATCCGTTCTGGCAGTCGTTCTATCCGCCGAACGGCTGGGGCTGCCGGTGCCGCGTGGTGGCGCTGTCGCACGACGAGATCATCGTGCGCGGCATCAAGGTCGAGGCGGCCGGCGACCGCCTCGGCAAGACGCTCAAGTTGGTCAACGAGAAGACCGGCGAGATGCGCGAGGTCGCGACGTTCCGCACCGTCGACCCGGTCACGCGCCGCGAAATCGTCGTGTCGCCGGACGTCGGCTGGAGCTACAACCCCGGCGCCGCGGCGTGGCAGCCTGACCTGTCTCGATACACGGGTGATCTCGGCACGATCGCCAGGAGGGAATTGCAGTGAGCGATTTCGTGAATTTCCAGATTGACGACTCGGCCCTGCGCACGCGCCTGCTCCAGCTTGAGCAGGCCGGCCATCAGAAGGCCGGCGCGATGCGCAAGATCGCGCAGGCGTTGGTGTCGGTCACCGAGGAAAACTTCGCAGCCCAGGGGCGGCCGCGCTGGCAGGCGCTGTCGGAAGCGACGATTCACATGCGCGTCGGCGGCAAGAAGGCGTACAAGAAAAACGGCGAGCTGACCTCGGCCGCGTCGCGCCGCAAGGCCGGGCTGGTCATCCTGCAGGACAGCGGGCAAATGGCCGCGAGCGTCTCGACCGATCACGACGACGATTCGGCCGTCATTGGCAGCAACAAGGAGTACGCCGCGATTCAGCAGTTCGGTGGACAAGCCGGTCGCGGATTGAACGTCACGATTCCCGCCCGGCCGTGGTTGCCGGTCACGGCCGATGGTGAGCTGCAACGTGAAGCGGTTGAGCCGGTGCTCAACACGATCCTGCGCCACTTGATGGACGCAGCGAACCGCCGCTAACCTGCCGACGATCGATCGGCCGCTGCGCGCCTCCGGACCACCCGAGGCGCGCAACGATAGCCACAGCGCCCTGACGCTGGCCCGTAAAGTTTTATAAAGGCTTTATGGGTTTGGTTCGAACCTGCCGCGCTCCCCGCATCGCGCGTATCGCTCCGGCGCAATCGTAAAGCCGATTAAAAGACCCGTTCCGTTCGCCGCCCGATGATGGGCGCCATGAACGCGAAACCACTCCACATTTTCCGGGCAGGCACGCAGACCGACATGAGCGGTCGCGTGCTTGATTTCGCCGAAACGGATCTCGCCGCGACGGCTGCTGCATACGACCCGAAGGTCCACGAAGCGCCGATCGTCATCGGCCATCCGCGCGACAACGCGCCGGCGTGGGGCTGGGTTGCATCGCTCTCCGCGGCGGCCGGCAACCTGCAGGCCGAACCCACACAGGTCGATCCCGCATTCGCCGAACTCGTCGGCGCCGGGCGCTACAAGAAGATCAGCGCCAGCTTCTACCACCCCGACTCGCCGCATAACCCGGTGCCGGGCGTCTATTACCTCCGTCACGTCGGCTTCCTCGGTGCGCAGCCGCCGGCCCTCAAGGGCCTGCGCGACGTCAATTTCAGCGACGGCAACGAAGGCGTCGTCGAGTTCAGCGACTGGGGCCAAGAACTCAATGCGGGCCTCTGGCGCAGCCTGCGCGAATGGCTGCTGACGCAATTCGGCCGGGACACGGCTGACCAAGTCATCCCCGATTGGCAAATCGAGTCGATCCGCGAAGTCGCGCGACAAGACGATGCACCGACCAGCGCATTCGCCGAGCGCGGCGCTGCAACCGTACCCACCACCACGAAGCAGGAGAAAGACGCAGTGACCCCTGAGCAAAAGGCCGCACTGGAGGCCGAAAACAACCAGCTCAAGCAGCAGCTCGCCGACGCGCAGGCGCGTGAGCGCAAGGCGGCGGACGACCGCCGCCACGGCGAGCACGTGTCGTATGCCGAGCAGCTCGTCAAGGGCGGCACGCTCGCCCCGAAGCACAAGGATGCAGTCGTCGCATTTCTCGACTTCACGGCACGTGAGCCGTTCGAGTTCGGCGAAGGCGATGCGAAGCAGCCGCTGGCGAGCGCATTCCGCTCGTTCCTCGGCGACCTGCCGAAGGTCGTCGAATTCGGCGAGCACGCAACGCGTGAGCGCGCTGGTGTGACGACGACGGGCGTCGACACCGTCGAGTACGGCGAGAACGTCGATCCGAAGCGCGCCGAGCTGGACGGCCGCATTCGCGCATACATGCGCGAGCACAAGGTCGACTACGCGGCGGCCGCAAACGCGGTGATCCGCTAACAACCGGCGAAAGCCACTGCAAAGGCCATTGAGCCAGGAGAAATGATGGGACGTCTCTCGAAACTGCGAATCGTCGACCCCGTGCTGACGAATCTCGCGATCGGCTACACGAACGCCGAATTCATCGGCCAGAGCCTGATGCCGGTCGTCGAAGTGGAAAAGGAAGGCGGCAAGATTCCGAAGTTCGGTAAGGAATCGTTCCGCCTCTACAAGACGGAACGTGCGCTGCGTGCGCGGTCGAACCGCATGAACCCGGAAGACATCGGCAGTGTCGACATCGTGCTCGACGAACACGATCTCGAGTATCCGATCGACTATCGCGAAGATCAGGAATCGGCGTTCCCCCTGGAACAGGCCGCCGTCCAGACCGCGACCGAGGCGATCCAGTTGCGCCGCGAAAAAATGGTCGCGGACCTCGCGCAGAACCCGAACAGCTACGCGGGGGGCAACAAGAAGCAACTCAGCGCGACCGAGAAGTTCACCGCGGCCAACAGCGATCCGGTCGGCGTCATCGAGGACGGCAAGGAAGCGATCCGCACGAAAATCGGCCGCCGGCCGAACACGATGGTGATCGGCGCGTCGGCCTACAAGACGCTGAAGGCCCACCCGCAGCTCATCGAGAAGATCAAATACTCGATGAAAGGCATCGTGACCGTCGACCTGCTGAAGGAAATCTTCGAGGTCGAGAACATCGCGGTCGGCGAGGCCATCTACGCCGACGACAAGGACCGCTTCACGGACATCTGGGGCGCCAACATCGTGCTCGCCTATGTGCCGCTGCAGCGCGGCGGCCAACAGCGCACGCCGTACGAGCCGTCCTACGGCTACACGCTGCGCAAGAAAGGCAATCCGGTCGTCGACACGCGCATCGAAGACGGCAAGCTCGAACTGGTGCGGAGCACGGACATCTTCCGGCCGTACCTGCTCGGCGCGGACGCTGGCTACCTGATCTCGGGCATCAACGGCTGATCGCTCGCGGCACCGAATCCCGTACTGACCACGTCTCGCCTTCGGGCGAGACCCACCCGAACGGAACATGACTCATGAAAACGCATCAACCGATCCTTACCACGTCCGTTACCGCTGTCGCCGGCCTGAACCGCTTCCAGTTCGTCGGCTTCGATGGTGGCGTGTGCGCAGCCGGCGCGAAGGCGCTCGGCGTTGCCGAAACGACCGCCGATGTCGGCGAGCAAGCGCCGGTCAACCTGCTCGGCGTCATCCTGGTCATGGCCGGCGCGCCGGTCGACGAGCATGCCGAGGTCGAGTCGGACGCAGCCGGTCAAGCCATTCCGAAGGCGACCGGCGCATCGAACGGCTACGCGCTCGATGCGGCGACGGCCGCCGGCGACGTCATCCGCATCCTGCGGGGCATTTGACGTGCGTTATTGCACGCTCGCCAACCTGAAGCTGGCCGTGCCCGAACGGACGCTCATTGAGCTGACGAACGACACGACCACCGACTACGGCGCACCGGCGCCGACGACGATCAATACCGACATCGTCGAAAGCGCCGTGCGCCAGGCGGAGGAAATCGTCGACGCCCACTTGCGCGGCCGCTACAACCTGCCGCTCTCGCCGGTGCCGACGGTCATCAAGGATGTCACGGTCAATCTGGCCCGGCACTGGCTGTATGCCCGGCGACCGGAAGGCGCCGCACTGCCGGACACCGTATCGCAGACCTTCAAGGCGTCGATGCACATGCTGGAGAAGATCCGGGACAACAAGCTGACGATCGGCGATCCGAGCGGCACGGCGACGCCCGAACCCGGCGAGATGAAGGTACGCGCGCGCCGTCGCGAGTTCGGCTCGGACCTGCTGGAGCGCTACTGATGGCGACGACGCTTGAAATGGTCGACGCCGTCGTAATGAGGCTGCGCACCAAGCTGCCGGCGCTAGTGACCGAGTACTTCCCGGAGCGCCCGGACGATTACCGGCTCAACCATGCGATCGGCGCGTTGCTGGTCAGCTATCCGGGCAGCCAGTACGACACGACTGTGGACACCGACATGGTTGTTCAGCCGCGGCGGGTGAAGTTCGCAGTCGCGATCGTGCTGCGCCAGCTCAACGGCCGTGGCGGTGCGATCGACGTGCTCGATCACGTTCGTACCGCGCTGGTGGGCTTCCGCCCGCCGGACTGCAAAAAGCTCGCGGCGGTCAGCGACAAGTTCCTTGGTGAGTCGGCCGGCTTGTGGCAGTACGTGATCGAGTTTTCGGCGGGTGCCGTGATTGTCGAGGACGCGGAGCCGAACGACGGACCGCTGTTGACGCAAGTTACCTACGAGGAGGAATCGTGAAATACCAGTACAGCGGACCTACCAGCGGCGCCACGCTGCAGGACGGCAAAGACGTCCAGGAAGTGATGCTTCATACGGGCGCAGAAGTCGAGCTGCCCGAGGACCACGAGTACACGGCGACGCTGCTCGCGATGGGCTACCTGAAGCCGGCCGCAGCGCCGTCGACCAAGCCCGCGCGCCCCAGTGTGCCGGAAGATCAACCGAAGACCACGGCAAACGCCGTGGCCGTCAAGGGAGCGTGAGCGATGGCCGCAAACTATTTGCATGGCGTCGAGACCATCGAAAAGGAAACCGGCTCGCGGCCCGTCAAGGTCGTGAAGTCGGCCGTCATCGGCCTGATCGGCACCGCGCCGATCGGGCCGGTCAATACGCCGGTGCAGTCGCTGTCCGACGTCGACGCCGCCCAGTTCGGGCCGCAGCTCACGGGTTTCACGATCCCGCAAGCGCTCGACGCGGTCTACGACTACGGCAGCGGCACGGTGATCGTGATCAACGTGCTCGATCCGGCGGTACACAAGAGCAACGCGCCGAGTGAGCCCGTCACGTTCGACGCGGCAACCGGCCGCGCAAAGCTCGCGCATCCGGCCGCGGCGAATCTGGTGCTGAAGAACGATTCGGGCAGTGCGACGTACGCTGAAGGGACCGATTACGCCGTCGACCTGATCAACGGCATCATCACGCGGATCAAAACCGGCACGATTCCGGCTGGTGCGACGGCGGCCAAGGCGACGTACGACTACGCGGACCCGACGAAGGTCACGGCCGCGGACATCATCGGCGCCGTGAACGCGGCCGGCATGCGTACTGGGATGAAGGCGCTGAAGGATACGTACAACCTGTACGGCTATTTCTCGAAGATCCTGATCGCGCCGGCGTACTGCACACAAAACTCCGTCTCGGTCGAGCTGGAGGCGATGGCCGTCCAGCTCGGGGCGATCGCTTACATCGATGCGCCGATCGGCACGACGCTCGCGCAGGCGCTGGCCGGCCGAGGGCCGGCGGGCACGATCAATTTCAACACGTCCAGCGACCGCGTACGCCTCTGCTATCCGCACGTGAAGGTCTACGACGCCGCGACCAACGCGGAACGCCTGGAGCCGCTCTCGTCGCGCGCCGCGGGCCTGCGAGCACGCGTTGACCTGGACAAGGGCTACTGGTGGTCCAGCTCGAATCAGCAGCTCGTCGGCGTCACGGGCGTTGAGCGGCCGTTGTCGGCAATGATCGACGATCCGCAATCGGACGTGAACATGCTCAACGAACAGGGCATCACGACCGTGTTCAGCTCGTACGGCTCGGGCTTGCGCCTGTGGGGCAACCGGTCTGCTGCATGGCCGACCGTGACGCACATGCGCAACTTCGAGAACGTGCGGCGCACCGGCGACGTCATCAACGAATCGCTGCGGTATTTCAGCCTGCAATTCACCGACGCGCCGATCGATCAAGGGTTGATCGACTCGCTCGTCGAGTCGGTGAATGGCTTCGGCCGGAAGCTGATCGGCGACGGTGCGCTGCTCGGCTTCAAGGCATGGTTCGATCCGGCCCGCAACCCGAAGGAGGAACTCGCGGCCGGCCATCTTCTCATCAACTACAAGTACACGGTGCCGCCGCCGCTCGAACGCCTGACGTACGAGACCGAGATCACCTCGGAGTACTTGCTCACCCTGAAGGGAGGTAACTGATCATGGCGGGTGGCGTCACAATCAACCGGATCACGAACGCCAACGTGTATCTGAGCAACAATTCGATGCTCGGCAAGGCGGAAGAAATCAAGCTGCCGGACGTCCAGGCGATCATGGCCGAGCACAAGGCGCTCGGCATGATCGGCAAGGTCGAACTGCCGGGCGGCCTGGACAAGCTCGAAGGCGAGATCAAGTGGAACTCGCTTTATGCCGATGTGGCCAAGGCGATGGCGAATCCGTTCAAGGCCGTTGCGCTGCAATGCCGCTCGAACATCGAGACGTACGGCGCCCAGGGCCGCGTGCGGGAAGTCAGCCTCGTGACGTACCTGACCGTGAGCTTCAAGAAAAACCCGCTCGGTACGTTCAAGCAGCACGAGAACGCGGACTTCAGCTCGGCGTTCGGTGCGACCTACATCAAGCAGGTCATCGACGGCGAGGAAGTGCTGGAGCTGGACTATCTGGCGAACATCTTCCGCGTCGGCGGCGAAGATATGCTGGCCGACTTCCGCGCCAACATCGGCGGCTAACCCAACACCTCCGCAGTCGTTGTCGTTTTGGCCCGCTTCGGCGGGCTTCTTTTTTGGTACTGCGTTAAAAGCGCCTTCGCGCGCGCGAATCGACAATGTGTGCTCTACCACCACGGAGCACATCGTGAAAATCCCCCTCAAATTCCCCGTCAAACTCGCCACCGGCCAGACGCTCACCGAGCTGACGCTCAATCGCGGCAAACGGAAAGACATGGCCGCCGCCGCGAAGTACAGCACCGATGCCGGCGACCAGGAGGACTTTCTGCTCGCCCGCTTGACCGGTCTCACTGTCGAGGATCTCGGCGAGCTCGATCTGGCTGACTCAAAGCAGCTCATGGATGCCTTTCGCAGCATGGTTGAGGGAGGGGATTCCGCCCACGATGCGCTCGCGGCAGGCGCAGCCAGCTCGAACTCCGGAGCCGATGGACACAGTGCTTCGGCCGCTGGATGAGGTGTTGCTGCTGGCGTTGAAGATGCAGCCGTCCGAGATCGCAGAACTCGAAATGGACGACTACTGGCATTGGGTCGACGCTGCGGAACGTGAGATCAAGCGTCGCACGGACGCGCAATAGGCGAAGAGTATGGCAAGCAACTTCTTTATTGGCGTACGGATCGGCGCGACGCTACTCGGTAGCTTCGGCGCAGCATTTTCTAGCACCCGAACGACGCTGAACGGCCTCGGCCGCGTCGCTGATGATCTGCGGGCGAGGCATACCCGGCTGGGCGATGTGATGGCACGAGCCATGGCCCATCCGATGCGCAACATCGCCCAGTTGCGAAGCCAGTACGAGCGTCTCGGTCGGACTATTGATCAGCTCAACGCGAGACAGGCCGCGCTCGCGACCCGCCTCGCACGAGGCGCCGCGTTGCGCGATCAACGTCAGGCGCTTGGTGCTGACATGATCGGTACCTACGCAACTGCGGCCGCGACCGCCGCGCCGGTCATCGGGGCGGTCAGACGCGCAGCAAATTTTGAGGCTGGCCTGCGCGACATCGCGATCACCGGCAACCTGACGCGCGACGAAGAATTCCGGATCGGCGAAACGATCCGGCGCGCGGCACTTACGACGAGCCAAGGGCATAGCGCCATTTTGGAAGGCGTCGGCACGTTGGTTGCCGCTGGTATGGACGCACGGGAAGCCGGTCAAAAGTCTAGCCTGCTGGGCCGCGTTGCAACGGCTACGAACGCGGACATGAAGGATCTGGCCGGCATGGTCTATTCATTCTCGGAGACGCTGGGAATAAAGGGCGACGCAGGGTTGAAAGAGGCGTTCAACCGCGCCGCATACGGCGGCAAGCTCGGCCGGTTCGAGCTGAAGGATATGGCGAAAGCGCTTCCCGCTCTTACAGCTTCGTTTGCGTCCAAGGGGATCAAGGGCCAAGACGCGCTGACGCAGATCATCGCCAGCCTTGAAGTCGGCCGAGAAGGCGCCGGTACTGGCGACGAGGCGGTGACCAACTTGACGAACTGGCTGTCGCACATGAACTCACAGTCGACCATCACGGCCTACCAAAAGGCCGGCGTCGACTACCAGAAGTCGATGTCTAACCTCGTCGCCGGCGGCTATTCGAGCTATGAGGGTTCGCTGCAGATCGCGCAGAAGTTCATCGCCTCGCGTGGCGACGCCTTCATGAAGCAATGGAAAGCCGCCGGCGCCAAAGGCGATGAAGAGGCGCAGCGCAAGCTGATGGAGAGTTTCGGGTTGAACGAGGTGTTCCAGGACATCCAGACCATCAATCACCTGCTCGCGATGCGCCAGGGCTGGGACAAGTATCAGCAGAACAAGAAGGAAATGGGTAGCGCGCAGGCACTGAACACCATCGACCAGGACTACGCGCGCCGCGCGGAACTGGCGACAGTCGCGTGGGCCCGCTTCAAGACCCAGATCGCCGATCTCGGGATCACGGTCGGCAATGCGCTTCTCCCATCCCTCACAAACTTGATGAACTCGATGACACCCCTCATCGAGCGAGTCTCCCATTTCGCTTCGGCCAATCCCGGGGTGATCAAAGGCATCGTCGGATTCGCGGCCGCAATAATCGGCATGAAGATGGCGACGCTCGCCGCTGGCTGGGCGCTGAACTTCTTCGTCAAGTCGCCAATCAATTCGGTAGCCACAGCGCTGACCACTGTTGGCGCGAAGTGGACGCTGATGAAAGCACTGTGGATTGGCGGTGGCTCGCGCCTCTCATCGGTGTTTCAGCTTTTCGGGTTGAGCACAGGTGCAGCGGGCAAGCTCGCCGCGTGGCTCGGTCGAGTCGGGGGCATGTTCATGCGACTTGGCCGTGGCGCGCTGGTGGTCGGCCGCATCCTCCTTCCCTTCGGTCAGGGCATGTTGATGACGATCGTCGGCCCGCTGCGCTTGCTCACCCAGGGCGGGATGTGGCTCGGTCGTGTCCTGGGCGGCCAGCTCGTGAACGGCCTCATGATGGCCGGTCGCGCGGTGCTCTGGCTCGGCCGCGCGCTGATGCTCAATCCGATCGGCATTGCGATTACTGCGATCGCGGTCGGCGCGTACCTCATCTACCGCTACTGGACGCCGATCAAGCAATTCTTCGGGGGCATCTGGAATTCGATTCGTACCGCGTTCGCGGGCGGAATCGGTAGCGTGATGCGCCTGATCATCAACTGGTCGCCGCTCGGCCTGTTTTATCGCGCATTCGCGGGCGTGCTTGGGTGGTTCGGCGTTCGACTCCCGAAAACCTTCACCGATTTCGGCTCGCACCTGATCGACGGCCTGGTCAACGGCATTCGTAATCGCTTCACCTCCGCGAAAAACACGCTGGTCGAGTTCGGCAGCAACGTGAAGGCGTGGTTCGCGAACACGCTGGGGATTAAGTCGCCGTCCCGTGTGTTCATGGGCTTTGGCGACAACATCGCCCAAGGCGCCGCGATCGGCATCGGCCGCTCGTCGGCGATCGCCGCGCGCGCGGCCGCCGGCATGGCGACGCAGGCCGCGGCCGCGGCTTCCCTGCAGCGCATCAATGCGGCGCGCGGAGGTGCACCGGCCGGCGCATCGGTAGCCGGCTCTGGGATCACGGTTCATTTCTCACCGACGATTACGGTCCAGGGCGGCTCGCCTGATGGTGTGAAGGATCAGGTCAAGCAAGGGCTCAACCTGTCGTTGCGCGACCTGGAGCGCATGCTCGACGACCTGCTCGCGAAGCGCGAGCGACGCGCGTACAGGAGCTGACGTGTTTGCAATTCTGGGTGATATCGAATTCGACCTGATCGGATACTTCGACGGGTTCGACGCGACCTTTGGCGCAGACTACGCCGAGCACGCGCTTATCCAGGGCAAGCCGCGGCTGCAGCGCATGGGTGACAAGCTCGACGAGATCCGGATCGCGCTGTCGTTTCACTATTGGTACTGCGACCCGGAAGCCGAGCTGGCAAAGCTGCGCGCGTCGGTGAGCGCGAAACAGGCGATGGCACTCGTTTTCGGCAATGGCGACTACAAGGGCTGGTTTGTGCTGACCGAGGTTCAATCTACCAGCAAGCAGACCGACACGTCCGGCACCGTGCTGTCCCTCGACGCGACGATCACCCTGCGCGAGTTCGTCGGCGACAAGAAGAACCCGCTCAAGCCGCAGGCCGTACAACCCAAGGTGCCGCCGGCGGCTGCGCAGGCGGTTTCCAGCGTCACATCGGCGGTGGCCACCGCGCGAGGCACGATCCAGCAAGCAGTGACCTGGGGGAATCAGGCGCAGTCCGCGATGCGGGTGGCGGTCGATGCGGTCAAGGTCGTCCAGAAGCTGAAAGACGATCCGTTCTCCGCGTTGAGTCGCTCGTCGGGCGTGCTGACCAACATCAAGCAAGCGGCCGATCCGCTGGCGAAGCTTTCGCCGGCGCTGGCGTCTCTGACCGACCAGATTCCCGAGGCGGCCGGCATCCTGCGCGCGAGCAATACCGCGCTGGATGCAGTCCGATCGGCGCAAGGCGGCTTGGCGAACGCGACGATCGGGACGATTACCGGCGCGATTGATCGGGCCGCCGGGCAGCTCGCTACGGCGACCGGCGCACTGAGTTCCGCCGCGCCGGGTCTGAGCAAACTGGCCGCGCAAGTCGCGACGCGGAGGATTTGATGTTTTTGACCCACATCACAACCGAAGGCGAACGGTGGGACCAGATCGCTTACCGCTATTACGGCAACCCATTCGCCTACGAGCGAATCATCGCCGCGAACCCGGACGTGCCGATCACGCCGGTCCTCGCGAGCGGCATTGCGCTATCGATTCCAGTCGTAGCGGCCGACGACGTACCCGATGAGGAACTTCCGCCGTGGATGCGGTGATCGATACCCCGACGTCGGTCGCCGACGTCCCCGAGCCCGTTTTCACGCTCGTGTACGAGCAGAAGAACATCACGAACGACATCGCGCCCTACGTGGTGTCGGTGTCGTATACCGACTTTCTGTCCGGCCAGTCCGACGAGATCGAAGTCGTGCTCGAAGACACGGACGGACGTTGGCTTGACGCGTGGTATCCGGGGAAAGGCGACGCGCTGACGCTGAAGATCGGCTACACGGGCGCGCCGTTGCTCGCGTGCGGCCGCTTCGAGATCGACGAGATTGGCTTCGACGAACCACCGTCGACCGTGACGATCCGAGGGCTCGGTACGGGCGTGAAGGCGTCGGTGCGGAGCCGCAAGGCAAAGGCGTACGAGCACACGACGCTTGCAACGATCGCAGCGCGCATCGCCAAGCGGAATCACCTGACGCTCACCGGCCGCATTCGAGACATCCGAATCGATCGTGTCACGCAGTATCAGGAGCAGGACGTGGCGTTCCTGACGCGGCTCGCGCGCGAGTACGGGTATGCGTTCAAAATTTCGGGCAGCAAGCTCATTTTCAGCGAACTCGCCGACCTGAGAGGATCGGACTCCGTCCTGCAGTTCAAGCGCGCCGACCTGAAGTCGATTCGCTTGCGCGACAAGATCAAAGACGTCTACGCGCAGGCCAAGGTCGGCTATCACAACCCGAAGACGAAGAAGCTCGTCGTCTACGGCGTGACTGGCGATTCCGTGGGCGTCGTCGGCCAGTCTGAGGCGGCTGCGGGTAAGCGGAAACAGTCCGGGCAGTCGACGAGCGGCGACACACTACGGCTGTCCACGCGCGCCGGCTCGAAGGCAACGCTGCAGACGAAGGCACGTGCGGCGCTTGACCAGGCGAACCTCAAGCAAACAGGTGGATCGGTCGAGATGACCGGCGACACGAAGTTGGCGGCCGGCGCATCGATCGAGCTGCTCGAACTCGGGAAGCTGTCCGGCAAATACCTGATCGAATCGGCGCGGCATCGTCTCGATCGCGGCGGCGGCTACCAAACCGAAGTCGAGCTGAAGCGCTCGGCGCTCGCCGTCCAGGCCGGCAAAGGCGGCGGCACGGCGAAAAAATCCACCAAAGGGCTCCAGGTCTACGGCGTCACTGCAAAGGGCGACGTCGGAGTCGTTGGAACCACGCCCGTTGCAGCGAAAGGCAAGAAGAAATGAACGACACACTCGACGAGTTCGGCGCGACGATCAAATTCGGTACGGTCAGCGCCTCGAAGCCCGGTTTCGCGCGCGTGCGGCTGACCGACCTCGGCAATATGCGCACCATGTGGTTGCCGATCGCGTACCCGAAGACGCTGGAGGATCAGGTTTGCTGGACCTACGATAACGGCGAGCAGGTCGCCGTGCTGCTCGACAGCCGCGGCGAGGACGGCGTCATCGTGGGCGCCGTCTACTCCGATGCCGACCGGCCGCCGGTGAGCGACCCGAACAAGTTCATCGTGCGCTTCAAGGACGGCGCGATGCTCGAATACGACCGCGCGACTCACACGCTGACGTGCTCGGGCATGCAGACGGTAGTCGTCGACTCGAAGTCAGAGATCCTGCTGCGCGCCGGCGACAAGGTGACCGTCGACACGCCGGAGGCCGAGTTCACGCGCAACGTCACGATCAAGGGCAAGCTGACCTACCAGGGCGGCATGGCCGGCTCTGGCGGCGATGGCGCGACGCTGTCGGGCAATATGAAAATCGACGGCAATGTCGATGCCACTGGCACGATCATGGACACCGGCGGCAACTCGAATCACCACAGCCACTGAGCTTTTAGCCGGCTTTAATATCCTCCCGACTGGTCGCGCGGCACCATTGCCGCATGACCCAGCTCTCCGAAATCACCTCCGTTCACTGGCAGCCGGCTCTCAACCGCGATGGCGTGGTTGAGGGCGTGGACGATATCGATCAGGCGATCCGTCTAATTCTCGGGACGCCCCAGGGCAGCGATCCGCATCGCCCTGAGTTCGGTTCCAAGCTCTACCTATACCTCGACATGCCGATCGACCGCGCCACGCCGCACGTCGTGCGTGAGTCGGTCGACGCGATCCGCCGCTGGGAGCCGCGCTGCGAAGTCGTGCGCGTCATCCCGTCGATCGCGGAATCGCGCGAAACGATTCGCGTGCAATGGCGGCTTGCTGACGGGGTCATCCGCGAGACGGAGGTACCGCGATGACGCTCGACGAGCCGGATTTCATCGCCCGCGATCCTGAGATCATTACGGCCGAGATCGTGGCCGACTACGAGGCGCGCACCGGGAAAACGCTGTATCCCGCGCAGGTTGAGCGCGTCATGATCGACATCATCGCGTACCGCGAAACCCTCGTTCGCGTCGGCGTGCAGGAGGCCGCGAAACAGAACCTCGTCGCGTTCGCCCGCGCCCCCATGATTGACTACCTTGGCGAGCTGGTCGGCGTGAGCCGGCTGCCGGCGCAGCCCGCGAAGACAACGCTGCGGTTTTCGGTCGACGCCCCGCTGCCGTCGAATCTCCTGATCGCCGCCGGCACGCGTGTCGAGACGAGCGATGGCGCCGTTTCGTTCACGACCGACGTCGACGCGACGCTCGTCGCCGGCCAGTTGTCGATCGACGCGGCCGCGACCTGCGAGACGGCTGGGGCGATCGGCAACGGCTGGCAACCGGGTCAACTCGGCGCACTGGTCGATGACCTGGGCGACGTCGACGTGACGGTCGCCAACATCAAGGTCAGCGCGGACGGGTATGAAGAGGAAGACACTGACCGGCTGCGCGAGCGAATCAAGCTGGCCCCTGAAGCCTTCAGTACGGCCGGGTCGCGGCTTGCCTACGTGTTTCACGCAAAGAGCGCGCACCAATCGATCGTCGACGTCGGCATCATCAAACCGGTGATGGAAATGCGTGACGGGCGGCTCGTCTCGGTCAACGGCGTACCGCCGGGCTGTGTCCAGGTCTACCCGCTGGTCGACACCGGCCTGCCAAGCGACGCGATTATCCAGCTCGTTGAGGATTACTTGGACGATGAGCGCAAGCGACCGCTGACCGACTACGTCGACGTCCGGCCGCCGACGCCGGTCGACTACGCGATCGACGTCCGATTGACGCTGTACAAGGACGCCGACGCCGATACGGCCGTCGAGCTCGCACGTACGGCGGCGCAGACGTACCGTGACGGCCGAGCGGCCGGCTTGGGGCGCGACATCGTCCCGCGTCAACTCAGTGCCGCCGTGCAGGTCCAAGGCGTGTACGACGTCGATCTACCCGGCCTCGAGCTACGCGTGCTGAGCGCCAGCGAATGGGCGCGTTGTACGAGCGTGAGCGTCGTGCCGACCGGGGTGGCAAATGGCTGATCTGTTACCGCCGGTGCTGGCAAAAGACAAGCGCTTCAAGGCGCTCGCGCAGCTGGTCGAGCGGCTCGACAACGTCGACCTGTCGCCGCTTCTGGTCTATCTGATCGACGGCGTCGACCCGTCTGCACTGCCGTTCCTTGCCGACCAGTTTTCCGTCATGGGCGAAGACGGCTGGAATCTCGCCGAGTCGGACGATGCAAAACGTGCGCTCATCAAGGGCGCGATCGAGCTGCACCGCTACAAGGGCACGCCGTGGGCGGTTCGCGAAGTCATTCGTCGTCTGGGCTTCGGCGAGGTCGAGCTGGTCGAGGGTATCTCGCGCGTGTACTACGACGGCAAGCGCCGTTACAACGGCTGGATGGTGCACGGCGATCCCGGATTGTGGGCCGTCTACCGGGTGATCTTGCTCGATCGAGCGATCACGAATGATCAAGCGGCGTTGCTGCGTACGACGCTCGACGCGTTCGCACCGGCGCGCTGCGTGCTGGCAAGCCTTGAATACCGGGGCGTGCCGGTACGTTACAACGGCGCCGCCCGCTACGACGCGCAATACAACCACGGGAGCAGTTAATGGCCAAACTCGTCGAATCTTCCCAATGGGAGGAAGACCTTTACCAAATCGAAACGTCAGACCCGGTCGAAGGCGGGCCGGACGGTGTTTCCAACAGGCAGGGGAAGCAGCTCGGCGGCCGCACGCGCTACCTGAAGCAACAGGTCGAGCAATCGCAGTCCGGTCTTACGCAGCACGTCGCCGCTGCTGATCCGCATCCGCAGTACGCAACAAAAGCTGACGTCGCGCAGGAACTCGGCAATCTGGTCGGGCAGGCACCGGAGACCCTCGATACGATCAACGAGATCGCGCAGGCGCTCGGGAAGGATCCGAATTTCGCGACGACCATCACGAATCAGTTGGCGCTGAAAGCGCCGATCGACTCGCCGGTCTTCACCGGTACGCCGAAGGGGCCGACGCCGCCGCAGTTTGACAGCAGCACGAAGCTGGCGACGATGGCTGCGCTGCAGCGTGCACTCGGCAGCGCGTCGAGCATGAAGACAGTCGGCGCTCCGGCCATTATCGATTTGACGTATGCGGGGGCCGATGTTGTCTTGTACGGCAATGCCGGCCCATTCACCCAGTCGCTTCCCGCCGTCAGCACTTACCAACCCGGGGTAGGAATGCGCTTTTATAACGCGTCTGCCTTTCCGGTCACGATCCAGACGGCTGGGGGCGACAAGTTTTCGGCGTTGGGCGGCACGGTGGCATCAATCGTGGTGGGAGCCGGGGACAGCCTTGCCATCGCCGCATACGGAACGAGCAATTGGGAGGTAATGGGCGGATCAGCCGCCTTGCAGTGGAGCTCGCTGTTTAGCTCGTCGGTTGTGGCCAGCGGTTATCAGAAGCTGCCGAGCGGACTGATTATTCAATGGGGGCAATCGACAACAAATTCGTCCGGGGCGGTGACGGTTACGTTTCCGCTCACGTTCCCGAATAGCTGCCTTCAGTTTGTTGGAACGCCGACCGCTTCGTCGGCAAGCAACTATCTTGTCACCTGCGGCACGCCGTCTGCGTCCAACATTTCTGTATTCGGGACGGGAGCCGGTGCGGGGTCAATGCCAGTCGCCGCAGGTATTGGATTTCGATGGATCGCAGTGGGGTACTGATCATGGGACAAAAACAAGCAGCGTACGACGCCAAAGGCGGCATCATTGCCTTCTACGACACGGTGGACAGCCCGGCCCCTCAAGGCGAATCTGTCATCGACATTACTGATGTGCAATGGCTTGCGCTTATCGACGCGCAGGCGGTGGGCAAATGTCTTATCGTCGACAGTGCCGGGAAACCCGCCGCGATCGACCCGCCGCCTCCGACGCGCGCAGAGATCGCCAATGCCAAGCGCGCAGACCGCGACGCAGCTCTTGCCCGGACCGACTGGCTTGTTGCCCGACATCAAGACGAAAAACTGATCGGCGACGGGACCACGATGACGGCGGAGCAGTTTGCCGCGCTCGTGAAATACCGGCAGGCGCTGCGTGATTTTACCGACGCACAGGGATGGCCGAACATCGACCTGCCGACGGCTCCGTTGTTTGTCACCTCGGCGACGTAAAAGACGGGGCGGCCGTCACAGGTGTTGGAGCACCGTTGACGGCCGCCGCATCACTGCCAGTGCCAGTGAATTAGCCAAGGCCCCGCCACCTTCCGGAAGGCGAGGCCATTCTATCTTATGGAAAGGGCTTTCACATATGGCAAACAATCAGCCTGGGCCGGCATCGTATTCGGTTGCCGGCGCACTCGATATCAGATGCGGCCAGTGTCGCCGCAAACTGGCTTCAGGCCGGTATATCGAGTTGAGCATCAAATGCCCCCGCTGCGGGGCGATTAACCATCTGAGGGCCGCGAGCCCCGAACCAGCGCGCCATCGAGCGCCCAAACATGTGGAACTTAGTAATGGGCGCGAAAACACATCCCCCGGCCAAACAGCCGGGCCGTAACGGCTACAAATACAAGGCGCAGTTTGGAATCGTCGTCACCTGTCGCGACGAAGCCGAGCAGCAGGCGACCTATCAAGCGCTGCGTAAGCTGGGTTACAAGCTGAAGGTGGTCTGCGTATGAAAATCGCCGTACACCATCGCTGCGCAAACTCTGCGTCATACCGCTCGGCACGCGTCAAGTCGCTATTCAACGTTGACGACGGCTCTCGCTTCGACCTTGAGGCGGATCTGTCGATCGACGACGCTGATTGGCAAATCGGCGTGATTGTCGGTCCGTCCGGCTCCGGCAAAACGAGCATCGGCAAAGCAATCGGGCCGATTTATACGCCGCAGTGGCCGGCGCGCCGCCCGATCGTCGACGCTATCGCGCCGCGCGCCTCATTCGACGCCGTCACGGGCGCGTTGTCGGCCGTGGGTCTCGGGAGCGTGCCAACGTGGTTGCGGCCGTTTGCCGTGCTCTCCAACGGCGAGCAGTTTCGAGCCACGCTCGCGCGGCTCATATGCGAAGCCCCGGAGCTCGCGGTCGTCGACGAGTTTTCGTCCGTTGTCGATCGACAGATTGCCCGCGTCGGCGCCGGCGCGTTCGCCAAGGCATGGCGCCGCACGCGGGGGCGCGTCGTGCTGCTGTCGTGCCACTACGACATTCTCGAATGGGTGCAGCCGGACTGGGTCTTTGACACCGGTACCGGCCAATTCGAACGGGGGCGTCTTCGGCAGAGACCGCCGATCGACCTGGACATCCAACAGACCGACTGGCGTTACTGGCCACTGTTTGAGCCGCATCACTATCTGAAGCTGCCGCGCATGATCGCCGCGACGAACTACGTCGGATGGATCGGTGGCGAGCCGGTCGCGCATGTCGCCGTGACGACGCGCCAAGGGATGATCGAGGCGCGGGCCTGCCGCCTTGTGGTTATGCCGGAGTGGCAAGGCGCAGGGGTCGGTATGAGGTTCCTAAACGCCGTGTGCGAAGCGTGGGCGCGGGGACAAAACCGATACGGGCTAAAGCTGCGCTCGCTGTTCCATACCAGCCACCCAGGGCTTGCGGCCGCGTTGCGCCGCGACCAGAAGTGGACGCAGGTGTCCGCATGCCTCGTCGGTGACAACCGCCGACGTTCGATCGAGTCGATGTCGGCAAGCATGGCGCGGGCCGGCCGCTCGGAGAAGGCAACGAGCGGCTACGGCGGGCATTTCCGCGCGGTACAGGGCTTCCGCTACCTCGGGGAGGACGCAGCATGCGCTTGATGATCGTCGGGCAAAAATGGCTCGGGGCCGAGCTGCTAAAGCAATGCGTCGCCGCGGGTCACGAGGTGACGTCCGTGGCGGCGCCGGCCGCCGACGGCGAGGAATACGACCGGTTGTATTCGGCGGCGCAGCAGCTCGGCGTGCCGGCGTCTATCGTCGGCCGGCAACTCGACCCGTCGTCAGTGCCGGAGGGCGTTGACCTGATCCTTGCGGCGCACGCGCACGCTTTCGTGCCGCGCGCCGCTAGAGATCGCGCCCGATTCGGGGCGCTGGGCTATCACCCGTCGTTGTTACCTCGTCACCGCGGCCGCGACGCGGTCCGCTGGGCGATCCACATGCGGGAGGCCGTCACTGGCGGGACCGTGTATTGGATGGACGATGGGGCCGATACTGGCCCGATTGCCGCGCAAGAGTGGTGTCACATCCGATCGGATGACACGCCGGCGACGCTCTGGCGCAGGGAGCTTGGTCCGATGGGCTTGAGGCTGTTTGCGGCGGCTCTGGCCATGCTCGAACGGGGCGAATGCCCGCGGCTGGAGCAGGATCCGGCGCTCGCGACATGGGAGCCGGCAATTCATTCGAAGCCGCTGGCCGCCAGTTAGGCGATAATCGACCGCTCACACGGTGTCGGCTTCGTGCGGTTAGGTGTCCCGCAAGGCCCTGCTGACGATAGCCCGCCCCCCCGAGTGCCAGCCGGCCGCGTATGCGGTGTATGGGGATGGTCGATACTCGTGTGAGCCTTTCCGCCGACTTGCTGGCAAACGTGCAATTCTTTTCCACCAATCGCAAGACAAACCGACCCGAATTTATCGCGCGGCGACGCGCTCAAATATCGCGCCGCGCTTCACCACGCCATGCCATGAACGTCACGCCCCCCTTTGCCCCACACCTCTACTTCTGCGACGCCCGCCTCGTCGGTCCGCTCGATGCGTGGCCCGACACGTTCGCCCACATCGCGGGCATGGGTTTCGACCACGTGCTGATCGGCGGCTTCTGGGCCGCCAGCGTCGCGGGTTTTCCGCGTCATGTCGCCGACTTCCACCGGCCGGCCGCGACGTTCGCGACGCGCGCCGGCGCACTCGAGACGTTCTCGCGGCTCGCGCAGATCGCGCACGGCCACGGGCTGCGCGTGATGCTCGAAGTGATACCGGACCGCATCGCGCGCGACAACCCGCTGCGCGCCGAGCATCCGGACTGGTACGTCGAGCGCTCGCACGACGACGCGCTGATCGATCCGCGTCGCGCCGCGCATGAACTCGACGTCGCGCATGCACAGGTCGGCGAGGACGCGACACACGACGCGCTCGCCGCGTGGTGGTGCGCGCATCTCGCCGCGTTCGCGGACGCCGGCGCGGCCGGCTTCCTGATCGACGCGCCGCATCATCTGCCGGCCGCGTGGTGGCCCGGCTGGCGCGCGGCGCTGCGTCGCGCGCGCCCGGACGTCGCCGTGCTGGCCGGCGTGCCCGGTCATGCACGCGACGCGCTCGCGCAATTCGAGGCGGCCGGCTTCGACGCGGTGTTCTCATCGGTACGCTGGTGGGATCTGCGCTCGCCGTGGTTCGCGGACGAACACCGGCTGCTGCGGCGCATCGGCTCGCCGATCGCGTTTCCCGACGCCTACGACGGCCCGCGTCTCGCCGACGACTGGCACGACGCGCCGGACGAGGCGGTCGCCCGCGCGTATCACCGCGCGCTGTGGACCGCGGCGGCGGTCGGCACCGGCTGGCTCGTGCCGATGGGCTTCGAGCGCGGCGTCACGCTGCCGCTGATGGCGCGCGACGCGGACGCCACGCGCTATCGCGCCGCGTTCGACGATGCGCGCTTCGACCTGTCCGGCGCGATCGCCGACGCGAACGCATGGCGCCGCGCGACGCCGCTCGCGGCCGAGCGCGGCGAAATCGCGCAACTGAGCGCGCCCGGCGCAGCCGCGACCGCGCTGTTGCGCGGCACTGGCCCGTCGCTCGAGCACGACGACGCGGCACTGCTGATCGTGCTGAATCCCGATCTCGATGCCGAAGCGCCGGTCGATCCCGCCACGATCCTGCCCGGCGTGCCGGGCGGCTTCACGCACGTCGCGACACCGGACGGACCGCATCGGCATGCGCTCGTCGCGCTGCCCGCCTTCACGCTCGAACCCGGCGGTCATGCGTTGCTCGACGCGTCGCACGCACCGCCCGCGACCACGCGCGCCGATGCCGCCGACGAGCGCACCGCGCTGTCCGCCGCACTCGCGGCCGACCGGATCGCGATCGAGCGCGTCGAGCCGGCCGTGGACGGCGGCCGCTTCGCGATCAAGCGCGTGATCGGCGAAACGCTGGTTGTGCACGCATCGATCTTCTCGGACGGTCACGCGCATCTCGCGGCCGCGCTGCAATGGCGCGCGGACGACGAGGACGACTGGCGCGAAGTGCCGTTCGTCGCGGAGCCGAACGATCGCTGGCACGCGCGCATCGCGCTCGACCGGCTCGGCCGCCATGCGTTCCGCGTGATCGCGTGGCGCGACGACTGGGCGTCGCTCGCCACCGACATCGCGAAGAAACACGCGGCCGGCCAGGACGTGACGCTGGAAGTGCGCGAGGCACAGCTGCTGCTCGCCACCGCGCTCAAGCTTGCCGCGCCCGCCGATCCGCGCGCGGTCCGGCAAATGGAGCAGCTCGCGGCCGACTTCAAGGACGCGTCGCACGAACACCGGCTTGCACTGATCGGCGACCCCGCGCTGGCCGACGCATACGCGGCGCTGCGCTACCGCCCGTTCGCCACGCACGACAAGACCGTCTATCCGGTCGAGGTCGAGCGCCGTGCCGCGCGCTTCTCGAGCTGGTATGAGATGTTCCCGCGCTCGGCGAGCAACGATCCGCACCGGCACGGCACGTTCGACGACGTGATCGCGCAGTTGCCGCGCATCCGCGACATGGGCTTCGACGTGCTGTATTTCCCGCCGATCCATCCGATCGGCACGACCGCGCGCAAGGGCCGCAACAACACGCTGAAGGCCGGCCCGGACGACGTCGGCAGCCCCTATGCGATCGGCTCGCCCGACGGCGGCCACACGGCCGTGCATCCGCAGCTCGGCACCCTCGCGTCGTTCCGCACGCTGGTCGATGCGGCGCGCGCGCAAGGACTGGAGATCGCGCTGGACTTCGCGATCCAGTGCTCGCCCGACCATCCGTGGCTCGCCGCGCATCCGGGCTGGTTCGCATGGCGGCCCGACGGCTCGCTGCGCTTCGCGGAAAATCCGCCGAAGCGCTACCAGGACATCGTGAATCCCGACTTCTACGCGCAGGATGCACTGCCCGACCTGTGGCTCGCGCTGCGCGACGCGGTGCTGTTCTGGGTCGACGCGGGCGTGCGGATTTTCCGCGTCGACAATCCGCACACGAAGCCGCTGCCGTTCTGGGCATGGATGATCGCCGACGTGCGCGGCAAGCATCCGGATGTCGTGTTCCTGTCGGAGGCGTTCACGCGGCCGGGGATGATGTACCGGCTCGCGAAGGTCGGCTTCTCGCAGTCGTACACATATTTCACGTGGCGCGAGACGAAGCGCGAGTTCATCGATTACCTGACCGAGCTGACGGCCGGCCCGCCCCGCGAGTTCTTCCGGCCGAACTTCTTCGTGAACACGCCCGACATCAATCCGCGCCACCTGCAGAACGCGCCGCGCTCGCAGTTCGTGATCCGCGCGGCGCTCGCGGCGACGCTCGCCGGCTCGTGGGGCCTGTATTCGGGCTTCGAGATCGGCGAATCGGCGCCGCTGCCCGACAGCGAGGAATACGCGGACGCGGAGAAATACGAGCTGCGCGCGCGCGACTGGAACAAGGCCGCGCACATCGGCGCCGAAATCGCGCGGCTGAACCGCGCGCGACGCGAGCATCCGGCACTGCAGACCCACCTCGGCCTCACGTTCGCCGACGCGGACAACGACCAGGTGCTCGTGTTCGTGAAGGCGACGCCCGCGCACGACAGCGTCGTCGCGGTCGCGATCAGCCTCGACCCGTGGCATCCGCAGGCCGCGAACTTCACGCTCGACGCGTCGCTGTGGCGCGGCTTCGGGCTCGTCGACGGCGAACCGCTCGACGCGCTCGAACAGGACGCCGCGCATGCCGAAACCTGGCGCGGGCATCGCCAGTACGTGTCGCTCGACCCGCACGTGCGGCCGTATGCGATCTGGCGGCTCTCGCCGTCTCCCGGCGCCGCGCGAGCGGCGGCGCCCGAGCCGGGCGACGCCCGACATCCTTCCGGAGCACACGCATGATGAAACGCGAAGACTCCCTCGACGACGTGCGCCGCGCGCAGTTCCCGTCGCTCGCACCGGCCGGCACGCCGCGCCGGCGCCGGTCGCGGCGCCGCGCGCCCGCGCTCTGCGCGGATGATCCGCTGTGGTACAAGGACGCGATCATCTATCAGGTGCACGTGAAGTCGTTCTACGACTCGAACAACGACGGGATCGGCGACTTCCCCGGCCTGATCATGAAGCTCGACTACATCGCCGAGCTGGGTGTCGACACGATCTGGCTGCTGCCGTTCTACCCGTCGCCGCGCCGCGACGACGGCTACGACATCGCGGATTATCGCGACGTGCACCCCGACTACGGCACGCTGGCCGACGTGCGGCGCTTCATCCGCGAAGCGCACGCGCGCGGCATCCGCGTGATCACCGAACTGGTGATCAACCACACGTCGGACCAGCATCCATGGTTCCAGCGGGCACGGCGCGCGAAGCCCGGTTCGATGCATCGCGACTACTACGTGTGGTCCGACACCGACACGAAATACACCGGCACGCGGATCATCTTCCTCGATACCGAAACGTCGAACTGGACGCACGACCCGATCGCCGGCCAGTATTACTGGCACCGCTTCTACTCGCACCAGCCGGACCTGAACTTCGACAACCCGGCCGTCGTGCGCGAGGTGCTCCAGGTGATGCGCTTCTGGCTCGATCTCGGCATCGACGGGATGCGGCTCGACGCGGTGCCGTACCTGGTCGAGCGCGAAGGCACCAACAACGAGAACCTGCCGGAGACGCACGCGATCCTGAAGCGCATCCGCGCGACGATCGACGCCGAGTATCCGAACCGGATGCTGCTCGCGGAAGCGAACCAGTGGCCGGAAGACGTGCAGGAATACTTCGGCCGCGAGGACGAATGCCACATGGCGTTCCACTTCCCGCTGATGCCGCGCATCTACATGTCGATCGCGAGCGAGGATCGCTTCCCGATCGTCGACATCATGCGGCAAACGCCGGCGCTCGCGCCGAGCAACCAGTGGGCCGTGTTCCTGCGCAATCACGACGAACTGACGCTCGAGATGGTGACCGATTCCGAGCGCGACCTGCTGTGGCAGACCTATGCGTCCGACCGGCGCGCGCGTATCAACCTCGGCATCCGGCGCCGTCTCGCGCCGCTGATGGAGCGCGACCGGCGCCGCATCGAGCTGATCAACTCGCTGCTGCTGTCGATGCCCGGCACGCCGGTGATCTACTACGGCGACGAACTCGGGATGGGCGACAACATCCACCTGGGCGACCGCGACGGCGTGCGCACGCCGATGCAATGGTCGTCGGACCGCAACGGCGGCTTCTCGCGCGCGGACCCGGAACTGCTGGTGCTGCCGCCCGTGATGGGCTCGCTGTACGGCTACGACGCGGTCAACGTCGAGGCGCAGACGCGCGACCCGCATTCGCTACTGAACTGGACGCGGCGCATCCTGTCGACGCGCCGCGCGACGCAATCGTTCGGGCGCGGCACGATCCGCTTCCTGCGGCCGGAGAACCGCAAGGTGCTCGCGTACCTGCGCGAACTCGAAGGCCACGAGACGGTGCTGTGCGTCGCGAACCTGTCGCGCTCGTCGCAGGCGGTCGAACTCGACCT
Organism: Burkholderia sp. AW49-1; assembly: GCF_053427845.1. Classification (NCBI taxonomy): domain Bacteria; kingdom Pseudomonadati; phylum Pseudomonadota; class Betaproteobacteria; order Burkholderiales; family Burkholderiaceae; genus Burkholderia; species Burkholderia sp. AW49-1. The sequence goes on along the minus strand of NZ_JBSAXF010000003.1, from coordinate 149,264 downwards.
GTCCGAATTCGCGGGCCGCGTGCCGATCGAGATGACGTCGGACTCGCCGTTTCCGCCGATCGGGCAGCTCACTTACCTGCTCACCTTTCCACCGTACGGGTTCCTGTGGTTCGTGCTGTCCGAGCACGGCCGCGAGCCGTCGTGGCGGCAGCCGCACGCGGAGCCGCTGCCCGAATACGTGACGATCGTGATGCGGCGCGGCGACGTGCGGCCCGACGTCGGGCAGCTGCATACGCTCGCGCACGATGCGCTCGCGTCGTGGCTCGCGAGGCGGCGCTGGTTCGCGTCGAAGGACCGCAAGATCGGCGATGCGTGGCTGAATGTCGTCACACCGATGCCGGACGAGCCGTTCCAGTATGCGGAGGCATGGGTGTCCGCGAGCGATGGCGGCGTCGAACGCTACGTCGTGCCGCTGGCTGCCGCATGGGGCGGCGAGACGTCGCATCCGCTGTTCGCGCAACTCGCGCTCGCGCGCGTGCGGCGCGGCCATACGGTCGGCTACCTGACCGACGCGTTCGCGCTGCCCGCGTTCGCGCGCGGGATGCTGCGCAAGCTGCGCGACGGCGCGACGGTGCCGACGTCCGACGGCGGCCGCCTCGACTTCCTGCCCGAACATGCGCTCGCCGCGCTCGATCCCGGCGACGCCGCGGAGGTGCGCTGGCTCGCGGCCGAGCAGAGCAACAGCTCGCTCGTGATCGGCGACCAGATCGTGCTGAAGCTCGTGCGCAAGGTCGCGCACGGCATCCATCCGGAAGCGGAGATGAGCCGCCACCTGACGCGGATCGGCTATGCGAACACCGCGACGCTCGCCGGCGAAGTCGTGCACGTCGATCCGGACGGCTCGCCGCATACGGTCGCGATCCTGCAGCGCTACGTCGACAACCAGGGCGATGCGTGGACGCGTTCGTTCGACTTCCTGAAACGCGCGGTCGACGAGCTCGCGCTGCCCGCCGTCGCAGACGGCGAAGCGGCCGAGCCCGACGAGGAACCGGACGCGCTGCTCGGCTACGCGGCGTTCGCGGGTATCGTCGGCACGCGGCTCGGCCAGCTGCACGTCGCGCTCGCGCAGCCGTCGGACGACCCGGCCTTCACGCCGGAGCGCGCGACGCCCGAACACGTCGACGGCTGGTGCCTCGACGCGATCGCGTCGTTCAGGCACGCACTCGACGTGCTGGCCACGCGACTCGATGCGCTCGATCCGGCCATGCGCGCGGCCGCCGATACGCTGCTCGCGTCGCGCGACGCCGCCGTACAGGCGCTCGGCGAACTGGTGCCGCGCACGCTCGACGCGCGATGCACGCGGATTCACGGCGATTTCCATCTCGGCCAGGTGCTCGACGTGCAGGGCGACGCGCTGCTGATCGACTTCGAGGGCGAGCCCGCGCGGCCGCTCGAGCGGCGTCGCGCGAAGTCGCATCCGCTGCGCGACGTGGCTGGCTTCCTGCGCTCGCTGTCGTACGTGAGCGCGACCGCTCAGTTCGCGATCGAAAAGGCGCCGCCGCAGGCGGCCGGCCGCAAGCGTGCGCTGTTCGACCGCTTCGGGCAGGCCGCCGCCGACCGCTTCGTCGAATGCTATCGCGCGGCCGCCGACCAGGCGCCCGAACGCTTCGTCGACCCGCGCTACGCCGATCGCCTGCTCGCGCTGTTCCTGATCGACAAGGCGTCGTACGAACTCTGCTACGAGGCCGCGAACCGGCCCGACTGGCTCGGCGTGCCGGTCGGCGGGCTCGCCGCGCTCGTCGAACGCCTGCTCGACGCGGACGGCACACCCGACAACGGAGGCACCCGATGACCGACACGCTGTTCGACCGCCGCGATATCGATGCGCTGCTCGCCGGCCGCCATCCGGACCCGTTCGCGTGCCTCGGCCCGCACGGGGATGCCGGGCGGATCGTCGTGCGCGCGCTGCTGCCCGGCGCGCGGCGCGTGCGTGCGGTGACGCCCGACGGCGACGAACTCGGCACGCTCGCGTGCGTCAACGACGCCGGCTGTTTCGCTGGGACGCTCGCGCACGACGGCCATTACCGGCTTGCGATCGACTGGCCCGACACGCGCCAGGTGACCGACGACGCCTATGCGTTCGGCATGCTGCTCGACGACGCGGCGCTCGCGCGTTTCGCGGCCGGCGACCCGGCCGCCGTGCTCGACTGCCTCGGCGCGACGCCCGCGCGCATCGATGGCGTCGACGGCGTGCGCTTCGCGGTATGGGCGCCGAACGCGCAACGCGTGTCGGTGGTCGGCGACTTCAACACATGGGACGGCCGTCGGCATCCGATGCGGCTGCGCCGGCCGTGGGGCGTCTGGGAGCTGTTCGTGCCGGGCATCGGCGCCGGCGAGCATTACAAATACGAGCTGTGCGCGAGCGACGGACGCGTGCTGCCGCACAAGGCCGATCCATGCGCGCGCGCGACCGAGGCGCCGCCGCGCACGGCGTCCATCGTCGCCGACACGGCGGCGCTCGACGCGTTCGCGTGGCACGACGACGGCTGGCTGCACGCGCGGCCGCACGCGGACCGCCGCTTCCGCATCCCGTGGTCGATCTACGAGGTGCACGCGGAATCGTGGCAGCGCGTGCCCGAGGAAATGGACCGCAGCGCGACCTGGGACGAGCTCGCCGAGCGGCTGATCCCGTACGTGCACGGCATGGGCTTCACGCATGTCGAATTCATGCCGATTTCCGAGTATCCGTTCGGCGGCTCGTGGGGCTACCAGCCGCTCGCGCAGTTCGCGCCGTCCGCGCGCTTCGGGCCGGTCGACGGCTTCGCGCGCTTCGTCGACCGCGCGCATGCGGCCGGCATCGGCGTGATCGTCGACTGGGTGCCCGCGCACTTCCCGAACGACCCGCACGGTCTCGCTCAGTTCGACGGCAGCGCGCTGTACGAGCACGCCGATCCGCGCGAAGGCATGCATCCCGACTGGAACACCTGCGTGTTCAACCTCGGGCGCAACGAGGTCGGCGCGTTCCTAGTCGCGTCGGCGCTCGCGTGGGCACGGCGCTATCACGTCGACGGAATCCGCGTCGACGCCGTCGCGTCGATGCTGTACCGCGACTATTCACGCAAGGAAGGCGAATGGGTGCCGAACGTGCATGGCGGGCGCGAGAATCTCGAATCCGTCGCGTTCCTGCGCACGCTGAACGACACGCTGCACGGCGCGCTCGCGCCGCAGGGCGTCGTCACCTTCGCGGAGGAATCGACCGCGTGGCCGGGCGTCACCGCGTCGACCGGCGACGGCGGGCTCGGCTTCGACTTCAAGTGGAACATGGGCTGGATGCACGACACGCTCGCGTATCTGCGCGAGGATCCGATCCATCGCCGCTATCACCACGACCGGATGACGTTCGGGCTCGTCTATGCGTTCTCCGAGCGCTTCGTGCTGCCGCTGTCGCACGACGAGGTCGTGCACGGCAAGGGCTCGCTCGCCGCGAAGATGCCCGGCGACGCGTGGCAGCGGCTCGCCACGCTGCGCGCGTACTTCGGCTTCATGTGGGCGCATCCCGGCAAGAAGCTTCTGTTCATGGGCAGCGAATTCGCGCAATGGGCCGAGTTCGCGCACGACGCGACGCCGCACTGGGACCTGCTCGACGCGCCCGCACATCGCGGCGTGCAACGGCTCGTGCGCGACCTGAACCGCGTGTACGCGGCCGAACCGGCGCTGCATGCGCTCGACTGCCACGCGGAAGGCTTCGCGTGGCTGATCGGCGACGATCGCGACAACAGCGTGTTCGCGTTCGCGCGCCGTGACGATGTCGGCCGCCTCGTGGTCGCGGTCAGCAACTTCACACCGGTGCCGCGCGCCGGCTATCGCATCGGGCTGCCCGCGCCCGGCCAGTGGCGCGAACTGATGAACACCGATGCGGCCGTGTACGGCGGCACCAATGCCGGCAACGACGGCGCCGTGTGGGCGGAAGCCGTGCCCGCGCACGGCGAGTCGTGGTCGGCCGCGTTGCGCCTGCCGCCGCTCGCGACCGTATGGCTGAGTCCGGCCTGACGCCCGGCGACCTCGACACGGAGACCCTTCCCATGCCGACCGCCCTGCCATCCCGACTCGAACCCGGCCGCGCCTATCCGCTCGGTGCGACCTGGGACGGTCTCGGCACCAACTTCGCGGTGTTTTCCGCGCACGCGCAGCGTATCCAGCTGTGCGTGTTCGACCCGACCGGCCGCAAGGAACTCGCGCGGCTCGACCTGCCCGAATGCACCGACGAGGTGTGGCACGGCTACCTGCCGAACGCGCATCCGGGCACCGTGTACGGCTTTCGCGCGGACGGCCCGTACCAGCCGCAGCACGGCCACCGCTTCAATCCGACCAAGCTGCTGCTCGACCCGTACGCACGCAAGCTGGTCGGTCATTTCCGCTGGTCCGACGCGCTGTTCGGCTATCGCGTGCATTCGAACCGCGCGGACCTGTCGATGGACCGCCGCGACTCCGCGCCCGCGATGCCGAAGGCCGTGGTCGTCGACGAGGCGTTCGACTGGCGCACCGACCGGCGTCCGGACGTGCCGTGGCGCAGCACCGTGATCTACGAGGCCCACGTGCGCGGCGCGTCGATGCGTCGCGCCGGGCTGCGCGCGCCGGAGCGCGGCACCTTCGCATCGCTCGCGCATCCGGCGTTCATCGATCACCTGCTGTCGATCGGCGTGACCACCGTGGAGCTGCTGCCCGTGCACGCGTTCCTGCAGCAGCGCGCGCTCGTGAACCGCGGACTGCGCAACTACTGGGGCTACGACACGGCCGCGTTCTTCGCGCCGGAGCCGTCGTATCTGTCGACGCGGCGGCTCGACGAAATGCGCATCGCGATCCGGCAGCTGCACGCGGCCGGCATCGAGGTCGTGCTCGACGTCGTCTACAACCACACGTGCGAAGGCAACGAGCTCGGCCCCACGCTGTCGTGGCGCGGCCTCGACAATGCGAGCTACTACCGGCTCCGGCCGGACGACCCGCGTTACCACGTCGACGAGACCGGCTGCGGCAACACCTTGAACATGTCGCACCCGCGCGTCGTGCAGATGGTGATGGACTCGCTGCGCTACTGGGCCACCGCGTTCAACATCGACGGCTTCCGTTTCGATCTCGGCGTGACGCTCGGCCGCGAGGATCACGGCTTCGAGCCGGGCGCGGGATTCTTCGACGCGCTGCGGCAGGACCCGGTGCTCGCGCAGCGCAAGCTGATCACCGAACCGTGGGACCTCGGGCCCGGCGGCTATCAGCTCGGCCGCCACCCGCCCGGCTTCGCCGAATGGAACGACCGCTTTCGCGACACCGTGCGGCGCTTCTGGCGCGGCGACGCCGGGCAACGCCCCGAACTCGCCGCGCGGCTCGCGGGCTCGGCCGACCTGTTCAATCATCAACGGCGCCATACGTGGGCATCGGTGAACTTCGTCACCGCGCACGACGGCTTCACGCTCGCCGATCTCGTGTCGTATGCGCACAAGCACAACGACGCGAACGGAGAAGACAACCGCGACGGCCGCGACGACAACTGCAGCGCGAACTGGGGCGTCGAAGGCGCGACCGACGATGCGTCGATCCGCGACCTGCGCGTGCGCGTCGCGCGCTCGATGCTCGCGACGCTGTTCACCGCGCTCGGCACGCCGATGATCGTCGCCGGTGACGAATTCGGCCGCACGCAGCACGGCAACAACAACGCGTATTGCCAGGATAACGAACTGTCCTGGCTCGACTGGGACCTTGCACGCAGCGACGACGGCGTGCAGATGATGCGTTTCGTATCGCGACTCGCCGCGTTGCGGCGCATGTATCCGGTGATGTCCGCGCCGCGCTATCCGTCCGGCGACCGCGAGGGCGCGCCCGGCATGCACGAGATCGACTGGTTCGACGAACGCGGCGGCGCGATGAGCGTGCCGGCGTGGGAGGACGGCGAGCGCCGCGCGCTGACGATGCGCCGTGTCGGCACCGGCCGCACGGGGCGCACCGAGGCCTTGCTCGTGATGCTGAATGCATCGACCCACGCCATCACGTTCAAGCTGCCCGCGCCCGTGCTCGACTACCGCGTGCTGCTCGACACCGCGACACCCGACGCCGGCCCGCGCTCGTGGCCGGAGGCCGGCCTCGACGTGGCCGCGCACGCCGCCGTGATCGCGGTCGCGGCCGTGCCGCACGCCCAGCCCTCGTGAGGAAACGCCATGACGTCACGTATCGCCCATCCGCCCGGCACGCATGCATTCGCGTCGTCGTTCGGCGCGGCCTGCATCGACACTACCCACACGCGCTTCCGCCTGTGGGCGCCCGCGAGCCGCACGGCCTCGGTCGAACTGCACGGCGAGCAGCGCGTCCCGATGCCGGCCGTCGGCGACGGCTGGTTCGAGGTCGTCGCACCATACGGCCCCGGCACGCTTTACCGCTTCCTGCTCGACGACGGTCTCGCCGTGCCCGATCCCGCGTCGCGCTTCCAGCCCGATGGCGTGCATGGCCCGAGCCAGGTCGTCGACCCGACCGCATACCGCTGGCGCAACGATGCGTGGCGTGGCCGGCCGTGGCACGAGACGGTGCTGTACGAACTGCACGTCGGCGCGTGCGGCGGCTATGCGAACGTCGAGCGACGCCTGCGGGAGATCGCCGCGCTCGGCGTGACCGCGATCGAGCTGATGCCCGTCAACGCATTCCCCGGCGCCCGCAACTGGGGGTACGACGGCGTGCTGCCGTTCGCGCCCGACGCGTCGTACGGACGGCCCGAGGAGCTGAAGGCGCTCGTCGATGCGGCGCACGGGCTCGGGCTGCAGGTGTTGCTCGACGTCGTGTACAACCATTTCGGCCCCGAAGGCAACATGCTGCCGCGCTATGCGCCGGAATTCTTCCGTGCGGACAGGCAGACCGCGTGGGGGCCCGCGATCGACTTCTCGCGGGCGCAGACGAGCGCATTCTTCATCGACAACGCGCTGTACTGGCTCGACGAATTCCGTTTCGACGGCCTGCGCATCGACGCCGCGCATGCGATCGACGACGACGCGTGGCTGCGCGCGCTCGCGCGCCGCGTGCGCGCGTATGCGGGTGACGCGCGTCACGTGCACCTGGTGCTCGAGAACGAACGCAATGCGGCGAGCCTGCTCGGGCCCGACGTCTTCGACGCGCAGTGGAACGACGATTTCCACAACAGCGCGCACGTGCTGCTGACCGGCGAGCGCGACGGCTATTACCGCGCGTACGCCGATGCGCCGCTGCGCCATCTCGCGCGCACCCTCGGCGAAGGGTTCGCGTACCAGGGCGAGCCGTCGCCGCTGCACGACGGCTCGCCGCGCGGCGAGCCGAGCGCGCACCTGCCGCCGACCGCGTTCGTCTCGTTCCTGCAGAACCACGACCAGATCGGCAACCGCGCGTTCGGCGAACGGCTGCGCGCGCTCGCGAACGACGACGCGGTACGCGCGGCCACCGCCCTGATGCTGCTCGCGCCGCAGATTCCGCTGCTGTTCATGGGCGAGGAAGACGGCAGCACGCAGCCGTTCCAGTTCTTCACCGACTATCGCGGCGCGCTCGCCGACGCGGTGCGCGAAGGCCGGCGCCGCGAGTTCGCCGCGTTTCCCGCATTCGCCGATCCCGCGCATCGCGACGCGATTCCCGATCCGAACGACGTCGGCACCTTCGTGCGCTCGTCGCCCGGCCATGCCGGTGAGGACGCATGGCCCGACGCCGACGCGTGGCGGTGTTTCTATCGCAGCGCGCTGACCGTGCGCGCGGCGCTCGTGACGCCGCACCTGCCGGGCACCCGCGCGCTCGGCGTCGAACTGCTGGCCTGCAACGGCGACGGCGCTGCGGAGGCGCTCGTCGCACGCTGGCGGCTCGGCGACGGCAGCACGCTGACGATCGCGTTCAATCCCGGCTCGCACGACGCGATGCTGCCCGCGCTGCCGGTCGGCAAGATCGTGTTCGAGACGCCGCCGCGCGCGCGCGACCGGCTGGCCGACGCGCGGCTGCCCGCGTGCACCTGCATCGCGTGGCGCGACGGCGCGGTGAACCACGATGCGCTGAGCCACCGCTCGAACGGGCATACGCGGCCATGACGACCGACGTCGCGATCGCCGATCTCGCGCGTGCGGCCGGGCTGGAGCCCGACTGGGTCGATTCGGGCGGCGTCGCCCGGCGAGTGGACGACGACGCGCTCGTCGCGCTCGTCGATGCACTCGGCTGGCCGTGCGGCACGCCGATCGAGCGGGTCGACAGCGCGGCGGCGCTCGCCGACGCGCACGACGCGACGCCGCGCGTCGTGACCGGCGACGCCGGCGTGCCGCTCACGCTGCCGCGCGATGTCGCACCGCCCGGCGCGCGCTTCCGGATTTCACTCGAATCGGGCGGACACGTCGACGGGCGCGTGACCGGCGCGGGCGAACACGGCACGCTGCCGCCGCTCGCGGTGCCCGGTTATCACGCGCTCGACATCGGCGAGCAGCGGATCGGCCTTGCGATCGCGCCGCCGCGGACCCGGCCGTTCGATGCCCGCGACGACGCGCCGGACACGCGGCGCCGCTGGGGCATCGCGGCCCAGATCTACAGCCTGCGCCGCCCGGGCGACGACGCCGCGGGCGACTACACCGCGCTCGCCGGCCTCGCCACGCGCGCGGCGCGGCACGGCGCGCACGCGGTCGCGACCAGTCCGACGCATGCCGGGTATCCGGCGCTGCCCGAACGCGACAGTCCGTATTCGCCGTCGTCGCGGCGCTGGCACAACGTCGCGTATCTCGACTGCGATGCGGTGCCGGGGGCCGACATCGTGCGGCGAACGCGCGGTGCGGCGCCGGACATCGCCAACGCGGGCGACACGCCGCTGATCGACTGGCCGCACGTGCTGCCGCTGAAGCTGCGTCGGTTGCGCGCGTGCTTCGACGCGTGGCGCGCGAACGGCGAGCCGTCGCGCGACGCGTTCGAGCGGTTCCGCGCGACAGGCGGTGCGGCGCTCGACGCGCATACGCGCTTCGACGCGCTGCAGGCGTTCTGCATCGAACACGGGATCGGCGCGGACTGGCGGCAATGGCCCGCGCAATGGCGGACGCCGGCGTCGGCCGAGGTCGACGCCTTCGCCCATGCGCATGCCGAGTCGATCGCGTTCCATACGTTCTTGCAATGGTGCGCGTCGGACGCGCTCGGCAACGCGCAGCATGCGGCGCGCGATGCGGGGATGGCGATCGGGCTGATCGCCGATCTCGCGGTGGGCTCCGACCAGGCCGGCAGCGATGCGTGGGCGCATGGCACGACGTTGCTGCGCGGCGTGTCGGTCGGCGCGCCGCCCGACCTGTTCAATGCGGACGGCCAGGCCTGGGGCGTGACGACGTGGACACCCGCCGCACTGCGCGCGAACGGCTTCGCGCCGTTCTTCGAGCTGCTGCGCGCGGCCTTCGCGCATGCGGGCGGGATCCGCATCGATCACGTGCTCGGCTTCGCGCGGATGTGGATCGTGCCGGAGGGCCGCTCGCCGCGCGACGGTGCGTACCTGCGCTATCCGGTCGACGATCTCGTCCGGCTGGTCGCGCTGGAGGCGGCACGGCATCGCGCGGTCGCGATCGGCGAAGATCTCGGCACGGTGCCGACAGGTTTTCGCGAGCGGCTTGGCGCGCAGGGCATCGCGGGGATGCGCGTGCTGTGGTTCGAACGTGAAGCCGATCGCGCGTTTCGGCCGCCGTCGGCGTGGGATCGCGACACGATCGCAATGACGTCGACGCATGATCTGCCGACGGTGGCCGGCTGGTGGCGTGGCGTCGATCTCGAATGGCGGCGGGTCGTGGCCGGGGTGGATGCGGATGCCGCTGCGGCCGAGCGTGGACGCAACGACGGCGACGACATCGGTCGCGCCGCGGCCGCACTGGGCTCGGGCCGCGACGAACGGAACGATCCGGTCATGCGTGACGATACGCCGGCCACGGATGGCAGCCACGGCGCGCCCTCCGCGCGGAACACTGCGTCGCCCGCTCCAGACCTCACGGCCGCCCGGGCCGAACGCACCGCCGACCGCGCGATGCTGTGGCGCGCGTTGCAACGAGCGGGCTGCGCACCGGCGAGCGACCCGATCCCGCCCGCCGATACGCCACCCGTCGACGCCGTCCTCGCGTACGTCGCGCGCAGCCCGTCGCCGCTCGCGATCGTGCCGCTCGAGGATCTGCTCGCGCTGCCCGAGCAGCCGAACCTCCCCGGCCCGCCACGCGGCCATCCGAACTGGCTGCGCCGGCTGCCGCGCACGGTCGACGCGCTGTTCGATGCAGACGTGCGCACGCGAATCGCGGCGATCGAGCGCGCACGCCATGCATCGGAGGACGACGCATGACCCCGCGCGCGACCCTGCGATTGCAGTTGCACGCAGGCCTCACGTTCGACGACGCGGCCGCACACGCGGACTATTTCGCGCGGCTCGGCGTGAGCCACCTGTACCTGTCGCCGATCACGACGGCCGAGCCCGGCTCGACGCACGGCTACGACACCGTCGACCATCGCGCGATCAGTGCGGAACTCGGCGGCGACGCCGGTTTCCGCCGGCTCGTCGACGCGTTGCGTGCGCGCGGCCTCGGCGTGATCGTCGATATCGTGCCGAACCACATGGGTGTCGGCGGCGCATCGAACGACTGGTGGAACGACGTGCTCGAATGGGGGCAGGCGAGCCCGTATGCACGCTACTTCGACATCGTCTGGCATCCGCCCGATGCGGCGCTCGACGGCAAAGTGCTGCTGCCGTGCCTTGGCGCGCCGTACGGCGACGCGCTCGCGGCCGGCGACATCACGCTCGGCGCCGATCCGTCGACCGGGCGCTTCTTCATCGCATGCCCGGGCAGGAGGTTGCCGGTCGCCGCCGCAACTTATGCAGAAATTTTGCGCATCGCCAATCGCGCGGACCTCAACGCACTCGCCGAACGTTTCGCTTCCGCGGCGATGCGCGGCAGCGCGCGCCTCGCGGATGCGCATACTGCGCTGCGCGACTACGCCGCCACCCACGGCCCGCATGCGTTCGACGCGATCCTGCGCGGCGCCGATCCGCGCCGCGCGCGCTCGCGCGCGTGCCTGCACCGGCTGCTCGAACGCCAGCATTACCGGCTCGCATGGTGGCGCACGGCCGCCGACGAACTGAACTGGCGGCGTTTCTTCGACATCGCGACGCTCGCGGCCGTGCGCGTCGAGGACGAAGCGGTGTTCGACGCGGTGCACGCGCTGCCATTGGAACTTCATGCGGCCGGCTTCATCGACGGGCTGCGCGTCGATCACGTCGACGGCCTCGCCGACCCGCGCGCGTATTGCCGGCGCCTGCATGCGCGGCTCGCCGCGCAGCGCGACGAACGGCCGTATGTCGTCGTCGAGAAGATTCTCGCGCCGGGCGAGACGCTGCGCGAGGACTGGCGCGTCGACGGCACGACCGGCTACGACTTCATGAACGACGTAGCCGCACTGCTGCATGACCCGGCCGGCGCCGCGCCGCTCGCCGCGCACTGGGCAGCCGTGTCGGGATCGGCGCGCTCGTTCGCTCGGGAAGCGGTGGCCGGCAAGCGGCGCGTGCTGACTCGGCAGCTGGCGGGCGAGCATGAACGCGTCGCGCTGGCGTTGCACCGCGTCGCCCGCGCCGCGCCCGCCACGCGCGACATCAGCAGGATCGCGATCCATCGGGTACTGGGCGAGCTCGCCGTGCATCTGCCCGTGTACCGGATGTACCCGACCCTCGGCGAAGAGCCGGCCGCCTCCGATCGTCGCGTGCTGGCGCGCGCGTACGACGCGGCCTGTGCGGCGATCGATCCGTCCGACCGCTACGCGCTCGATCGCGTCGCCGGCTGGCTCGGGCTGCCCGGCACGCGCGTGCCGCGCGCGGATGCCGCGGCGCTGCACGCGGCGCGTGTCGCGTTCGCGCAGCTCACCGCGCCGCTTGCCGCGAAGGGCGTCGAGGACACGGCCAACTATCGCTACGGACGGCTGCTGTCGCGCAACGAAGTCGGCGCCGATGCCGGCGAGTTCAGCCTGTCGCGCGGCGCGTTCCACGCACGCAACCGGCGTCGCGCGCGCACCGTGCCGCATACGCTCGTCGCGACCGCGACGCACGATCACAAGCGCGGCGAGGATGCGCGCGCGCGGCTCGCGGTGTTGAGCGAAGTGCCGGACCTGTGGCGCGCGATGTCGCTCGACTGGTCCGCATTGAACCAGTCTCGGCGCGGCGCCGCGCATCGCGACCTTGCCTGGACGCCGGGGCCTTCCGCGGAGGCGATGCTGTACCAGACGCTCGTCGGCTGCTGGCCGCCGGGGCTCGCACCCGACGACGCGGCCGGACTCGCGGCGCTCACGGAACGCGTGGTGCGATGGCAGACGAAGGCGCTGCGCGAGGCGAAACGGCATACGGACTGGCTCGCGCCGGACGCGGGCTACGAGCGCGCTTGCGAGGCATTCGTCCGCGCGATCATGACGCCGCACTGCACGGGCGATTTCGTGCACCGACTGCATGCGTTCGTCGCGCGAATCGCGCCGGCCGGCGTCGTCAACGGTCTCGCGCAGGCGACGTTGCGGATGGCGTCGCCGGGCGTGCCCGATCTGTATCAAGGTACCGAGTCATGGGATCACTCGCTCGTCGATCCGGACAACCGGCGCGACGTGCCGTTTGAGAAGCTGGCGGCCGAGCGGGTCGACGAGCCGGTCGCCGCGTACCTGCGCGACTGGCCCGATGCGCGGGTAAAGCGCGCGCTCGTCGAGCGGATGCTCGCGTTGCGCACGCGCTGGCCGAGGACGTTTACAGATGGCGCGTACGTGCCGCTGCGCGTGCGCGGAAAACTCGGGCGGCATGCGGTGGCCTTCGCGCGTCGCGACGAGGCTGCGACGGTCGTGGTCGCGGTGACGCGGCTTGCGTGCCGCCTACTCGGCGAAGCACCGGAGTTGCCGCGCGTGGAACCGCGGGAATGGGGCGATACGGCAGTAGTCGTGCCGCACGGCGCCGGCGAGCGGTGGATCGATTGGCTGAGCGACGGAAGCGAAGTCGCGGCGCCGGACGGCGTGATCCGGCTCGATCGCTGTCTGGCCGCATTGCCGGTTGCGGTGCTGGTGGCCATCGATACGAAGGGCCCGCGAACGTAATCGGTTTTCTGCGAAGGCGGCCAGCGCCTCGAGGCCCCCTTCTCACCGCGCTCCAGTTACCCGTAAGGTTCAGATCGCCCGCTGATTCACCCGATTCGACAATGCCTCCGCGCTCTCCTTGCGCTCGCTGTACCGGTCGACCAGATACGGACCGATGTCGCGCGTCAGCAGCGTGAACTTCACCAGTTCCTCCATCACGTCGACCACGCGATCGAAATAGGCCGACGGCTTCATCCGCCCCGCTTCGTCGAATTCCATGAACGCCTTGGCTACCGACGACTGGTTCGGGATCGTCAGCATGCGCATCCAGCGCCCGAGCACGCGCATCTGATTCACCGCGTTGAACGACTGCGAGCCGCCGCTGACCTGCATCACCGCGAGCGTCTTGCCCTGCGTCGGCCGCACGGCGCCGACCGTCAGTGGAATCCAGTCGATCTGCGACTTCATGATGCCGGTCATCGCGCCGTGCCGTTCCGGCGAGCACCACACCATCCCTTCCGACCACTGCACCAGTTCACGCAGCTCGACGACTTTCGGGTGGCTCTCCGGCGCATCGTCGGGCAACGGCAGGCCGCTCGGATTGAACACGCGCACCTCGGCACCCATCGCCGTGAGCAGACGCTCGGCCTCCTCGACCAGCAGGCGGCTGAACGAACGCTCGCGCAACGAACCGTACAGCAGCAGGAAACGCGGCGGATGCGTGGACGGCGACGCCGGCCGCAAGCGGCTTGCGTCCGGCACGCGGAAGAGTTCGGGGTCGAGTTGCGGCAGGTCGGTCAGGCGGTCGGTCATGGATGGATTCCGTGGTTGGCTCATGCGCGCTCGTACCAGCCCTTCGACCGGTTCACGATGCGCACCACCAGCAGCATGACCGGCACCTCGATCAGCACGCCGACAACGGTCGCGAGCGCCGCGCCGGAGTGAAAACCGAACAGGCTGATCGCGGCCGCGACGGCGAGCTCGAAGAAATTGGATGCGCCGATCAGCGCGGACGGGCACGCGACGTTGTGCTTCTCGCCCACCGCGCGGTTGAGCCAGTACGCGAGCGCCGCGTTGAAGAACACCTGGATCAGGATCGGCACCGCGAGCAGCGCGATCACCAGCGGCTGCTTGAGGATCGCCTCGCCCTGGAACGCGAACAGGAGCACGAGCGTCGCGAGCAGCGCGGCGATCGACCACGGGCCGATCCTCGCCATCGCGGCATCGAACGCCGCCTGCCCGCTCCGCAGCAGCCGCTTGCGCCAGAGCTGCGCGAGGATCACCGGAATCACGATGTAGAGCAGCACCGACGTGAGCAGCGTCGCCCACGGCACGGTAATCGCGGACATCCCCAGCAGCAGCCCGACCAGCGGCGCGAACGCGATCATCATGATGCTGTCGTTCAACGCGACTTGCGACAGCGTGAACAGCGGATCGCCGCCCGTGAGCCGGCTCCACACGAACACCATTGCCGTGCACGGCGCGGCGGCCAGCAGGATCAGGCCGGCGACGTAGCTGTCGAGCTGGTCCGCCGGCAGCATCGGCGCGAACAGCTGGCGGATGAACAGCCAGCCGAGGAAAGCCATCGAGAACGGCTTGACGAGCCAGTTCACGGCGAGCGTGACGCCGATCCCCTTCACGTGCTGCCGCACTTCATGCAGCGCGCCGAAGTCGACCTTCACGAGCATCGGGATGATCATCACCCAGATCAGCAACCCGACCGGCAGGTTCACCTGCGCGTACTCGATCCGGCCGATCCGCTGGAACAGGCCGGGCAGCACCTGGCCGAGCGCGATGCCGGCGACGATGCACAGCGCGACCCAGAGCGTCAGGTAGCGTTCGAAAAAATTGATCGCCGGCTTCGCGGCGGCGTCGCAAGGCGGGAGGGTGTTGGACGTATTCATCGGACAGGATTCGATGCTGGAAAAATGCACGGCGCACACGAGTTCGCGCGCGCCCCGTGCGGGCGCTCAGTTCCGCGAGATGTCGGTCAATGCCGCCTGGAGTTCGGCGTCGCTCATCCGGTCGAGCGGCAACGCCAGCAGTTGCAGCATCCGGTAACCGATCGCCTCGCGCGTCAGTTCGAACGCGAGCCGCTTGCCTGCATCGCCGCCCTCGGCGTTCGACGGATCGGCGTAGCCCCAGTGAACTTTCACCGGGCTGCCGGGCCAGTACGGGCAAGCCTCCGCAGCCGCGCTATCGCATACCGTGATGACGACGCGCATCCGCGGCGCGCCGTCGCCGACGAATTCGTCCCAGCGCTTGCTGCGGTATCCGCCGACGTCGACGCCGGCGCGCGTCAGCGCGTCGAGCGCGAACGGATTGAGCCGGCCGCTCGGCGCGCTGCCGGCGCTGTAGGCGCGCACGTCGCGGCCGAGTTTCGCGGCCCAGTGATTGAGCATGCCCTCCGCGAGCACGCTGCGGGCGGAGTTGTGGGTGCAGAGGATCAGGACGTTGGTGGTCATCGGGGGGGGGGCGGGAGGTGTGCTTACGTTGGGTCGGAGCAGGCGGTCGAACAGGCGGAGGCCGGCGTGCACGGATTGCCACCGCAGCAGTTCTCGGTCAGGTAGCCGATCAGCCCGTTCATCGTCGCGAAGTTCGCGCAATAGAACACGAAGCGGCCTTCCTGGCGGCTCGTGACGAGTTGCGCGTGGGCCAGTTCCTTCAGATGAAACGACAGCGACGATGGCGGCACGTCGAGCAGCGTCGCGATTTGCCCGGCAGGCAGGCCCGACGGGCCGGCCTGCACGAGCGCGCGGAATACGGCAAGGCGCGACTCGTGCGCGAGGGCCGACAGGGCGGCGATGGTCTGGTTCGTTTCCATTTTTCGATAATACTTGAAATATGGAAACGATGATACAGCGCGACTCTCACGATGGCTCACGATCACTCGCGACCGATCGCCAGCGCCCGACGCGACCGGCGCACGAGCAACAAGCGCTCGAGGTCACGACCACTCTTCCGGCGGCATCGCCCCGCTGTCGTCCTCCCAATGCGCTTCGGCGGCCTCGTGACCGCTGCTCGGCGCGACCGGGCCATTCCCGCCGCTGCGTTCGGCCCGCCGAGTATCCTGACGTGACGTCGATGCGCGCACCCGTGCCCGTGTGCGGGTCGGCGCCACGGTCCGCTGTTCGCCGCCGCGGCGCTCGTCGGTCTGCGCCGCATCGTTCGTCTGTCGCACATTCGAAGCTGCGTTCATGTGTCCTCTCCTGAGTCGGTGAAAGCATCCGTCGCCCGAGCGCAGCAATTTCGATGCCGCGCACCGGGCAAGCGCCTTGCTATCTGCGTTCGTATCGCAACCTTGCCGGAGGTGACCATGCCGACCGATCCCAGCCCGTCGCCCGTCACACGGCATCGCCTCGGCGAATGGATGGCCCGCGAGGAATCGCACATGGCCGCGTATCGCGAAGCAATCGCGAACGACGCACGCGCGCATGCGGGCGAACGGCTGCGCACGCCGGCCGTGCAGGAACTGGCGCGGCTGTTCGACGACGACGCGGTGCTGCGCATGTGCCTTACCCGCGCGATCGACGAGGCACGCGAAGCGGGCCGCACGCTCGGCTACGCATCGATCGGCGAACTGATGACGGTGATCGATCACCTGATGACCTACACGCCGCCGTTCAGCGAAACGAGCCTGATCGTATGCCCGCTGAATGCGTTCCTCGACTGGCCGATGTGCATGCCGTCGGGCCACGCGGCGTTTCGCGATGCGACGGTCAACGCGCACCTGAAGCAGGTGCTGAACGTGTGGTGCGACTTCCTCGGCGGCCCGCATTCGCGCACGCATCTCGACACGTCGCCACCCGACGGCTGGTTCTGCGCGGAAGCGCGCAAGCGCCTCGGCCTGTCGCAGTTCCAGTATCGCGAAGACCAGCCACACTGGGGCTTCCACTCGTGGAACGACTTCTTCACGCGACGCTTTCGCGCGGGCGCGCGGCCGGTCGCGGCGCCGGACGATGCGCACGTGATCGTCAGCGCGTGCGAGGCCGCGCCGTATCACACCGCTTCGAACGTGAAGATCCGCGACACGTTCTGGGTCAAGGGCCAGCCTTATTCGCTGCGCGACATCTTCACGCCCTCGCGGCTGGCGCTCGCCGAACGGTTCGTCGGCGGCGATCTGTATCAGGCGTATCTGAGCGCATACAACTATCACCGCTGGCACGCGCCGGTGCGCGGCACCGTCACGCATGCGTACCGGGTCGACGGCACCTACTATTCCGTCGCCGAGGCGGAAGGCCCGGACCCGGCCGGCCTCAACGACTCGCAGGGCTACATGACGGCCGTCGCCGCGCGCGCGATCGTCGCGATCGACTGCGACGATCCCGGGATCGGGACCGTCGCGGCCGTGTTCGTCGGAATGGGTGACGTCTCGTCCTGCATCGTCGAAGTCGTACCGGGGCAGCGGGTCGACAAGGGCGACGAGATCGGCTATTTCCAGTACGGCGGCTCGACCTGTTGCCTGCTGTTCGAGACCGGCGTGATCGACCACTTCCCGTCCGCGCCGCCGTTCGACGGCGATGCACCGGTCGTGCAGGTCAACGCGCCGGTGGCGATCGCCCGCTGAACCGTGCGCCGGCCACGCGAACGGGCGTCACGCATCGCGTGTCACGCGTCGTGACCGCCGGCATCGCGGCCGTCGTGCCGCTGCACGCACCGGACGACGATCAGCCCGTCGTCGGTCAGCGCGGGGCGGCGTGTGCCCGATGCGTCCGGACGCAAGACGATCAACTGTCGTTCGACCAGCGCGACGATGTCGTCGCGGTCGGTCTGGATCTGTTCCGGTGCGCGATGCACCAGGAACAGCGCGGCGAATTCATGGGCGGTCAGCATGCTTGGTTCCCCGTTGACGGCTTCCCGCGATGCAGCGGCGGCATCGCGGCGACGCACGGCGCGAAACGTGCGCCGGCGACGAGGGAAGCATGCAGGGAGCGTGCCAGGCGGGGGGACGCGGCCGCCCCCCGTGCGCGAGGGGCGCGCGGCGCGATGTGTCACCGCGAACCGCGTGACGGCCGCTGCAAAGTTTTCAACGACGTGTAAGCGAGGACACGCGCGCTACGCCAGCCGGCCCGCGCCGGCATCCCGCAGCCGCGCGGATCAGGACTTCCTCGAACGGAACAGCCCGGCCCTCGCCGTTTTGCCCGCCGCCTTGTCGCGCACGCGGAAATAGCCGCTGTGCAGTTCCACGCCGCCCTTGCCGTCCGCGAGCACTTCCTCGCACGCGGCCTCGATGCGCGCGCGGCCGCGCTCGAACGCGTCGCGCAGGTCCGCTTCGAGCGCGGAGCGCGCGCCGAAATGGTCCTCGAGCGCTTCGACCGTGATCGCGCACGTGAGCGGCTTCCCGTCGACCTCGACGACGAAACGCATCTGCAGCGCCGCGCCGTCGAACTCGGGTGGCGCGTCGGTCAGCGTCACGTGATGGACGGAATCGGCCGCCATCGCTCAGCCTCCCCGCGACGCGAGACACTGCACCAGCGCGCCGTTGAATGCGGGCAAATCGTCGGGCTTGCGGCTCGTGATCAGGTTGCCGTCGCACACGACCTGTTGGTCGACCCACTTGCCGCCCGCGTTGCGGATGTCGTCCTGCAGGCTCGGCCAGCTCGTCATCGTGCGGCCGTCCACCAGCCCGGACGATACGAGCAGCCAGCCGCCGTGACAGATCGCGGCGATCGGCTTGCCCGCACCGACCGCGGCCGTCACGAATTCGCGCGCGGCCGGCAGCATCCGGATCGCGTCGCCGTTGACGACGCCGCCCGGCAGCACGACCGCGTCGTAGTCGCCTTCGCGCGCATCGTCGAAGGTACGGTCGACCTTCACGCGCTCGCCCTTGTCGACGTGCCTGAGCCCCTGGATCTCGCCGCGCTTCTGCGAAATCACGTCGACCTGCGCGCCTTCGGCCGCGAGCGCGCGCTGCGGCTCGACGAGTTCGGCTTCCTCGAAGCCGTCGACCGCGAGTATCGCCACCTTGCAATGGTCCAGCTTGCCGATCATGGAGCGCCCCCTTGTTGATGTTGCGGCACCGGTCGTGCCATGCCCGTCGCGCAGCAATCTGCGTGCCGCGCATGGGACCGCCACCGCGCGCGCCACCGCATCCATGGGGCGCGACCCGCAATCGCCGATTGGCCGCACGCGCGCGCGCCGCCGCGTGACGCGTGGGGGCCGACGTCACGCCGCGCCATGCGGCGTCTGCAAAGATTTCAACGCGATGTAACGCGAGTGCCGCCCGGCGCCGTCATGCACGGCCGCTCCCGTGCGCGGGTCACATCTGGCTCGAAGCGCTCATTGCAGATGACGCGCCGCATCGAGCATCGCGTCGGTCAGCTCGACCGTCAGCGTCAGGTCTTCAGTGACGTCGGGCAGCGTGTCGAGCGTGGCCTGCACGGCATCGTGCAGCATCGCGTGCACGCGCATCCGCGCGCCGTCGTCGAGATCCGCATAGCGCTCCATCGTGTCGCAGTCGAGTGCGAGCACCACGGCGTGCCGCGCGGTATCGGGCGGCGCATCGGACGCCGGCGCCCAGGCCGCATGAAACGTGATCCTGCCGGTCTCGATGTCGAGATGCACCGTCGTATCGAGATCGTCGGTATCGACCGCGTCGGTGTCCAGTTCGTCGCGGTCGAGCGAGATCCGGGAATTCGATTGCATGATGTCCTCCTGCGTGGTGGCGGTGCCGGCCCCGCGGCCGACGCCCGCCATCGCGCCGCGCCGGTCGCACCGGCGCGACACCGTGATCGTCAATAGCCGCTGGAACCCGCGCCGCCCGTACCGCCCGTACCGCCCGTACCGCCTGCGCCGCCGCCCGCACCCGTCGCGCCCGCCCCCGCGCTTCCGCCGCCATTGGAGCCGCCCGTGCTGCCGCTGCCGCCGGTGCCGGCACCGCTCGGGCCGCCCGGCTTGGTGCGCACATGCGGGCGCGCGTGCGAACGCATGGCGCGCGGCTCCTGCATGCGGGTCGCGGGCGGCGGCGCCGCCGTATTGCCGTTCGACATGCTGCCGCCGGTGCCCTGTGCCGATGTGTCCGGTGGCGACAGGATCGGCGCGCCGGTGCCCTCGTCGGAACGCTGCGAATTCTGTGCCCACGCGGCCGGTGCGGCCGCGACGAGTGCGAAGGCCGCGCACGCAAGGATCCGGCGCGCGCCAGATTTCGATTCGAATACTGGCTTCATGGAACGTTCTCCCTCAATGGAATGGCTCTGTTGTGGAATTTCCTGCGTCCCTGGTTCAGCAAGGCACGTGCCGTCGGCGACGCGCGGCACGCGATTTGCGCATTCCACGACCAGCCCCATCCCGATCCCGTACGGAGCCCTGTCATGCCTTCAGCTTCCGCTTCCCGTCCGCACGGCAAACGCGCGACGCGCCGCCCGGGCCGTGGACGCAGCAACGATCCGCATCACCGCAAACGCTGGTCCGCCGACGTCATGAAAAAGAGCGATGCACTGGACATCGAACCCGAGATCTTCAAGTCCGACGATCCGGGCGAGATCGCGGCGTCGCTCAAGCGCTCGGCCGAACACAGCCGCCGCCGCAAGGCGCCGCCGTTCCAGTCGGCGATGTCGATGCTCAACTTCTATCTGAACCGCGCAGGCCGCAACCTGCCGAAAACGCGCCGCGCGACCCTCGAACGCGCGAAGCGGAAACTGCGCGAGGCGTTCGGTCGCAAGCCCTGACGCGCCGCACCCGCTCCGTATCGACCCTTTCCACCTGCACGCATGCATGAAACGCTGTGGTACCTGATCGTCGGCGCGGTGCTGATGGGCATGGGCGTCGCGACCTCGGCGCTGCGTCACCTGCCGTGCAGCAGCGCGATGATCTATCTCGCACTCGGCGTCGCGCTGGGCCCGTCCGGCGCCGGGCTCCTGCATCTCGACATCGAACGCGACGCGTCGCTGTTGCGCGAGATCGTCGAGGTCGCGCTGCTGGTGTCGCTGTTCGCGATCGGGCTGAGGCTGCGCGTGCCGCTGTCCGACACGTTGTGGCTCGTGCCCTGCCGGCTCGGCTTGCTCGCGATGATCGTCACCGTGCCGCTGCTCGCCGGCTGCGCGGTGCTGACGCTCGGGCTCGGCTGGGGCCCCGCGCTGCTGCTCGCGGCGATCCTCGCGCCGACCGACCCGGTGCTCGCGCACGAAGTGCAGGTACACGATCCAGGCGACCGCGACCTGGTGCGCTTCGCGCTGTCCGGCGAAGGCGGGCTGAACGACGGCATCGCGCTGCCGTTCGCGCTCGCGGGCCTCGCGCTGTGCGGCGCGCCCGACACGCCGCACGCGCGGCCGGCGCTGACGGGCGCGTTCGCGCTGGCCACGCTATGGGGCATCGCGGGCGCGGCCGCGATCGGCGGCGTGCTCGGCGCGGCCGCCACCAAGGCGATCGGCTGGCTGCGCACCCGGCACGCGCAGGCGCTCGGCTTCGAAGGCTTCTTCGCGCTCGCGCTGATCGTGCTGTCGTTCGGTGCCGCGCAGCTCGCGAACACCTTCGGTTTCATCGCGACGTTCGCCGCGGGCGTCTCGATGCGCCGTGTCGAGCATCGCGCGAGCGGCGACCGGCGCCCGCGCGAAGTGATCGGCCGGATCGATTCGGAAGACGTGGTCGCGACCGAGAAGCATCCGGAGAAGGTGCACGCGTTCATGACCGAATCGGTGCTGGACTTCACGATCGAGCTCGAACGGATCGCCGAGGCGCTCATCATGACGATGATCGGCAGCGTGCTCGCGACGCTGTCGGCACCGCTCATGACGTGGGGCGCTATCGCGCTCGCCCTCGTGCTGTTCGTCGCCGTGCGGCCGCTCGCCGTGCTGCTGTCGCTGACCGGCTCGCACGCGACCCACGCGCAGCGGCGGCTGATGGCCTGGTTCGGGATACGCGGGATCGGCTCGTTCTATTACCTGCTGTTCGCGCTCGAACACGGGCCATCCAGCGCGGTGCGCCCGCTCGCGGCGCCGGTGCTGGCCGTCGTGTCGGCGTCGGTGATCGCGCACGGCGTATCCGCGACCCCGCTGATGGACTGGTATTACCGCCTGCAGCAGCGCCGGCGCTGACCGCGCCGGCGACGTCACGACCCGTCGAGTCGCGCGCGCATCTGCGCGGAGATGCGCTGCCGCGTGTCGTCGTAGCCTTCCCACGGATCGCGCTGGAGCCGGTCGAGCCGTTCGTGCAGCGTGGCGATCGTCCATTGCGCGCCGCCCGTCGTATCGGGCACCTCGTCCCAGCGCAGCGGCACCGACACGCCCATCCCGGGCCGCGCACGCGCCGAGTACGCCGCGATCGTGCTCGCACCGCGGCCGTTGCGCAGGTAATCGATGAAGATCTTGCCGCGACGATGACGCGGGCCCATCGTCGCGGTGAAACGGTCGGGCAGCGCGCTCGCGACGTGTTGCGCGACGGCGCGCGAGAAGTCCTTCACGTCGTCCCATCCGAGGTGCCGCGTGATCGGCACGACCACATGCAGCCCCTTGCCGCCGCTCGTCTTGCAGAACGACGCGAGCCCCAGCTCGTCGAGCAGTCCGCGCACCAGTTGCGCGGCCTCGATCATCGCGCTCCACGGCAGCGCGGGATCGGGATCGAGGTCGAACACGATCCGGTCGGGCCGCTCGATGTTCGACGCGTGCGCGTTCCACGTATGCAGTTCGATCGTGCCCATCTGCGCGGCGCCGAGCAGCGCGTCGACGCTGTCGAGCGACAGCAGCGGACCGTGCCCCGGATCGAGCCCGGCATGTTGCGTGACGAACGGAATCTCGCGGCGTTCCGCGTGCTTCTGGAAGAACAGCTCGCCGGCGATGTCGCCGGGCGCGCGCACGAGCGACACGGGTCGCCCCTTCAGGTCCGGCAACAGCCACGGCGCGACCCATTGCCAGTAATGCGCGAGATCGATCTTGCGCGTGCCGCTTCGCGGGTCGAGCACGCGGTCGGGATGGGTGATGCGCACGCGGCCGAGCTGATCCGGGCCGGCATCGGTGCCCGCCGTGCGGGTGGATGACCGTGAACGCGCGTGGTGTTCGCGGCCATTCGCTTCATGATCCGCGTGCGACGCGTGCTTGCGGAGATGTTTGTCGTCGTGCGTGGTTCGCTGTCGATCCATCGTCATCTCCGTTTTTGCATTTTCCGTCTGTTTCGGCACTTCGCGGACGATCTGCGTGGCCGGCTTGTCTTCGCGCAGCGCGATGAACGCGGCCTGCCGCACGATGCCGTCGCCGGTCCACTCCGCGAACTCGCATTCGGCGACGAGCGTCGGCTCGATCCAGTGCACGCGCGTGCGCGAGCGTTCGCGCGGCGGTGGATCGAACGGCGCTGTGTCGCGTTCGTGCTTGCGCAGGATCGCGGCAAGCCGGTCGAGCATGCGGGCGTCGAAGCCGGTGCCGACGCGGCCGACATAGCGCAGCGGTGTCGGCCCGCGCCGCCGCTTGCCGGCCGGCGCCGGTTCGTGCACGCCGAGCAGCAGCGCGCCGAAGCCGTGGCGGCTGCCCGACGGCTCGGTATAGCCGCCGATCACGAACTCCTGCCGACGCCGGCATTTGAGCTTGATCCACGCAGGCGAACGTCCGGCCCGGTAGCGCGAGTCCGCGCGCTTGCCGATCAGCCCTTCCAGGCCGGTATCGCATGCGCTCGCGATCAGCGACGCGACGTCGTCGCCGAGATCCGGCGAAAAGCGCAGTCGCGCGGGGTCGCTGTCGGCCAGCAGCGGTTCGAGCAGCGCACGGCGTGTGGTGAGCGGCGCGTCGCGCAGGTCGTAACCGTCAAGACACGGCAGATCGAATACGAACAGCGTGACTGCATCCGAGCGCCCCGCGCCGAGGGCGTTCTGCAGCGCCTGGAAATCGGGGAGGCCGTGCGCGCCGAGCACGACGGCCTCACCGTCGAGCCATGCGTCGTCGACGTCGAGCGCGGCAAGCGCATCGCGTTGCACGCGCAGCTTCGCGGTCCAGTCGCGGCCTTCGCGCGTCATCAGCTTCACATGCCGGCGTGTGCCCTTGCCCGCGATACGCGCGAGGATCCGGTAGCCGTCGAACTTCAGTTCGTAGCGCCAGTCGCCCTCGGCGGGCGGCCCGTCGACCAGCGTCGCGAGTTGCGGCGCGACGCGCTCCGGCAGCGGCGCGCGCACCGCGCCTTCGATCCCGGACGGATCGGCGGGCGTGCGGTCATGATCGTCGTGGTCGTCATGCCGCGTGCCCCGTCCATCGCGTTTTCCGGCCTTGTCGCCGCGGCCGCGCGGCGTCCGGCGCGCATGCTTCGGGCCGTCGGACGATTCCGCGCGCGCCGCAGACGCCGCGCCATCATGCACACTCCCCGGCCGCTCGCCGACGACGTCGAATTCGTCCGCGTCGCGCGCGTCGTCGTCGCGCTCCTTGATCAGCAGCCACTGCTCCTGTCGCCCCTGCTGGCGCCCGCTGCGCACGAGCGCCCAGCCGCCGTGCAGCTTTTCGCCGTCGAGCCGGAACGTGAGCTTGCCCGCGCGATAACCGTCACGTGCCTGCGCGAGGCCGCCGTCGGGCGTCCACGTGCCTTCGTCCCATACGACGACCGACCCCGCGCCGTAATGCCCGGCTGGAATCTCGCCTTCGAACGACGCATATTCGAGCGGATGATCCTCGACATGCACGGCGAGACGCTTCACCGACGGATCGAAGCTCGGCCCCTTCGGCACGGCCCACGACTTCAGCGTGCCGTCGAGTTCGAGCCTGAAATCGTAGTGCAAGCGCCGCGCATGATGCTCCTGGATCACGAAGCGCAGCGGATGGCCGGTGCCCGCGCGCGTGCGCCGGGCAGGTGCTGCATCCGCCTTCGCATGCCGACGTCCGCGCGCGCCTTCCGGTTCCGGCGTCGCGTCGAAGTGGCGTTTGCGACGATAGGGATCGAGCTTGCCGGGCATCGCATCACCTCGCTTCGCGCGGCGTCATGCGGCGTGCTTGCGGCGCGCGGTGGCTTTCTTCACCGCATGCTCGCCGTGCGCGGCACGTTTCGCGGCCGGCCGTTTCGCCGCCGCGGTTTTCGTGGCCGCGTCCTTCACCGCGGTTTTCGAAGCCGGTTTGTGGCGCCCGCCGCCGCGCGACGACGACGATGCCTCATCCGTATTCGCGTCCTCGTCGTCGCCCGCGTCGCGCAAATCCGCCGCACGCGCTCCGCCACCGCCCTTCAGGCTGCGTTTCAGCAACTCGGTGAGGTCGACCACGTTGGTCGCCGCCCGGCTCGTCTGCGCCGGCCGTTCCTCGATCTCCTCGATCTTGCCCGCGCGCACCTTGCGCTCGACCAGCTCGAGGATGTCGTCGCGGAACGTGTCGTGATACTCGTCGGGCATCCACTTGCCGGCCATGTCGTCGATCAGCTTCTTCGCCATGCCGAGTTCGCGCGCGGTCACGCCCGCGCCCTTCGCGTCGCCCGCCGGCACCGACAGTTCGCCGAGCGGCCGCAATTCCTCCTGCCAGCGCAGCGTGTCGAGCGCGAGCAGCGGCCCGACCGGAATCAGCGCACCGAGATGCTGCCGGTCGCGCATGACGACGAGCGCAATGCCGATCTTGCCGCTGTCCTTCAACGCGTCGCGCAGCAGCGCATAGACCTTCTCGCCCTTGCGGTCCGGCACGAGGTAGTACGGCGTGTCGAGATAGAGGAACGACACCGCGTCCTCGTCGACGAAGGTCAGGATGTCGACGGTCTGCGTGGATTCCGGGTTCGCCGCGCGGATTTCGTCGTCGGTCAGCACGACGTAGCGTTCCTTCTCGTATTCGTAGCCGCGCACGATGTCCTCACGCGTGACTTCCTTGCCGGTGCGCTTGTTGATCTGCCGGTAGCCGACCGGATCCATCGAGCGCTTGTCGAGCAGACGGAACGACGGCTTCACGGTGCGCGTCGCGGGAAACAGCTGCACGGGCACATGAACGAGCCCGAAGCTGATCGCGCCTTTCCAAATCATCCGCGGTGCCATGCTGTCCTCCTTGCCGCTTGCACGCTCGTCCGGCGAATCGGCTCTCCCGTGCGACGCTTCGCACGCCGGCGCGCACGTCCTTGTACCGGCCCGCTGAAGGACGGCGGCGTGCCGCGCCGCGTCGTGGCGCACCCGGCGCCGTCACGGGAAAACGGGCGGGCCGCGCGGCGCCTGCCGTGACCGCCCGCTGCGGTGTTGCGGTGAGCGGCTGCCGCGCCGTCAGGGCGCGCGCAGCGCGCGATCGAGTTCGTCGCGCGTCACGTCGAGCGCGACGCTGCATTCGATCTCGGCGTCCTCGACGCGCGGTTTCTGTTCATCGACCGCGCGCCGCGCCATGTCGCACACATGGGTCCGGACGCGCAACCGGTCAGCCGTACCGAGCGATGCATAGCGCGTGAGCACGTCGGGATCGAAACGCAGGTCGACCGCGCAGCGCCATTGACGTGCGTCGTCATCGGACGGCACCCGCACCCACGACACCTGGATCGTCAGTCGCCCGGACGCGTCGTCCGCATGCACGACGAGCGTGGACTGCGACGGGAATCCGTTCGCGAGCGCATGTTCGAGTTCCGCGATGCGCTGCGAACGGTCGGGGGCGATCGTCATCGGCGCACGACTCCCAGCAGCAGCGTGACCAGAAAGATCACGACGAAGATGTAGAACAGGATCTTCGCGATCTCGGCCGCGCCTGCCGCGATGCCGCCGAAGCCGAACACGGCGGCGATGATCGCGATGATGAAGAAGATGATGGCGTATCGAAGCATGAATGCCTCCTGGAGTCCTGAATAACGGCGATCGTCGGCGCTGGTCGCCACCGATCAAGAATCGTGCTTGTGCCTGGGTTTGCCGTGCGCCGGCGTCGAGGCCATTTTTTCGAGTTCCTTCTCGCTCATCGACTTGGCCATCGACTTCGCAGGCGGCTTCAGGTCCTTCATCTTGGTGTCGCCGCGCTTGGCCGACAAGGCGGCCCCCGCGGCACGCTGCTGGGCCTGGGATTTGGCTGGCATGGCTTTTCCTCCTCTCGGTGGTGCGCGCGGACATCGCGATTGGCGAGCCGCACGCGGTTCGGACGGTATCGTCATGCGGCGTCGCGCCGACGCAGTTCAGCGGGCGGAATCTTCATCGCCTGGCGATACTTGGTCACCGTCCGACGCGCAAGAAGGATGCCGCGCCCCGCGAGGTTCTGCGCGAGCGCGACGTCCGACAGCGGATCGGTGTGGCGCTCGGCCGCGATCATGTCGCGGATCAGCACCTTCGCGGCCGACGCCGAGCACACACCCTTGCCGGCTGCTTCCAGCTTGCGCGGGAAGAAATGCTTGAACTCGAACGTGCCGTGCGGCGTTGCCATGTACTTGTTGCCCGTCGCGCGCGACACGGTCGATTCGTGCAGGTCGAGCGCCTCGGCGATGTCGCGCAGCACCAGCGGCTTCATCGCGATCTCGCCGTAGCGGAAGAAATCGCGCTGCCGCTCGACGATGCATTCGCCGACACGCTGGATCGTATCGAAGCGCTTCTGCACGTTGCGGATCAGCCAGCGCGCTTCCTGCAACTGCTGGCCGAGCGGCGAATCGCGCTCGCCGCTCGACTGCGCGAACAAGGTTGCATAGCGCTCGTGCAGCCGCGCGCGCGGCAGCACGGCCGGATTGATCGTCACGATCCATTCGTCGCGCACCTGGCGCACGATCACGTCGGGAATCACGTAGTCGCCGCGTGTGCTGCCGTAGTGATTGCCGGGACGCGGATCGAGCGTGCGCACCAGCGCGCAAGCGGCCTGCATCGTCGACTGGCTGCAGCCCAGGCGTCGCTGGATTTCCGCCGTCTCGCGCCGCGCGAGCCGTTCGAGGTGCTCACGCGCGATCGCTTTCGCCTCCGCGAGCGCCGGCGTGCCGGCCGGGATCGCATCGAGTTGCAGCACCAGGCATTCGGACACCGAGCGTGCGGCGATACCCGGACGGTCCAGCATCTGCACGAGCCGCAGCGCGACCGCGAGATCCTGTTCCGACAGCAGCAGCGCGGGATCGGCGGCGACCAGCAGCTCGGCCAGTTCCTGACGCAGATAGCCGTCCTCGTCGAGCGCATCGATCACGATGCGCGCCGCCTCGCGGTCGCGCTTGTTCAGCGGATAAAGGCGCAGTGCATCGTGCAATTGCTGGTGCAGCGACGGCTCGGCCGCCATCCACTCGCCGGGCGACAGGTCGCTCGCGTCGTCGGCCTGGCGGCTCGTGCCGCGCGGCGCCGGAGCGGCCGTATACGACACCTCGCCGTCAGGCGGACGCACGTCCTCGCGCTCGGGCGGCGGCTCGGGCGGTGCGGCTTCGGCGGTCGGTTCGGGCGCATCGGCGGCGGCTTCGTCGTCGCCCTGGCCATCTTCGAGAAACGGATTCGAGTCGAGCGCCTGCCGCAATTCCTGCTGGAATTCGAGCGAAGACAACTGCAGCAGGCGAAGCGACTGCTGAAGCCTCGGCGTGAGTGCCAGATGCTGTCGCATCTGGAGCGCAAGCGTGACGGACATCGATGCCCTCCTGACGGTGTGCGGAATTGCGTTCGGACGAATTCACGCAGCTTCCATGCCAAGGCGGCGAAGCCCCCTCCGTCGCGGCTTTCGCGGGTTCGCACCCCGCGGGCGGCAGTTTTGGGCGCCGCCTTTTTACAAGTGCCGGCAAGTTAGGGGCACGGAATTCGCGCCGGGCGGGCACACCGGCAACGCGCCGGCGTTGCCGTGCGCGGCCGCCGCGCGTCAATACTGCATCGGCGGCGGCGTGCCCGGCATCGTCGGGCCGCCCTGCACGCCGTTCGGGCCCGGCGGCGGCACGTCGGCCGATTCACCGCCGGCCGCACCCGCCGGCAGCGTGTTGTAGGGCGACGGACGGGTGTCATAGCGCGTATTCGCGTCCGGCATCGTCGTGGTCGGCGACGCACCATGGCCGTCCGGCGGCGCCGGCGGCGCGCCGCGCGCGCCGTAAGGGCCTTGCGGTTGCGTGCATGCACCCAGCGCGCACGCGGCGGCGAACGCACAGGCGCCCACACGCATCGTCTGGATCGGTTTCATCGGAATCCTCCGTTGAGTCGGCGGCAGCGGGCCGGCCGTGGCGACACGGCTCAGAGCCGGTTGAAATGAAAATCGCCGGCATACGCGTTCGGCGCGCGGCGCGCCATCATCGTGTCGAATTCGGCGGCGACACGGGCCAGCGCGCCGCGTTGCCGCTCGGTACCGGCCTGCTCGAGCGCCGTGAATGCGTCGGCGTCGAAGGTGACGGTCAGCGACGCCGGATGGCCATCGACACGAAAGCCGAAATGCAATGCGCCGGCCGGCTGCTCCTCGACATGGAACGGCATCGCGCGCGCCTCGAAATGGCGGCCGAACGTCTCGGCCACGTCGCGCAGCATGCCGGGCTTCACGCGGATGCTCATCGTGGCCCCTCCTTGAATCAGATGAACGTGAATCGGATGAACGCCACCGGCGGCACGCCCGTCGGCAGCACGTGGATCGGCGGCTCCCGCGTCGGCGGCTCGCGTTCCGGTGGCGGCTGCATTGGCGGATCGCCTTCCGGATCGTGATACGGCTCGGGCGTGCCGGGCGGCAGGTCGTCCGGCGGCGGTTCGGGGTCCGGCTCGACGTCGGGAATCACCGGCTCGGGCCGGTGCAGCGACTGAGCCGGATTTCGGTCGGCGTCTCGGTTCATGGCATTCGTTCGTTGCGCTGTCGTGACAGCATCGGATTGCGGCACGTTCGCCGCTCGATGCGCTACACACTCGGTGGCCGCAAGCCGCGTGCCGGTCTTTCGTGCCGCTTTTCACCGGTCGACGCGCGAAGGCGCGGGCCGCCGCCCGGCGCGACGTGCATTCGCTACACCGCGCGCTGCAATTCTTTCAAGGCCATCGCGTTACCCGTCGTACGCAGCCATCACGAGCCACAACTCGTGGTCGTCGTCGCGCACCCGCGCGGCGAGCGCATACGGATCGGCCGGCTCGCACGCGCGCTGCAGCGCGAAGCGCGCCGGCTCGGTCGAGCCAAAGGTCTCGTCGAGCGGCCGCACGTCGGCCTTGCCTTCGAACATGCGGCGATCGGGCCGGTAAATCAGCGGCTCCTGTTTCCACGTGATGAAGTGGCTCTTCACGGACTCGAAGCCACCGCCGCAGACGTTGATTTCATAGCGCACTCCCGGCCGCCGTTTCGGAATCGTCATCGTGCCCTCCCGTTCGATGTGCGTGTGCATGCGGCGCGTGGCGCCGCGTGTTGTCGTCGTTGCTGCCGACATGGCAAGTCGCGTGCCGCCGCCATGCAGCGGGCACGGCCGTTGCGCGATGAGCGCCTCATCGTCACCGACACGGAGGCATGGCATGAAGGATTCGACCCGTTCCGGCCGCGACGCGCCGTCGCACGAACCGCATCCCGACCCGTCGCCGCCGCTGAAGGACCAGGACCACACGAAGACGCGCCACTCGGAGCGGCATATCGACGAGCAGCTGGAGGACACGTTCCCCGCGAGCGATCCGCCGGCGACCGGCGGCGTCACGCGCATCGAGCCCGACACGCCGCCGGGCACGCACGACGACGGCCCCTGGCAGGACCCGGCCAAGCGCCGCGACGAATGACCGTCGGCGATTCGACGAACACGCGTGCCGAACGGCACACCGCTTGCTGACCCGTATGGCCCGGACTCAAACCTGCAAGGAGGACTTCATGCATCGCGTCAACGAAATCATGTCGCAGGACGTCGTGCGCATCGCGCCGACCGACTCGATCCGTCATGCGGCGCAACTGATGGAGCGCTATGACATCGGCGCGCTGCCCGTGTGCGACAACAACCGGCTGATCGGCATGGTCACGGACCGCGACCTCGCGGTGCGCGCAATCTCGGCCGGCAAGCCGCCGGAGACGCGGATCCACGAAGTCGCGTCGGGCCCGATCGAATGGTGTTTCGAGGACGATTCGCTGGACGAGATCCAGCACTACATGGCCGACGCGCAACTGCGCCGCCTGCCCGTCGTCGATCACGACAAGCGCCTCGTCGGCATGCTGTCGCTCGCGGACATTGCGACACGCACGGCCGGCCCCGCGCGCGACGACGTCGCGAACACGCTCGAAGGCGTGTCGCAACCGAAGCGTACGTGACGGGGCGATCCTCGCCCTGCCCGACAACCCCGCGCGACCCGCAGGGCCCATCCCGGGCACGGTCGCGCTCCACGCAACCAGGAGGACAACCATGCAGACTTCCGATCGAGGACAGACGCGCATCATCGGCAAGGGCGCCGCGACGGCGGCCGGCCCGGGCCCCGACGTGATGGCGGCCGACACGCTGGAAGGCGACAAGGTCTACACGACCGACGGCGACGACGTCGGCAAGATCAAGGACATCATGCTCGACGTGCGCTCCGGCCGCGTCGCGTACGCCGTGCTGTCGAGCGGCGGCGTGCTCGGCATCGGCGACAAGCTGCTCGCGATCCCGTGGAGCGCGCTCACGCTCGATACCGAACGCAAGTGTTTCCTGCTGTCGGTGTCGTCGGAGCGGATCCGCAACGCGCCGGGCTTCGACAAGGACCACTGGCCGGCGATGGCCGACCCGCAATGGGCCGAGCCGCTGCACGAGTTCTACGGCAGCGCCCCGTACTGGAGCGCGGGCGACGAGCTCGGGCTCACCGATCCGACCGAGGAACTGAACGATCCGCGCACGCGCGGGCGGCACTGACCGTTCGTGATTTGCCGGTGGTTCAGGCGACGGGCCCCGCGAATGCGGGGCCGTACATTCAAGCCCCTGCGGATCGCTCTATCGGTTCGGCGAGATGGGCCAACCCGAGACCCTCGAGCACCTGCGCCTGAATCGATGCTGCTTGAGCGTTGAGTGCGTCGGCGCCGAATGACTGCCCCACGACCAAACGCGACGGGCGCGTGCCCTTCGCTTGCTCGACGAGCCGCACGATTGCGTCGGCGACATCGTGCGGATCCGGCGCGTGGTCGCTCGCGAACAGCGCCATCAACGTCTCGACCATCTTGTCCGGAATCGCGCCGGCCTCACCGTAACCAGGCGCGCGCGCGGAGTCGGCTGGCCGCTGTGCGCTGGCGAAAATATTCGTCGGATAGTTGCTGGGTTGAACGAGAACCGTGTCGACACCCAGCGTCGACAGCTCGTAGCGGTAGCTGTCGGTCAGGGCTTCAATCGCGAACTTCGATGCGCCATAAAGCCCGAAGAACGGAAACGTCACGCGGCCGAGTATCGAGCCGATGTTCACGATCAGGCCTTCGCGCTGTTTCCTGAACGTCGGCAGCACCGCCCTCATCATTCGCTGGATGCCGAATACATTCACGTCGAAGAGTGCCTGTAACTGTGTTGTCGTGAACGCCTCGGAAATACCGGCCGATCCGATACCTGCGTTGTTGATGAGGGCGTCGAGACGACCGGCATTGTCCAGCACGAACGCTACGCCACGCTCGACGGAAGCATCGTCCGTCACGTCGAGTTCGATGACGTGCACGCCTTTTGCTCGAAGGGCATCGGTATGCGGCCGGTTTCGGCCGGCGATGTCGCGCATCGACGCGAATACCCGATGCCCCGCAGCGGAGAGCGTCTCCGCAGTGTCGCGGCCGAAGCCGCTGCTGGCTCCGGTTATCAGAATATTGTTGGCCATGTTGAGTGTTCCCCTGAAGTTAGAGAGCCGCGACCGAATCCGCGTGAGCCTGTTCGATGCGGTTGAGATGAAACGGACGACGTAATTGGAAACCCAGGCGCTCATACAACCGAATCGCGGAAACGTTGTCGCTGAATACGTGCAGAAACGGTGTTTCGCCGCGCTGCTCGATTTCCCGTTGCAAGACGCTCACAAGCCGACCGGCGTGTCCCTTTCCGCGATGCTCGTCATCCACGCAGACGGCGCTGATTTCGACGTACCCTTCGATGCGCATTCGTTCACCGGCCATTGCAACGAGACGCCCCCGTTCGCGAATTCCGATGTAATTGCCCATGGCGATCGTCCGCTTGCCGAAAGGTCCGGGCTTGGTTTTCCGGGCCAGTTCGAGCATATCGTCCGCATCGGCGGAGCCAAGCCGAACGACTTCGTCGTTGTCCGTCCTTCCTGCGTTGCGATGCGGGGCGATCATCTGATGGATCACGCCCATATGCGTCGTGTGAAATCCGTCGACTGGGCCAATCGGTTCGACAGACAGCAACGCGACCTGCTCGTGAGGCCGCAGAAGCGGTTGGAGCGCGCGGTATGCGGAGACCGTTTCGGCAGCCAGCGCGGCAAAAGGCGCGACGTCGGGATGGTAGCGCCGCGCGAGCGCGTCGCCTTGTCCGAGGTGCGCCTGCTTCGTCGTGAGGGCCGACCAGACGGGAGCGTCGAGGCCAGTAAGTTCCGAATCGCTCATGCTTTTTCCCTTTGCCAGGCAGCTGAAATCTTCACCGTATTGCGATGCAGTCTAGGTTTTTCCAGGAAAGCGGGCTATAGTCGCAAATGACATTAATGGATGCATTTACGACATGAAATTATCCATCCTCGCGCTCGAGGGGCTCTTCGACACCGGCCTTACGGTGCTGCTGGATACGTTCGCGATGGCCAACGAACTGGCTGCTGCCCAGGGCTTTGCCGCGCCGCCCTTCGACGTCGGGGTGGTGGGCATGCGCAGACGCGTCCGTACCGCACATGGACTGTCCATGAAGGTGGAACCGGCAAGCAGCGTGCGCCATGTCGACTGGGTGGTCGTGCCCGCGCCCGGCATCAGGCAGCCGGAGCGCTTGATCGAGGCGCTGGAGCGGCCGGACGTGCGCGATGCAATCGCGCATCTTCGTGCGTGGCATGCCGATGGCGTCGGCGTCGCCGCCGCCTGCATCGGTACGTTCGTGCTGGCGGAAGCCGGGCTTCTGGACAATCGCGAGGCGACGACCACCTGGTCACTCTCGCCTTTCTTTCGTCAACGTTATCCGGCGGTGGATTTGAATGATTCGCATATGGTCGTCGCCGCGGACCGCTTGGTGACGGCGGGGTCGGCCATGGGCCATCTCGACCTTGCGCTGTGGCTGCTGCGTCAAGCCAGCCCTGAACTGGCCACGCTCGTTGCACGCTTCATGCTGATCGACAAGCGTTCGTCACAGGCCGAATACATCATTCCGGACTACCTCGCACACGCCGATCCGTTGGTCGCGCGATTCGAGCGATGGGCTCGCGAGAATCTTGCAGAGGGATTTTCGCTTCAGACGGCGGCAGCCGCATTGGCCGTTGGACCACGCACGTTGCAGCGCCGTACCGAGGCGGTACTTGGGAAATCGCCATTGGCGTTCTTCCAGGATCTGCGAATCGAACGGGCGCAGAGTCTCGTGTCGATGGGTTACAACCTGGAGACGATCGCGAGCGAGGTTGGCTACGCGGATTCGGCGACGTTGCGTGCCTTGTTGCGTCGCAGGCTCGGCCGCGGGGTGCGGGAATTGCGTGCCAACAATCGGTAGCGCCCCCCGTGCGGGCCGGCATTGTTCCCCCAACGGTATGAGCCGCGTTCTTGAAGGCCGTCGCCACGCCGACAGCGTCGCCGCCATACGCTGCGAACGGCAAAGCAAGCTTGCGCGGGCCGCGCCTGAACCGCACTAGCGCATGCGGCCGCGCCCGTGAGGGCCCGTCAGCTCGACCACGAAGTCCAGGAACGCGCGAGTCTTCGCCGGCACGTGGTGGCGCGACGGGTAGTACGCGTATAACGGATACCGCTCGTCGGCCCATTCGGGAAAGAGATTGATCAACTGGCCGTCGGCGATCAGGGGCTCGGCGCCCAATAGCAGCATCTGCGCGATTCCAGAACCGGCGACGCACGCGTTGAGCAGCGCGCCGGGATCGTTGACCGTGAGGCGCCCCCGGGTGTCGACCACGATGCGTTTGCGCCCGCGATGGAATTCCCACGTGAACGGCTTGCCTGTTTCGGGATTGCGAAATTCAAGGCATCGGTGGTTTCGGCTTTCAAGGTCCTCGGGTTTTGCCGGTCGTCCGCGCCGAGCGAGATACGACGGCGCTGCAACCGTCACGACGGCGGTATCGAGCAACTTCCTCGCGATCAGGCTGGATGTGCGCGGTTCGCCGAATCGCACGGCGAGGTCGAAGCCGTCCATGACGAGATCGCCCAGGCTGTCTCGCGCGATGAGTTCGATATCGAGTTCGGGATGCGCGTCCATGAATGCATCGAGTCGTTGCCCGAGAATGGCCCGGTAGACGACGGGATCCAGATTGATTCTCAGCTTTCCGCGCACGGCGGAGGCACCGCCTGCGGCGGCCGCGGCTGCTTCCTCGAGCCCGGCGAGATGGGGCATGACCTGCTCGTAAAAACGGCGGCCCTCTTCGGTCAGCGAGACGGAGCGCGTCGTTCGGTTGAAAAGCCGGACGCCCAGCCTTCTTTCCAGCCGCGCAATCGCACGACTGACGCCTGGCGGCGTCATGCCTATTACTTCGGACGCAGCCGCAAACGTTCCGGCATCGACCACGGCCGCGAACACGCTAATGCTGCCGGACAGCTTCTCGCTACTGGATCTCATGGTTGCTCGATGAAATACGGGTGGCCGATCGCGAGCGACCCACTGAAAGCCGACACGCCAACGCCGCGCAGTGCCGCAATGCCGGGCGTCTGCGGCGATCATGCCGAATTGGTGACGCGTTGTCACTTATCTGATGCCATCCATGTCGTTTTGTTTCGCTCGGCGTTTGTCCAGAATGCGACCGGCGTATTCACACATGGAGAATGAGCAATGTATGCAATCACGGGAATCACCGGCAAGGTCGGCGGCGCACTGGCGAGCGAACTGCTGGCCTCGGGCGAGTCGGTGCGCGCAGTCGTGCGCGACGCGGCGCGGGCGGCGGTATGGGCGGAGCGCGGGTGCGAGATCGCGACCGCCTTCATGGATGACCCTTCGTCGCTCGTCGACGCATTCGCAGGCGCGGCGGGCGTTTTCATCCTGCCACCGCCAGTGTTCGATCCGGAGCCCGGGTTTCCCGAAGCGCGGAAAGTGATCGAGGCCGTGTCCGCCGCGCTTCTGAAGGCGCGCCCCGAACGGGTCGTTAGCCTGTCGACGATCGGCGCGCAGGCTGACGAGTTCAATCTGCTCACGCAACACACGCAGATGGAGCAGGCGCTGCGCCAGATGCCGATGCCGGTGACGTTCCTGCGGCCCGGCTGGTTCATGGAGAACGCCGCGTGGGATGTCGCGTCCGCGCGCGACGAGGGGGTCGTCGCCAGTTACCTGCAGCCGCTCGACAAGCCCGTGCCGATGGTCGCCACCGCGGACGTCGGTCGCGTTGCGGCAGAACTGCTCCAGCAGACGTGGCACGGTGTGCGTGTCGTCGAGCTCGAGGGCCCGCGCCGCGTTAGCCCCGGCGAACTCGCACTGGCCTTCGCGCGCGTCCTGGGCCGGCAGGTGCGCGCGGAAGTCGTCGACAGGCGAACGTGGGAGGCACTGTTCCGCGCGCAGGGCATGAAGCATCCGCTACCCCGCATGCGCATGCTGGACGGCTTCAACGAAGGCTGGATCGATTTCGACAGCCATCCTGATGAAATTTTGCGCGGCCACGTCGCACTGGATAGTGTTCTGAGCGAGCTTGTGTCGCGCACGGTCTGAATGGACGCGGTGGGGACGCATGGCGCGTTTGAGCTGCGCCCCCTTTCCATCGTCGCGATCGAACGGCCGCCCGACTCCATGTCGCGCGAGTGTCGTGATTGTCGCTATTAATGTCATTTATGACCATGGCGCACGGCGCCGTCGCGAGGCTAGACTGCGAAGCATTTCCAGCATCCGCAGATTCCTCCTGCGCCTTCAGTCCAATAGAGGCCAACCCGATGACGTTTTCGCCAGAACTTCACCTGCTGACGCTGACCGTAATTGCGACGCTGCTGATGTGGATTCCGTACATGCTTGCGAGAATCACGACGCGTGGGCTGATGGCGGCCTTGAACAATCCGGATCCGTCCTGCCCGGCCGATCCGCCGTGGGCAGAACGCGCACGTCGCGCGCATGCAAACGCGGTCGAGAATCTGGCCGTGTTCGCGCCGCTCGTGTTGATGTGCGCAATGACAGGCGCGAGCAGTGCGGCGACCGTGTTCTCGGCCAAGCTCTACCTGGGTGCGCGGCTGGTTCACTACATCGTGTATGCCGCAGGCATTCCGGTCGTCCGCACGGTCGCTTTCCTGACCGGCTTCGCGGCGACGCTCACATTCGCCGTTGCGTTGCTCCAACGCGCGGGCTAATCGCTGCCGCTGTGCTCCACCTGTTCACCTGTTTCAGAGGTCACCATGAAATCGACTCCGCGCAACATCCTTGACACGATCGGTAACACGTCACTGGTCCCGTTGCGAAACGTTGTTCCCAAGAACGGCGCGCGCCTTTTCGTCAAGCTGGAAAGCCAGAATCCGACGGGTAGCATGAAGGATCGGATCGCCCTCGAGATGATCGAAGCGCCGGAGCGCGATGGGCGCCTGAAGCCCGGCGGCGCAGTGGTCGAATACACCGGCGGCAGCACGGGCGTGTCGCTGGCGCTGGTATGTGGCGTCAAGCGGCATCCGCTGCATCTAGTTTCATCGGATGCGTTTTCGAAGGAGAAACTGGATCACATGCGCTTATTGGGCGCGAAGCTGACAATCGTCCCAAGCGACAACGGCAAGCAAACCGAGAAGCTGACGAAGGACATGATTCGCGAGGCGCATCGAATTGCCGGCGAGACGGGCGCATACATCACGGCGCAGATGGAAAACACCGATCAGCTCAACGCCTATACGAAGATGGCTGACGAGATATGGGAGCAGACCGGCGGTCATCTCGACGGCTTCGTCCAGAGCGTAGGCACGGCTGCGTCGCTGCGCGGAATTTCGCGGCGCTTGCGCGAGCACGATGCATGCATTCGGATCGTCGGTGTGGAGCCGGCAGAATCGGCGGTGTTGTCGGGTGGCTCCACCGGGGCGCACAAGATTGACGGGATCGGTGCGGGTTATGTCGTGCCGCTTTGGCACGACGGTATCGCCGACGAACTCGAGCGTGTCTCCACGGAGGAGGCGAAAGCCATGGCGTTCCGACTGGCCGCTGAAGAGGGGCTTTTCTGCGGTACGTCGACTGGCGCCAACGTAACCGGCGCATTGCGACTCGCCGAACGGCTTGGCCCGGACGCCACGATCGTGACGATCATGTGCGACACGGGCATGAAGTACCTTAATTCGTTCGCGCAAACGATGCGCTGATTGCCCTTTGATGCTCGTCGCGGAGCAGGCAGGTGCGTGGTGCCGCGTAGGGAACCTCCCGTGCAAATCGGGCGTGAGCCGACTGGCCGGTCGGCCGCGTTCGGTACGGGGTGGCTCGAGCGTCTACTTTCGCTAGCAAAGCAGTCACAAGCGTTTATCAGCGGAGCGTCCGCTTAGGGTCGGCAAGCGACGACCACGGAAATCCACGAAGACCCTTTTTTTTGGCTCTTTGACGGATCCCGGCGCCGGCCCAATCCACCGAGGCCGGCGTCGCCCGCCGCCGGCCTTGCATGCGTCCGGCGCGCCGCGCCGCCCGATTGATAACCATACAACATCAATCCTTCCAAAAATCGCACTTATCGTTTGCCCGTCTCCGGGCGAATATTGCCGAAACGACAATCGATCGCTCCCTGCGCATTTCCTGCATTCTCTGGAGACACCCTGATGCACCCCTCGCACAGCCTTCCGACCGCACGGTCGAAGGCCGCCGCGGTATTCCGCGTGACGGCCGGCAACTTCCTCGAGCAGTTCGACTTCTTCCTGTTCGGCTTCTACGCAACCCAGATCTCCGCCGTATTCTTTCCCGCCGCGAGCGAGTTCGCGTCGCTGATGATGACCTTCGCCGTCTTCGGCGCCGGCTTCCTGATGCGGCCGCTGGGCGCGATCGTGCTGGGTGCGTACATCGACGACGTGGGCCGCCGCAAGGGCCTGATCGTCACGCTGGCGATCATGGCGAGCGGCACGATCCTGATCGCGTTCGTGCCGGGCTACGCGACGATCGGCCTGCTCGCGCCCGTGCTCGTGCTGGTCGGGCGCCTGCTGCAGGGCTTTTCGGCGGGCGCCGAGCTCGGCGGCGTATCGGTCTATCTCGCCGAGATGGCCACGCCCGGCCGCAAGGGCTTCTACACGAGCTGGCAGTCCGCCAGCCAGCAGGTCGCGATCGTCGTCGCGGCCGGCCTCGGCTTCGCGCTCAATCACTGGCTGAGCACGTCGGCCATCGCCTCGTGGGGCTGGCGCGTGCCGTTCTTCGTCGGCTGCATGATCGTGCCGTTCATCTTCATGCTGCGCCGCAACCTCGAGGAAACGCAGGCGTTCAAGGCCCGCAAGCATCGTCCGGGCATGAAGGAAGTGTTCGCTACGCTGGCGCGGAACTGGGGCGTCGTGGTTGCCGGCATGATGCTGGTCGCGATGACCACCGCGAGCTTCTACCTCATCACCGTCTACGCACCGACCTTCGGCAAGACGGTCCTGCACCTGAGCACGGCCGACAGCCTGCTCGTGACGCTGTGCGTCGGCGTGTCGAACTTCGTTTGGCTGCCGATCGGCGGCGCCCTGTCCGATCGCATCGGCCGCCGGCCGCTGCTCGTCGGCATGACGCTGCTCGCGATTACCACCGCGTACCCGGCGCTGTCCCTGCTCGCTCATGCGCCATCGTTCGTCAACATGCTCCTCGTGCTCCTGTGGCTGTCGTTCATGTACGGGATCTACAACGGTGCGATGGTCGTCGCCCTGACGGAAGTGATGCCCGTCGAGGTGCGCGTGGCGGGTTTCTCGCTCGCCTACAGCCTCGCCACGGCCGTGTTCGGCGGCTTTACGCCGGCCATCTCGACGGCGCTCATTCACATGACCGGCGACAAGGCCGCGCCCGGTTACTGGATGAGCCTCGCCGCGGTGTGCGCGCTGCTCGCGACGTTCGCCCTGTATCGCCGGCAGACGGCCACGCTGACGCCGGCGCACTGAAGCCTCATGCCGAACGACCCGTCCCGACTCCACACGGCCAACACCATGACCATGAAAAACCTGCTCCTGAAACTCTGCGCGACCGCGTTCGTCGCCACCTCGGCGGTCGCCGCGAACGTGCAGGCCGCCGACCTGCACGTGATGAGCTCCGGCGGCTTCACCGCCGCCTACAAGCTGCTCGGCCCGCAGTTCGCGTCCCGCTCGGGCAACACGCTCGAAACCGCGCTCGGCCCGTCGATGGGCAAGTCGCCTGAAGCGATTCCGAACCGGCTCGCGCGCGGCGAGCCGGCGGACGTCGTGATCATGGTCGGCTATGCGCTCGACGATCTGATCAAGCAAGGCAAGGTAATCGCGGGATCGCGCGTCGAACTGGCCGATTCGCGCATCGGCATGGTCGTGCGCGACGGCGCGGCGAAACCCGACATCAGCACGGCCGAAGGCCTCAAGCAGGTACTGCTGCATGCGAAGTCGATCGCCTACTCGGACAGCGCCAGCGGCGTCTACATCGAGCGCGAGTTGTTCAAAAAGCTCGGCGTCGAGGACCAGGTGAAATCGAAAGCGGCCATGATCCCGCGGATCCCGGTCGCATCCGTGGTCGCGAAAGGCGACTACGAGATCGGCTTTCAGCAGGTGAGCGAACTGCTGCCCGTGAAGGGCGCGGCCTTCGTCGGGAAGATCCCCGAGTCGCTGCAGTCCGTCACGCGCTTCGCGGCCGGCATCCCCGTCGGCGCACAGCACCCGCAGGAAGCGAAGGCACTTCTCGACTATCTCGCGTCGCCCGACGTGCAGGCCGAAGTGAAATCGACCGGGCTGGATTCCGTCTCCGCACACTGAGCACGAACGACGGGAAGGTGCGCGTCAGACCGCCTTCCCGTCGGGCCCTGCGCCGGCCTCCGCTCCATCGGCGCCATTCGGGCCAACCGGTTCGGTCCCGTTCAGCATCCGCGCGAGACGCGCGCGATCGCACGCCCCTTCCCGCATCGAAATGAAGATCACCGCGCACGCGTTGCTGATCACGCTCGTCAGCGCACGCGCCTCGGACATGAAGCGATCGACGCCGACCAGAAGCGCGACGCCGGCAACCGGCAGGTCGGGCATCACGGCGAGCGTCGCGACCAGCGCGACGAGCCCGCTGCCTGAGACGCCGGCCGCGCCCTTCGACGTCAGCAGCATGATGGCCAGCATCGCAGCGATCTGCGGCGCGGAAAGCGTCACGTCGCACGCCTGGGCGATGAACAACGCCGCGAGCGTCAAGTAGATCGCGGTGCCGTCCAGGTTGAACGAGTAGCCGGCGGGCAGCACGAGCCCCACGACGCCCTTGTCGCAACCGAGCGCCTCCAGCTTGACGATCAGCCGGGGCAATACCGGCTCCGTGGACGAAGTCGCGAGGACGATCAGCAACTCCTCGCGGATGTAGCGCAACAACCGCCACAACGCGAAACCGTGCAACCGCGCGAGCGGCGCGAGCACCAGCGCGACGAACAGCACGCAGGCCACGTAGAACGACGCCATCAGCCATGCGAGCGAGCCGACCGAGCCGATGCCGAAGCGCGCCACCGTGAAGGCCATCGCGCCGAATGCGCCGAGCGGGGCGAGCCGCATGATCATCGCAAGCACGCGAAACACGATCTGCGCGACGCCGTCGATCAGCGCCAGCACGGGCCGCCCGGCCTGCGGATACGCGTTCAGCGAAAAACCGAACAGCAGCGACAGCAGCAGCACGGGCAGCACCTCGCCCTGCTGGAATGCGCCGAGCATCGTATCCGGGATCACGCTCAGCGCGAACTCGACGAGGCCGCGCGGTTGCGCATGCTGCGCGTATTGCGCCAGGACGCTCGCGTCGAGATGGCGCACGTCGACGTGCATGCCGGCGCCGGGGCGCAGCACGAACGCGGTCACGAGCCCGAATGCGAGCGCGGCGGCGGTCAGCAGATAGAACAGCACCAGCGCGCGGACGATCGTGCGCCCGATGGCCTTCCCGTTCGCCAGCGACGTGATGCCGGAGACGATCGTGCAGAACACGATCGGCGCGATCATCATCCGCACGAGACCGACGAATGCATCGCTGAGCGGCTTGAGCGTCGCGCCGGCCGACGGCCAGAAGTGGCCGACGCTCACGCCGAACGCCATCGCCAGCAGAACCTGCACGTAAAGCGAACGAAGCGGTCTTGCCAGCCTCATGCTGCGGTCTTCCTCGATGTTCCGGTCGTATTCGTCACGAGCATTACTTCGACGCATCGCTGCGCGGCGCGCCGCCACGCCTGGCGTCGACGACCGCCCGGTGAAACTCCTCCGCGGCGGGCGTCAGCGGGCGACCGCGCCGTTTCACGATGCCCACCCGGCGCTTGACCGAAGGTTCGACGAGCGGCACGCTCGTGAGCAGCGGATGGTCGTGTCCGGGCATCGCCATCGACGGCACCGCGGCAACGCCGAGCCCCGCTTCGACCAGCCCGAGCATGGTCGTCACGTGGCGCGTCTCGCACACGCTCGGCGCGCGCGGCGCGACGCTCGTCAGCGCCTGGTCGAGCAACAGGCGGTTCCCGGACGTCTTGTCCACGGACACGTACTCGTATTCGTAAAGCTCGTTCCAGGTCACGCGCTTCTTGCGCGCGAGCGGATGATCGCGCCGGCACGCGGCAACGAACCGTTCCTGCAGCAGCAGCTTGAACTCGACTTCGGACTCCTGGCTGCCCATGAAGCTCACGCCGAAATCGGCCTCGCCGCTGATGACGGCGCTGAGCACCTCGTTCGCGCTCGCATCCAGCAGCTTGACCCTGATGCGCGGAAAGCGGCGATGATAGCTCGCGATCACGTTCGGCAGAAAATAGTAGGCCACCGACGGCACGCACGCGATCGTCACGTGACCGAGGCGGCTCGACGAGACGTCGCGGATGCCGAGCAGCGCGACATCGAGATCGTCCAGTAGTTGCTCGGCGCTCGGCGCGAACACGCGGCCGACCGTCGTCAGCGTGACGCTGCGCGTCGTGCGCTCGAACAAGCGCACGCCGAGCGCTTCCTCCAGTTTTTCGATCCGGCGACTCAACGCGGGCTGCGAAATGCTGATCGCGTCGGCGGCCTTCCGGAAGCTTCCCAGTTCCACCACCGCGCGAAACGCCTGCAAGTCGGTCAAATCGAAGTTGATTCCCACGGTCCTGGTCTCCGCATCTCGAATGCCGCGTATTTTGCACGATTCGGGCAAGTTCACCCAGCCGGGGGATGCCCGGCCGCGCCGCTCCGGGCGAGCCTCCATGCCGCGTGCGGCGGGCGAATGCGCGCCGCGCGACGCCGCGCGATCCGTTTTACAAGCGCCGTGTAAGCGCCCCGCTCGGCCGCGGCCACCGGCACGGCCGCGCGTCGCCGGCATCGGAATCGTCCTCGGGGTCGAATTGCGTCGCCGCTCGCCTGTAACCGGATGCGGCCAGGACGGCGAGCTGCCCGCATTTCGACTGCATGCGGCATGCCGGTTGCTGCATGAAATGCACAGCATCGATACGGGAGCCGTCAATGCGCGCACTGCCGATGTTCCGACTTGCCCGGCTCTTCGAGCCGCCTGCGATGCGCCGCCGTTCGCACATCGACGCGTGCGCGGCGCCGGGTGGCGCGGGAAGCACCGCATGACGCGCCACGCGCCCGCGAAACGCGCGGCGGTCGCGGTCGTCGTCGACGACGACGCTCCGGCCACGCTCGAC
The DNA here is from genome assembly GCF_053427845.1 of Burkholderia sp. AW49-1. Taxonomy (NCBI): domain Bacteria; kingdom Pseudomonadati; phylum Pseudomonadota; class Betaproteobacteria; order Burkholderiales; family Burkholderiaceae; genus Burkholderia; species Burkholderia sp. AW49-1. The sequence continues at coordinate 105,712 of NZ_JBSAXF010000003.1, read as the reverse complement.
GCCTGCCGCCGTTGCGGACTGTGGGAGCATGCGACGCAGCCGGTGCCCGGTGCGGGGCCTGCCGACGCGCGCATCATGCTGGTCGGCGAGCAGCCGGGCGATCAGGAAGACCGGGCCGGCATCCCGTTCGTCGGCGCGGCGGGCCGCATGCTCGACCGTGCGCTCGACGAGGCCGGGATCGAGCGCACGTCCGTCTATCTAACCAACGCCGTCAAGCACTTCAAATGGGAGCCGCGCGGCAAGCGCCGGCTGCACAAGACGCCCGCGCAGCGCGAGGTCGTGGCCTGCCGCTACTGGCTCGAACGCGAGCTCGACGCGCTGGCGCCGCGCGTGATCGTCGCGCTCGGCGCGACGGCGCTGCGCGCGGTGCTGCAGGATAACGAAGCAACGCTCGAGCGGACGCGCAAGCCGGTGCGCTCGCCCGACGGCCGTCTCGTCGTCGCGACCTATCACCCGTCCTACGTGCTGCGCACGCGCGGCGCCGATTCGCGCGAGCACGCGTACCGGACGCTCGTGGACGCGCTGCGCACCGCGTCGCGTCTCGCGCGCGGCGCACCGGGGGACGCCGAATGAGCAACCTGCGCGGCGATGACACGGCGCACGAAACCGCGAGCGCCGTACCCACCGCACGGCCGTGGTACCGACGACTCGGTCCCGGCCTGCTCGCGGGTGCGTCCGACGCCGACCCGAGCAACGTCGCCGTCTATGCGCAGGCCGGCAGCCAGTTCGGCTTCCACATGCTGTGGATGACCGTGATCACGCTGCCGATGATGGTGGCCGTGCAGCTCGCGTCGGCATTCATCGGGCGCGCCAACCGCGAAGGCCTCGTGGCGGCCATCCGCGAGCAGTTCTCCGGCCGCCTCGCCAAGGCCCTGATCGTGACGGTCGTGATCGTCAACGTCGTGAACGTCGGCGCCGACCTCGCCGCGATGGGCGACGCGACCGCGCTCGTCATCGGCGGCCGCAGCTACTGGTATGCGCCCGTCTATGGCATCGCGTCGCTCGCGCTGCAGGTCCTGCTGTCCTACGAACGCTACGCGCGCTGGCTCAAATGGATGACGCTCGGCCTGCTCGCGTACGTGCTCGAACTCGGCTTCGTGCACATCGACTGGCGCAGCCTGCTGCACGCGATCGTGCTGCCGCACATCGCGTTCACGCACGACTATGCGACGACGGCGGTCGCGGTGCTCGGCACGACGCTGAGCCCGTACCTGTTCGTCTGGCAGGCCGCGCTCGAAGTCGAGGAAACCCAGGCCGAGCGGCGCAACGGCGACACCGCGTGCGCACCCGGCGCACGCCGCGAGACCGAGCGGCGCATCACGTTCGACACCTGGACCGGCATGATCGTGACCAACGCGGTGTCGTTCTGCATCATGGTGATCGGCGCGGCCGTGTTCTTCACGAACGGCCGGCACGACATCGGCTCCAGCGCGCAGGCGGCCGAGGCGCTGCGCCCGATCGCCGGCGAAGCGGCATTCATCGTGTTCGCGTTCGGCATCGTCGGCTGCGGGCTGCTCGCGATTCCGGCGTTCGCGGGCAGCGCCGCGTACGGCTGCGCGGAGGCATGGCGCTTTCGGGAAGGCCTGAACGAGCCGGTGCGGCGCGCGCCGGCGTTCTATGCGGTGCTTGCGGCATGCGTGCTAGTCGGCATCGCGATCTGTTTCAGTCCCGTCGATCCGATCAAGGCGCTTTACTGGAGCGCGGTGCTCAACGGCGTCGCGGCGGTGCCGATGCTGGTGCTCGTGATGCTGTTGTCGCGGCGACGCGATGCGGCCGGCCAGCCGGGCAGCGGCATCGCGTCGAAGGCGTTCGGGTGGCTGGCGGTCGTGCTGATGGCGGGGTCGGTGGTCGTGATGGTCGTGGACATGCTGACCTGACCGGAACCGTGGTGTGGTTGCGTCAGCAACCGTTCAGCCATGGAGGAAGACCGGAACGGCGAAGCAACGATATCGGACAGCCGGGCGACCGCGCGAGCGGCGTGGCCCGGTTGTCCGAGGGGCAGGGTTACATCATCTTGCCGCGCGACTTTTCGGCACGCGCCGCATCGGCCGCCGACTCGACCTTCTTCACTTCCTCGGGTGGCGGCAGCACCGCCTTGAAGCCCATCGAATCGATCCACATCTCGCGCGCCCAGCCGCGGGTGTGATACAGGTGATGATCCTCGTCGGCCTCGACTTCGTCGTGCGCGGCCTTCAGCGCCTTCGCCGCGTCGCTGTCGCGCAACTGGTCGGCCGCGTAGCCGATCAGCTCCCAGTTCAGGTGGTCCTTGGTTTCGGCCAGCACCACGCATTCGGCCGCGACGACCTGCGCGACCGCCGGGTCGGCCTGCTTCCTCGCCTGCTCGATCACCTGGACGAGCGACTTGCCGGTCGCCTCCACGGCGGCGCGGCCCGGCGACTTCGTATCCGGATCGAGGCCGAGCGTGCCGAAGACCTTGCGCAGCACCTCCTGGTGATGCATCGTCTCGCGGTGGTACTTCTCCCATTCCTTGTGCAGGTCCTCGTCGGTCGCGCACTGGAGCGCGGCCTCGTAGATCTTCGCGCCGCCAAGCTCGGTCTCGTATGCCTGGCAGAGCAGTTCGAGGATGCCTGCGTGCTTCGATTGCCGTTGTGCCATGACTGCTTCTCCGAAAAAACGGGCCGCCCGCGCGGCCCTGGGGTTGAAACGGGCGCGCGTTACTGCGCGCCCACCTTGCGCTGGAGCGCCTCCGCCATGCTCAGGTGATGCCTGAGCGTCGGCAGCGTGGATGTCGCGAACGCACGCAGTTGCGGGTCCTTGCCATCGCGCGCCTCGTCTTCGAACAGCGCGACCGCCTTCTTGTGCGCGGCCGGGCCGACTGCGGCGACATAGGCGGTGTCGAAGTCGTGCCCGCGCTTGGCGCGCAGCGCCTCGACGTCCGGATCCTGGATCTGGTCGACCTGCGGTTTCATGCCCTTGCGCGCGGCGATCTCGTCGAGCTTCATGCTCGCCTTGCCGTGGTCGGTCACCATCCTTTTCGCGAACGCGCGCACGTCCGCGGACTGCGCCTGTTGCAGCGCGAGCCGGCCCGCCTGCACTTCGGCCTTGCCGGCCAGCGCGGCCTTGTCGACGAATTCCGCATCGGCGCCCTGCGGCGCCCTCGCGATGCCGGCATCGCCCGCGCCGGCCCCCGACGTCGGGTTGATCACGCCGCCCGGCACATGCGAATTCGATGCGGGCGGCTCGCTCGGCATCTGTGCCTGCGCGAATCCCGACACGGCGAGCACGCCCGCGGCGAGCGCCGCGATCGTCCAGTTGGGTTGTTTCATGCGCTTTCTCCTTGTGTGGACAGCGTCGTCACCCGCCGACGATCGAGCCGCCGTTCGGATGCAAGGTCTGTCCCGTCATGTAGCTCGCGCCTTCGGACGCGAGCAGCACGTAGCAGCCGATCAGTTCGTCCGGCTGCCCCGGCCGCTTGAGCGGCACGTTCGCACCGAACTTCGATACCTGTTCGGCGGTGAAGGTCGACGGAATCAGCGGCGTCCAGATCGGCCCCGGTGCGACGGCGTTCACGCGAATATCGCGCTCGGCAAGCTCGATCGACAGCGAGCGCGTGAACGCGACGATCGCGCCCTTGGTCGCCGAGTAGTCGGGCAGCTTCGGGCTGCCGTGATACGCGGTCACCGACGCCGTATTGACGATGCGGCCGCCCGCCTTCATGTGCGGCAACGCGGCCTGCGTGCAGAACATCATTCCGTACACGTTCGTGCGGAACGTGCGCTCGAGCTGTTCCTCGGTCACGTCCTCGATGCCCGGCTGCGGATGCTGTTCGCCCGCGTTGTTGACGAGCACGTCGAGCCGCCCCAGCCGCTCGACCGTGCGCGCGACGGCGTCGCGCGCCTGCCGGCGGTCACCCACATCGCATGCGATCGCCTCGCAGCGCCGCCCCGCCTGCTCGATCAGGCGCTTCGTGTGCGCTGCATCGTCCGATTCGTTCAGGTAGACGATCGCGACATCCGCCCCCTCCTTCGCGAAACCGATCGCGACCGCGCGGCCGATCCCGCTGTCGCCGCCCGTCACGAACGCAACCTTGCCGGCGAGCTTGCCGCTGCCGACGTAGTCGGCCGCTTCGTCGCGCGGCTTCGGCTGCATCTCCCGCTCGCGGCCCGGCTGTTGCGTCTGCGTCTGCGGCGGCGTTGTCCTGGCGGTGGTCATGATTTCCTCCTTGAACGGGTGTCGCGAAGGCATCGCAAACGGCGTGCCGTGTACCGCGTGGCCGCACGTCGAGTGGCACGCGCATGCGGAAACGATTCGTTCAGCGCGGGCTGCCCTGCGTGGTGCCGTCCGGCCGGCGCACCGGATCGAAGTCGCGCCACTCGCCGTCCTGCCAGTCGCCTTCGACGCGCTCGATCGACTGCGCGCCGGTCGCGCGCAGCACGTCTTCCGCGGCGGCCGCGGTCGTTGCCGTCACGCGCGCGGCCAGGACCACGCCGGTTTCGGTATGCGCAAGCGTCCCCTTGCCTTCGGCCTGCTCGCCGCGCATCCGGCCGAGCGCGCCGCCGAATGCGCCGAGATACGCACCGGCAAGCGCGCCGGCGGCCGGCACGAACCAGTAGTGCACGCCGAGCGCATAGACGATCAGCCCGACGATCGCGCCGATCAGCAGTCCGCGCAGCGCACCGACCATCGCGCCGCGGCCGCCCGGCTTCGCGGCCGTATCGGCATACACGTCGCCGCCGATCGGAAAGCGCGCGTGCTGGCCGCCAGGGTTCAGGAAGAAGATCGACACGTCGTCCGGGCCGAATGCGCGCTCGTAAAGGTGGCGCGCGCCACCTTCCGCTTCGTCGAACGTCGTGAAGCGTCCTGCGACGATCATCGCCATGTTCGTGCTCCTCGTGACCGTAAGGTGCCGCGCACGCGACGGCGTGCGCGACGAGACGTGGCGGCGCTCACATCAGCCGCCCGAGCTCCTTCGATACCGATGCCGGCGTGCCGTATTCGCGATCGGGGATCTGCCTGAGCATGTCGAGCACGCGCGGGTCGGCGTGCGACCGCTCCGCGCACTGGACGACATCCGACTTGCTCGCCGGATAGTCCATCCCCTTCAGTGCCTTCTGCACGTCGACGGGGCTCGGCGCCTTGCCGTGGCCCGTCTGGTGGCCGCCCTTGTCGTGATCCTGCTGCGTGCGCTCGCCTTCGTGCGCGCGCGAGTGGCTGTATTCGTGGCCCGTATGTTGTCGGGATGACATGGAAACCTCCTTCGAATGAATAATCGACCAACGGAGAGGCATGCGCTTACGTCGACGCACGCCGCGCGCGTGCCAGCGCGGCAACCACCAGCGCCGCCGCGCCGAGCGCGACCGCACCGGCAACCTTCGGCTGCTGCACCACTGCGTTGTACGCACAACCGCGCAGCACGGGCCCTTCCATTCCTTCGCGCTCGTGCAGCGCGTGGCGGGACTCGTACAACGCGTTGTCGTCGCGCGGGCGCGCGGGGCGCACCGTGCGCTGGCCGCGAGAGAACAGCGTGGCCGCGATGCGGTCGAACAGGCGCGGCGCGTGATACGCACCGGCCGACGTCAGCTTCGCGGCGCCGCCGACGAACAGCGCGCGGCGCGGATGCGCGGCGGCGAACAGGATCGCGTCGGCGACGAGGTCCGGGTCGTAGATCGGCGGCGGCAGCTTCGCCTCGACGTTCATGTAGTTCTTCGCGTGCATCACGAACATCGTGTCGATCGCAGCCGGCTTGATGAGCGTGACGGACACGGGCAGGTGATCCGACTCGATCTCGAGGCGCAACGAATCGGTGAAGCCCTTCACCGCGTGCTTCGACGCCGCATACGCGCTTTGCAGGGGCACCGGCGCATCGGATGCCTCGCTGCCCATGTTGATGATCGCGCCGCCGTGGAAATCGCTCTTGCGCCGGAAATGGTCGGACGCGACGAGCGAGCCGTGCACGACACCCCAGTAGTTGGTGTCGAACAGCCGGCGCTGATCGTCGAGCGGCACCGCCGCCGCCGTGCCGAAGATCGACACGCCCGCGTTGTTGACCCACGTATCGAAGCCGCCATAGCTGTCGGCCGCCATCGCGGCCGCGCGCTGCACATCCTCGAGCATGCCGACGTCGCCGGCGACCGGCACCGCGAGGCCGCCGTGCTGGCGAATTTCCTCGCACAGCGTGTTCAGCGCGTCCTCGTTGCGTGCGAACAGCACCAGCTTCGCCCCGCGCCGCGCGGCCTTGCGCGCGGTGACGAGGCCGATGCCGCTCGTGGCGCCCGTGATCACGATCGTCTGCTCGCCGACCGGTTTGAGCATGCACTTCATCACTGGACTCCTTCTACGGGCCGAGGTTATTTCGGGCGGATGGTCAACTGGTTGCGCACGTCCTGCACGCCGTCGATCTGCTTGACGACGCTGACGGCCTGCATGCGCTGCTGGTCGTCCGGCACGCTGCCGGTCAGCATCACGACGCCGTGGCGCGTCTTCACGTGAATGTCGCCGGCCGACAGGCCGCTCGTGCCGACCAGCTCGGCTTTCGCCTTGGTTGTGATGGTCGCGTCGTGGATCTTCGTGCCGGTGCTCGAATGCGTCGACGACGACATCGATGACGATGCACCGTCGTCGCCGGCGGCGAACACGTTCGGCGCGACGACGGTACAGGCCGTGGCCGCAGCGATCGCGACCGCCATGCCCAGACGCTTCGCCGCACGACGGCGGAATCGCGGGGCGCGTGCTTGCAGCGGGAATACCTTCATCGTGACCTCCTATCGTGTGATGCCGGCATAGCCGGCGGACATCCGGGTGGCGCAAATCGCGTGCCGCGCGCAACACGCCGCGCGCACGCGCGGCACGCTGATCGGACGCCCTTTCATCCAACGCGTTGTAATTTTTGCGGCACATGGGCAGGGCATGCGCCCCGCGAAATGCCGGGTATGGCGATTGCCGGAGAAGGACGCAACGGGGCTCGCCGGCGCGGCCCCGATCTCGGGAGCAACACCATGCAAAGAATTGCGTTGATCAGTGAACATGCGTCACCGCTGGGGGTGATCGGCGGCGTGGATGCGGGCGGGCAGAACATCTACGTCGCGAACGTCGCGAACCAGCTGGCCGAGCGCGGCCTCGACGTCGACGTCTACACGCGCTGCGACAATCCGCACCTGCCGGAAGTCGTGCAGATCGGCCCACGCATGCGCGTGATCCACGTGCCGGTCGGGCCGCCCGCCGATATCCCTAAGGAACGGCTGCTGCCTTACATGGACGCGTTCGCGGACTACATGACGGCGCGTATGCGGCGCGAGTCCGACCCGGTCGACGTGATGCACGCGAACTTCTTCATGTCGGGCGAGGCCGCGCTGCGCGTGAAGAAGCGTCTCGGGATTCCGCTCGTCATGACGTTCCATGCGCTCGGCCGCGTACGCCGGCTGCATCAGGGCGCGGCCGACGGTTTCCCCGACGAGCGCTTCACGATCGAGGACACGCTCGCGCGCCGCGCGGACCGGCTGATCGCCGAGTGCCCGCAGGATGCACTCGACCTGACCACGCACTACCGCGCCGATGCCGCGCGCATCGAGATCGTGCCCTGCGGGTTCGATGCGCGCGAATTCCGGCCGGTGCCGCGTGTCGACGCGCGTGCGCGGCTCGGCTGGCCGCACGATGCATTCGTCGTGCTGCAGCTCGGGCGGCTCGTGCCGCGCAAGGGAATCGACACCGTGATCGACGCGCTCGCACGCATGCCGCGCGACCCGAACCGGCCGACGCGGCTCTACATCGTCGGCGGCAGCCAGGCGACACCCGACCCGGCGTGTGATCCGGAACTCGCGCGCCTTGTCGCGCTCGCGCACGACACCGGCATCGCGGACCGAGTGACGTTCGTGGGCCGGCGCGAGCGCGACACGCTGCACCTGTACTACAGCGCCGCCGACGTATTCGTGACGACGCCGTGGTACGAGCCGTTCGGCATCACGCCGGTCGAGGCGATGGCCTGTGCCGCGCCGGTGATCGGCAGCAACGTCGGCGGCATCCGCACGACGGTGGACGACGGCGTGACCGGCTACCTGGTGCCGCCGCGCGACCCGGCCGGGCTCGCCGAGCGTCTCGTGCAGCTGCGCGCGCGACCGGACCTGTGCGATGCGCTCGGCCGGGCCGGCTATCTTCGCGCGCACCGCTTCTATACGTGGCGCGGCGTGGCCGACCGCCTCGTCGACATCTACCGCGACGTCGCGCATCCGCGCGCCGGCACGGCGGCCAGCAGCCGCCGAACGCCCGTCGCGACCACGCCGGGCGTACTCGCGCACCGCAAGGAGAACGCATGATGAAGGGCTACGATCGCAAACGGGTGCTCGTCACCGGCGGCGCTGGGTTTCTCGGTTCGCATCTGTGCGAGCGCCTCGTGACGGCCGGACACGACGTGCTGTGCGTCGACAATTTCTACACCGGGACGAAGGACAACATCGCGCATCTGCTCGATGCGCCGAACTTCGAGCTGATGCGGCACGACGTGACGTTTCCGCTTTACGTCGAGGTCGACGAAATCTACAACCTCGCTTGCCCGGCATCGCCCGTGCACTATCAGCGCGACCCGGTGCAGACGACCAAGACCAGCGTTCATGGCGCGATCAACCTCCTCGGCCTCGCGAAGCGCGTGAAGGCACGCATCCTGCAGGCGTCGACGAGCGAAGTGTACGGCGACCCCGACGTGCATCCGCAGGGCGAGCGCTACTGCGGCCGCGTGAACCCGATCGGCGTGCGGGCGTGCTACGACGAAGGCAAGCGCTGCGCGGAAACGCTGTTCATGGACTATCACCGCCAGTACGGTGTCGACGTCCGGATCGCGCGGATCTTCAACACGTACGGCCCGCGCATGCATCCGGCCGACGGGCGCGTCGTCTCCAACTTCATCACGCAGGCGCTGGCCGGCGAGCCGCTGACCGTCTACGGCGACGGCAAGCAGACGCGCTCGTTCTGCTATGTCGACGACATGGTCGATGCGCTGGTCCGGCTGATGGCCGAACCGGGCGACGCATGCGAGCCCGTGAACCTCGGCAACGACGACGAGATCGCGATGATCGACATCGCGCGCGAGGTCGTGAGGATCGTCGGCACGACGGTCGCGATCGAATTCTGTCCGCTGCCGTCCGACGATCCGCGCCAGCGGCGGCCCGATCTCGACGCCGCGCACCGGCGCCTCGGCTGGCGCGCGACGACACCGCTCGCGAGCGGGCTCGCGCATACCGCGCGGTATTTCATCCATCGGCAGGTCGTGCATCACACGCCGGGCGATCTCGTGCGCAGCACGCAGATCGCATCGCACATGCTCGCGCAGATCAGCACACGGAACCGGCCGGCGACGACCTGAGCGGGACGGCGTGACGCGCGACGGCCGGTGCCCGTCGCACGTCAGCCGTCGCGCTTCGTCACGCGCGCGATCTTGTGTGCCAGTTCGCGAACGTCGACCGGCTTGCACAGATAGCCGTCGAAGCCCGCTTCGAGCGCGCGGCGCTCGTCGGCAAGCCCGGCGTGCGCGGTCACGGCGAGCACGCGCAGGTCGGGTGGGCTGCCGCCGTTCGCGCCGCGCCGCAACGCGTCGAGCAGCCAGAAGCCATCGCCGTCGGACATCGCGAGATCGGACAGCACGACGGTCGGCTTCACGTCCGCGATGACCGCGAGCGCGTCACGGCCCGACGACGCGATGGCGACGGTCGCGCCGAGGGTGGTCATCGCGGCGGCCAGGCTCGTGCGGGTGGTGGCGTCGTCGTCGACGATCAGGATGCGTTGCGAATCGAGCGTCGGCGGAGCACCCCGGTCATCGCGGTGCGTGGCGCCCCACGCCATCGCCCCCACCGGCTGCCAGCCGCCCGGCAACGTCACGGTGAACGTGGTGCCGCGATTGCGGCCGGCGCTTTCGACGCAGACCTTGCCGCCGTGCAGCTCGGCGATATGCCGCACGATCGACAGCCCGAGCCCGAGGCCGCGCCGCGACGATGCGGGCGACTCGTCCCCGCGGCGGAACATGTCGAACACGTACGGGATGAACTCCGGCGCGATGCCTTGCCCGGTATCGGAAACGGCGAGCGTCGCGCGCGCGGCGTCACGCGACAGCGTGACCGTCACCGTACCGCCGGCCGGCGTGAACTTCAGCGCATTCGCCACGAGGTTGGACAGCATCTGCCGCAAGCGCTCCGCGTCGCCCGACACCACGCATGCGGGCGCGGCGCAGTCGAATTCGAGCGCGATGCCGGCGGACGACGCGGCCGTCTGGAATGCGCCCGTTGCATCGGCGAACAGCCGCACCACGTCCACCGGCATCGAATCGATCCTCAGCTTGCCGGTGGCGAGCGACGACGCGTCGAGGATGTCGCCGACCATGCGCGTGAGCGAACGCGCGCTGCGGTCGATCGCGTCGATCGCCTGGTGCTGCAATGCGTCGTCTCTTGAATTGCGCAGCACCTCGACCCAGCCGTAGATCACGTTCAGCGGCGTGCGCAGTTCGTGCGAGACGGTCGCGAGCAATTCGTCCTTCAGACGGTTCGACGTATCGGCCTGGTCACGCTCGTCGCGCGCCCCTTGCAGCGAACGGTGCGCACGCAGGTCGCGACGACGCTGCGCGCCGGTCTCGCGTAGCGTCACCGACAGCGCGACGCAGTTGCGCGCGTCGCCTTTCACCGGGCGCGCGGATACCGTCGCGCGAAAGCGCCGGCCGTCGCGGCGCACGCACAGCAGCTCGAGCGGGCCGACCGGCTCGCGCATCGCGGCGAACGATTCGGCCAGCGCGTTGCGCGCCAGCCAGCGCATGGCGATCAGCGCTTCGAGCGGCCGCCCGCACGCGTCGTCCTCGTCGTACCCGAAGATCCGCTGCGCGGCCGGGTTCCAGCTCACGATGCGGCCGTGGCCATCGACCCCGACGATCGCGTCCGGCGACGCCTCGACGACCGCAAGTTGCAGCCGTGACTTGTCGGCGAGCACGCGGGCCGTGCCGCCATCGCACAACAGCAGCACCGCGCCGTCGGCGTTGCCGTCCGCGCCGGCGATCGGCGACGCCGCCTCGATGACCGGCACCGGCGTGCTGCCCTCGGAGCCGTGCAGCCAGTGCCGGTCGGACGACGCACGCGCGCCGCCGAGCGCACGGTCGAGCGGCGTCGTCTGCACGCGCCGGCCATCGTGATCGAACACGCGCAGCACGTCGTGCGCGGGCCGACCTGCTGCGTCGTCCGGGCCGCAGCCTGCCAGTTCGGCCGCCGCCGCATTCAGGTAAGTCACCCGGCCTTCCGCATCGGTCGCGATCACACCGTGCGGCAGCGCCTGCAATACGGCTTCGAGCTGCCGCCGCGCGGCGGCTTCCCGCCGGCGCGCGTGCTCGTTCGTGAGCCGCGCGTGGCGCAGCATTGCCGCGACCGAGCACACCAGTGCTCCGACCAGCAAGAAGGTGCCGAGTCGCACGAGGCGTGCCGGCAACGGCTCGGTATAGGCGCCCGGATCGGACAAAAACAGCGTCCAGACCAGCAGCCCGCTCACCACGGTCGACGCGATCCCGAACAGGAACGACGTCGCCCACGCGGCACCGGCCAGCATCGGGTAGTACAGGACGAGCGACAGGTTGACGCCGCCGAAGCGGATCGCCAGCGCCTGCAGCACGGTCGCGATCGCGACGAGCATCACGGCGGTGACGTAACTTCCGGCCTCCGGCCGGGCAATGTCAATCATTGGACACGCTCCTGCCGGCGGAGCGGCGGCAGCGGGCCACGCGCGAACGAACGGGCACGTCGCATGCTCGGCCGCTTGCGTTGACCCGGGAGACCTTCGCGCCATGACCACTCCGACACGCTGGCTCGTCATCTCGCCGCATCTCGACGACGCCGTCTTCAGTTGCGGGCAGTTGCTCGCGCAGGCGCCCGGCTCGGTCGTCGTCACGGTCTTCGCGGGAATACCGGCCCGCGGGACGGCCGCGCCGCCGTGGGATCGGCGCGCGGGGTTCCGCACGGCAGACGAAGCCATGCGCACGCGACGCGACGAGGATCGCCGCGCGCTCGAGATCCTCGACGCGCAGGCGGTGTGGCTCGACTTCCTCGACGACCAGTACGGCACGCCGGCCGCGTCGACGGCGATCGCCGCGCGCGTGGCCGCGTCCATCGCCGCGCATCCGTGCTTCGGCATGCTCGCGCCGGCCGGCCTGTTCCATCGCGATCACCTGCAGGTGCAGCGGGCCATGCTGGCGCTGCTGCGCGACGACGCTCGCTCGGGGGAGTTGTCGCGCGTGTGGCGCTTCTACGAGGACGTGCCATACCGGCGGATCGACGGGTTGATGGCCAAGCGCGTGATCGCCTGGCGCGAACACGGCTGGGTGGGCCATCCGGTTGGCCCGCCGACCGGCAACCGAACGGACGGCGCGGCCGCGAAGGCCGCCGCCGCGAATGCGTATGCGAGCCAGATCGATCTGTTCGAGCCTCATATGCGCGCCGATCTCCAGGAACCCGAAACATACTGGCGGCTCGAATGCGACGGCTCGTCCGCATAACGCCCGCGCATGTCGTGCTGCCGCCAAGCGAAGCGCGCGTGACCGCGGTCGTGCTGACCTGGCGGCGCCCGACGGAACTCGCGCGCACGCTCGCACGACTCTCCAGCCTGCCCGACCGGCCGGCGATCGTCGTCGTCGACAACGGATCGGACCATGCAACCGCGGCGCTCGTACGCAACCGCTTTCCGCACGCAACGCTGGTGCATGCGCCGGCCAATCTCGGCGCGTCCGGCCGCAACCTCGGTGCGGCCGTCGCACGCACGCGCCACATTGCATTCTGTGACGACGACACGTGGTGGGCGCCTGGCTCGCTCGCCGAAGCGGCGAACCTGCTCGATGCGTATCCGCATGTCGCGGCCGTCACCGCGCGTGTGCTGGTTGGCCCTGACCAACGTGAAGATCCAACCTGCGGGCTGATGGCCGACAGCCCGCTCGAGGCGCCCGTCGCGTTGCCGGGCCGGCCGATCCTGGGGCTGCTGGCCGGTGCGAGCGCGTTCCGGCGCGACGCGTTCCTCGCCGCGGGCGGATATCACCCGCGCTACTTCCTCGGCGGAGAGGAAGCACTGCTCGCGCTCGACCTGTATCGAGCGGGGGCGTGGCTCGTCTATGCACCGCGTCTGACGGTTCATCATTACCCTTCAATGCAACGGGACGTGCAGACGCGCGCGAGCGTGGCCGCACGCAACGCGGTGTGGACCGCGTGGCTCAGGTGGCCGGCCGGCGCGGCGCTCGCGCATACGTTCCGCATGCTGCCGCGCCTGCGGCGCGAACGCGGCATCGCGCCCGCGTTCGCGGGCCTGCCGTGGATCCTGCGCGAGCGGCGCACGCTGCCACCGCATGTCGAGCGCATGCGCCGTCGCCTCGACGACGATACGCGTCGCCGCGCGCACGCGCACGGATGAGCGCATCCGCGCGGCATCAGGAGTCCGGCTTCTCCGTTTCGTCCTCCAGTTGCGCGAGCCGGTTGTAGATCGTCTTCAGGCTGACGTCGAGCACCTCCGCCGCCTGCGCCTTCACGCCGCCGCATTGCGCGATCGTGCCGAGAATCAGCTTGCGGTCGACTTCCTCGAGCGGCGTGCCGAACGGCACCGTCACGCGATCCTCGTTCGAGTCGACCATGTTCGAGAGTTCTTCCATGATCGGCGGCGGCAGCGTGTCGATCACGTCCGCGTCGCTGAAGATGCTCGCGCGCTGCACGAAGTTGCGCAGCTCGCGCACGTTGCCGGGCCACGCGTAGGTCTTCAGCGCTTCGCGCGCGGCCGGCGCGAAACGCAGGTTGCGACCGCTTTCCTCGTTGTAGCGCTGCAGGAACGCATCGGCGAGCATCGGGATGTCGTCGCCGCGCTCGCGCAGCGACGGCAGCGGAATCGGAAACACGTTGATCCGGTGATAGAGGTCGGGCCGCAGCTTGCCGTCCGCCATCGCCGCTTCCGGATCGCGGTTGGTCGCCGCGACGATGCGCACGTCGACGTCGATCTCGCGCGTCGAGCCGAGCCGCGTGAGCCGCCCGGTTTCGAGCACGCGCAGCAGCTTGACCTGCGATTCGACCGGCATCTCGGTGATTTCGTCGAGGAACAGCGTGCCGCCGTCCGCGCGCTCGAAGAAGCCCTTGTGCTGCCGCTCGGCGCCGGTGAAGCTGCCGCGGTCGTGGCCGAACATCTCGCTCTCGACGAGATTCGCCGCGATCGCGCCGCAATTCACCGCGAGGAACGGGCCGCGGCGGCGCAGGCTCAAGTCGTGGACCGTCTGCGCGGCGAGCTCCTTGCCCGTGCCCGACTCGCCGGTGAGCAGCACCGACGCTTCGGTACGCGCGACGCGGCCGATCGCATCATAGACGGCCTGCATCGCGGGCGAGCTGCCGAGCATCCGGCCGAAGCGGCCGAGACGCTTCAGCTCGGAGCGCAGTTCGGCGATTTCCTCGTGCAGGGCGGTGGTGCGCGGCACGCGCGCGAAGATGCTGTTCAGCCGCTGCATGTTGAGCGGTTTAACCAGATAGTCGCTCGCGCCGCGCCGCAACGCATCGATCGCGGTTTCGAGGCTCGCATGACCGGTGGTCAACACCATTTCGCAATGCGAGCGCTTGGGCAATGCGTCAAAGAGATCCATCCCGTTGCCGTCCGGCAGTACGAGGTCGCACAGCACGAGATCAGGGGTATGCGTCGAGACGAGCGTGCGCGCTTCTTCGAGTGTCGCGGCCGTGTCGCAGGCGAGCTGCTGCGCCTGTGCGAGCGTCGCGAGCATCATGCGCGTGTCGGCGTCGTCTTCGACGATCAGGACATAAGGCATCGAAGCTCCTTGGTGGTGCGGCTCGGACGCCAGGCGTCGGCCGAAACCGCGGCGGGCATGCGATGCGAGGTACGACGCCGGCACATGGCGACACGTCCGCACTGCATGCGAATGAGCAGACTGGCTGTCCTGCCATCACAAACGAGTGCTTAGCAGTATAGAAGAAGCACGTCGCGCGGTCGCCGCTCATCGAATAAATCTATCTATCGGTCGCGATCGCATTGCAAGATTCAATCTGTAGGCGCAGGCATAACAGGTATGCTTTTTACGTGAAAAACTGGCGTGAGACGGTCATTTTTTCATCTGGTCCTCGACGATTTCGGTCAATACTTCCCAACGCGATATCACTCATGTCGAAATCCGCCGATGACGGCACGCGACTGTTCGGCCGCTCGCAAACGATTCAGAATCTGCTGTTGAAGGTATCGCGCGTCGCCGCTACGCGCGTCAGCGTACTGGTGGTCGGCGAAAGCGGCGCCGGCAAGGACATCGTCGCGCGGCTCATCCACGACATGAGCCCGCGCCGGCGCGGGCCGTTCGTGCCCGTCAATTGCGGGGCGATCCCGAAGGACATCGCGGAATCCCATTTGTTCGGACATGAAAAAGGCAGCTTCACCGGCGCCGTTGCACAACATGTGGGCATGTTCGAAGCCGCCCGCGGCGGGACGCTGTTTCTCGACGAAATCGCGGAAATGCCGGCGGAATTGCAGGTGAAATTGCTGCGCACGCTCGAGTCGAACACGATCATGCGCGTCGGTGGTCACGAAGCGATTCCGCTCGACGTCCGGATCGTCGCGGCCACCCATCACGACCCCGTGGAGGCCGTGCGCAGCGGCCGGCTGCGCGAGGATCTCTTCTACCGGATCGCGACGATCGCGCTGCACGTGCCCGCGCTGCGGCAGCGCGAGGACGACGTCGGCGACATCGCACTACAGATCGTCGACCGGCTGAACGCACGGCACCGCACGCGCAAGCGGCTGTCGATGCAGGCGATGAAGGCGCTGCGCGCGTACACGTGGCCCGGCAACGTGCGCGAGCTGCGCAACGCGCTGGAGCGCGCGTTCATCCTCGCGGACGAGCAGATCGAACTGCAGTTGCCACGCCGCCAGCAGCCGCGCGACGAAGTCCGTCACAACGCGATGACGCTGCATATCGGCACGACGCTCGCGCATACGCAGCAGCGCTTCATCGTCGCGTCGCTGCGTCATTTCAACGGCGACAAGCCACGCACCGCGAAGGCGCTCGGCATCAGCCTGAAGACGCTGTACAACCGCCTCGCGCTATTGTCCGAACACGAGCGCAATGCGGCGAACGGCGCGGCAGCACCGGCGTCGGGGACGAGCAGCGCAAGTGGTACCAGCGCCACCGCGAGCGCGGGCACGCCACCGAGCGCGACAAGTCCGTAGGCGCACCGCCTCGGCGGCTGAACCACTCACGACGCGACGTCGCACAACGCGCTATCCCACTCACGCGCGAACCGCTCGATCCCGAACCGCTCACGCGCATCGCGCTTTGCCGCCGCGCCCCACTCGCGCGCGAGATCCGGATCGCGGATCAGCATGCGCATCGCGTCGATCAATACCGCCGGCCGCGTGTCGGCGACACCATTGCAGCCGCTCTTGACGAGCTGCGCCATCTCCGTCGTTGCGAGCGCAACGATCGGCAGTCCGATCATCATCGCCTCGATCACCGCGAGCCCGAGGCTCGTATAGCGGATCGGATTGAAGAAGAACCGGTAGTGCGACAGGAACTGCGGCAGCGCCGGGTTCGGCACCTCGCCGATGCCGCCGAGTTCGGTCGATCCCATGCCCACCAGATCGAGCGGCACGCTGTGACGCACGGACTCGAACAGGTCCGCGCCGAGACGCCGCCCGCGCCGCGCGATGTTGTTCACGACCGTCACGCCTTTCGGCAGCGTGCCCCGATACTCGACGCCGTCCGGAATCAGCACGCCATGTTCGATCACGCGCGTCGGCGTGACGCCGCTGTCCCACATCAGCGCGTTGAACGGCGTCACGTGCACCAGCAACACGTTCGGGTCCTGCACCGGGTGCAGCGTGTCGGTCGGATGCTCGCGCGGCGGATCGTGTTCGACGAACAGCGCCGGCAACGCCCGCTGCGCGTCGCTCAGGAGCCGCAACCGGTCGTGCGCGTAGTGATTGTGATGCTGGTACAGCACGCAGTCGAACTCGGTGTCGCGCACGCACTCGACGGGCACCTCATACACGTTGTCGCCCCACGGCAGGTGCCCGACCCGCCCCGCGTAACCGGGCGGATGCTGCGGCTTCGTCACGATGTAAAAATCGTGCGGCGCCTGAGACAGGTAATACAGATAGTTGCCATGCACGTGCCAGGTGAGCACGCGCAATCGCTTACGTGACATGACGTCTCTCCTCCGCGAGCAGTTCGCCCGCCCGTTCCATCACGTCGTCGACGCCGATCGCCGTCGCGCATTCGTGTCCGTACGGGCACGTGTCGAACATGCACGGCCGGCAGGCCGGATAATTCGCGAGCACGCGATGCCGTACGGCGTCGAGCGGCGCCCAGCGGGCCGCGTCGCTGCCGCAGGCGACGACGATGCTCGGCGTGCCGAACGCCGCCGCGACATGCGACACGCCCGTGTCGTTGCACAGCACGAGCCGCGCGCGGCCGACCAGCGCGGCCAGCGCGCCGAGCGGCGTGCGCCCGCACAGGTTCACGCACGGCCGCGCGAGATGTTCGACGAACGCACCGGCCAGCGCCAGTTCCGCGCGCGTGCCGGTCAGCACGACCTGCCAGCCGTCGTCCGCGAGTTGCCGTGCCACGCTCGCGAAGCGCTCGACCGGCCAGCGCCGCGACGCCATCCGCGCGCCCGGATGAACGATCACGTAGCGGCCCGGATCGAGCGCATGTTCGTCGCACAACACATGCCAGAGCGCATAGTCGAGGCCACCGAGCGGAAATTCCAGGTAATCGCCCCAGTCCGGATAGCCGAGCTTGCGCGTCAGCGACAGGTAGCGCGTGACCTCGGGCTCGCCGTCGCGCCAGACGACCGAGTAGTCGAGCGCGGTCGTGCCGCCGTCGGGCGGCACGAAGCCGGCGGTGCGCGTCGCACCGAGCGACGCGACGATCGCGTTGGTCTGCGCGCCGCTGCCGTGCAACTGGATCGCCAGATCGAAGTCGCGCGCACGGCACTCCGCGACGAACGCCTCGCGCGCGGCCGGCTCGGCGTCCGGCTGCTCGCCCAGGCCCGGCGCGCCGGGAAACGCGATGAAGTTGTCGATGTAATCGGAGAAGCGCGACGCGAACTCGCGCGCCCACGGCAATCCGATCAGCGTGATGCGCGCGTGCGGCTCGCCGCGCCGCAGCGCGCGCAGCGCCGGCACTGCGCACAGCATGTCGCCGAGCTGCAGCGCGCGGAATACCGCGATGCGTGCCGGACCGGACGACGAAACGGATTCGAGCATCATAGGAAAAACACCCGGAAGTGAAGTGCGCCGCGCACGCGCCAATACAGCGACACGGGCGGAATCGCGATCGACGTGACGATCATCTCGGCGACGTGCGACGGCGTGAGCCGCGTGCCGCGCAGCCGCTTCACGCAGAACGCGGCCGTGATCACGGCCCAGGCCACCGCGCACGCAATGCCCGGCGCGCGCCATCCGGCCGCGAAGCAGCCGATCGCGCCGCACGCGAACACCACGGCCGCGTAGTAATTCCATGGCGGCATCGCACGGATATGACGCCGGTAGGTCGCGCGATGCTTCTTGTACAGCAGCGCGTCGAAATACACCTTCGATTGCTGGCCGATGCTCGCGCCCCAGCGCGCGGGGCGCACCGGATGCACGATCCGCGCGGCATCGACGTCGACTATCGGTCCCGCGTGCTCGCGCAGCGCGAACATCAGGTCGGCGTCTTCGCGCCATGCGCGCGTGAACCGCTCGTCGAACCCGCCGACGCACTCGAGCGCCGTGCGCCGCACGAAGCAGTTCGCCGTCGCGAATTCCGCACGCGCGAGGCCGGCCGCGTCGCGCTCGTAGTCGGTCGGACGCGCTCGCAGCGGCACGTCGATCCGGCCCGCAGCGGCTACCGCCGCCGGTTCGGCCAGCAGCGCGGCCGCGCCATGACGCAGCCAGGTCGGATCGGGAATCGTGTCGTCGTCGGTGAACGCGATCAGCGCGCCGCGCGCGCTGCGCCAGCCGATGTTGCGTGCGCCCGCCGGCCCCTGCGTATCGGGCGCGGTCATGTAACGGATCACCGGCACATCGTTCATGCGTGCGCGGCATGCGTCGACGGTCTCCCATGCGCCGCCGGCCGGGTCGTCATCGACGACGACGATCTCGTAGGTGGTCGGATCGAATACCTGCACGCACAGCGCTTCAAGGCACCGCTCGAGCAGGTCGGGCCGCCGATACGTCGGCACGACGACCGACACGATCGGCGGCAGTTGCACGTCGCGCATGTTCATCGCGGCTTCTCCAGCAGGAACGAGCCGATCACGAGCGCGTCGAGCGGTGAAGTCCAGAAGCACTCGATCGCGTCGCGCGGCGAACAGACGATCGGCTCGCCGCGCGTGTTGAACGACGTGTTGACGAGCACCGGCACGCCGGTCAGCGCGTCGAACTCGGTCAACAGCGCATGCAGCAGCGGATGCTGGTCTTCATCGACGGTCTGCACGCGCGCGGTGCCGTCGATGTGGCGCACCGCCGGAATCGTCGCTTCCGCCCCCGGCGCAACGTCGTACACGAACAGCATGAACGGCGCGCGCAGCGGCATGCGCCGGCCGCCATTGAACCACTGATGCGCCTTGCTTTCGAGCACGACCGGCGCGACCGGCCGGAAGTCCTCGCGATCCTTGATCCGGTTCAGCTTGCGCTGCATGCCCGGATCGATCGGTGACGCGAGGATCGAGCGCGCGCCCAGCGCACGCGGCCCGAACTCCATGCGGCCCTGGAACCAGCCGATCACGCGGTTCGCCGCGAGGAGCGCAGCGGTCTGGGCGGCGACGTCCGCGAGCCGCCGGTACGGCAGTTGCGCTTCCTTCAGGAAGGCTTCGATCGCGTCGTCGCTGTATGACGGCCCGAGATACGCGTGATCCATCCGCCACTCGCCGCGCATCCCGCGCATCCGGAAGTCGGTCCACAGCGCGGCGCCGAGCGCGGTGCCCGCATCGCCGGCGGCCGGCTGCACCCACACGTCGTCGAACGGGCCGCGATCGCGAATTTTCGCGTTCATCACGCAGTTCAGCGCGACGCCACCCGCCATCGCGAGCTGCAGCTCGCCGGTCTCGGCGGCGAGCCAGTCGACCGCCTGCAGCGTCGTCTCCTCGAGCACCAGCTGCAGCGCGTGCGCGATGTCGCAATGATGCGGCTCGATCGGGCCGCCGCGCTCGCGCGGCGCGCCGAAGCGTGCGCCGAGATCGGCATCGGCGATCTCGTAGCGGCCGTCGCCGTTGTAGCTCACCAGCTTGCGCATCTCGTCGGCGAACACCGGCTTGCCGTACGACGCGAGCGCCATCACCTTGTACTCGTCGGACGAATGCAGGAAACCGAGGTAGCGCGTCACGCGCTCGTAGAGCAGGCCGAGCGAATGCGGCAGGTTGACCTGACCGAGCCGCCGGTACGACTGGCCGTCGAACACGCCGTAACTCGTTGTCGCGCGTTCGCCGCGCCCGTCCATCGTCATCACCGCGCAATGCTCGTACGGCGCCGCGAGAAACGCGCTGGCCTCGTGCGCGAGATGATGCTCGATGAAGTGCCAGCGGAACGGCCCGTCGTGCGCGACACCGCGAAAGCGCCGCTGCAAATGGTGCGGCGCGCCGCCGGCGAGCTGACGCGGCGCGTTCACGATCGACGACAGGAACAACGGATGCCATGGTGACACGCCATCGGCGCGCGGCGCATGCGCGGACGGCGCAAGCGGCAGAGTCAGCGCCGTCTCGGTGCCGTGACGATCGAGCTCGAGCCACGGATCGTACGAATACGCGACGTGGCCGACGTCCGCGAGCGCGATGTCCGCTTCCGCGAGACAGTAATCGATCGCGTGATACGGCAGCTCCCACGTCGAGAACGGTACGGGCCGCTTCGCGTGCTTCACGTGCGTGAAACGTTCGTCTTCGGCCGCCGCGATCACCGTGCCGTCGCGCACGAGGCAGGCGGCACTGTCGTGAAAGGCGGCGTTGATGCCGAGCGTATAGGTCGGAGCGGGCATGCGTCAGGTCCTCGTGATGACATGCGCGAACGGAATCACGTTCGACGAGTTCGCCGCGGCCGGCTCCGCACCGCGCACGGCGGCCAGCGCGGCCGCGCGTTGCGCATGGCGCATGCTGCCGCGCAACAGTGCATGCGTGGCCTCGACGACGTCGTCGACGCTCACGCCGAGCAGGCACGGATGGCCGGGCTGGTTGCATACGCTGCGGTAGCAGTTGCGGCACGGCACGTCGACGTTCAACGCGCGGTGCGGCACGCGCCATGGCGTGTGCTGCGGATTGGTCAGTGCGTACAGGTCGACGACCGGCGTGCCGAGCGCGGCCGCGAGATGCACGGGGCCGCTGTTGTTCGACAGCAGCAGGTCCGCCGTCTCGATCAGCGCGCCGAGTTCGCCGAGCGGCAGCGTGCCGGCGAGCGCGACGGCGCGCGGCCCCGCGCGTTCGCACACGGCATCGACGAGCTCGCGCTCCTCGGCGCTGCCCGTCACCGCGATGCCGTCGAACAGCGCCGCGAGCCGCGCGGCCGCGGCGCCGAAGCGCTCGACCGGCCAGCGGCGCGACGCCGCGCTCGCGCCCGGATGCACGACCAGCCAGCGCGCGCGCGACGTGCCCGGCCGGCGAGGACCGCCGATCCGCTGCAACGCGGCGCGCAGCCGCAGGTGCAACGCGCGTCGCGCCGCATCGCCCGGGTCGAACGCCATCCGCCAGTCGGAGGTCTTCGCGCCGATCGAGCGCACCAGCGCAAGCTGGCGCGCGACCTCGTGGCGCACGTGGGAATCCGGCTCGGTTTCGGGCACGCGATCGGTCAGCAGTTCATAGGGATTCTCGCGGCAATGCGCAAGCCTCAGCGGGATGCCGGCGAGCCAGCACATCATCGCGGCGGGCAGCGGGCTCTGGCTGTACACGGTGAAGATCACAGCCGCGTCGAAGCGGCCGGCCAGCAGCCGGTCGATCATGTCGAGATCGGTCACCGGATCGCCGTGCGCGTCCGGATGCTTGACCCATGGCGCGTCATACGTCCACACGTCGTCGACCATCGGCAGGTGCTTCGCCAGCGCGGCGCCCGTACGCGACGTCAGCAGCGTGAGCCGACGACCGTGCCCGCTTTCCTTCAGTGCGCGCAGTGCGGGCGTCGTCATCAGCACGTCGCCGAGGCTGTCGAGCCGCAAGCACAGAATGCGTCGCGCACGATCCCAGGCGGCACTCATCGCCGCACCCACGAGCCGTGACGGCGCACGGCCTCGCGTACCACGATGTCGGCGGCGAGATCGAGGCGATCGACCACGTGGCGCGGCGTGCGCGCGGCATCGAGCCGCCACTCGGTCTCGTTGCCGCAGTCGACGAGTATCGTGCTGCAGCGCGCGGCGCGGCCGGCCTCGACGTCGTCGAGAATGTCGCCGATCATCCAGCTCCATTCCGCGACCGCCCCGAGCGTGGCGATCGCGCGGCGCACCATCGCGGGGCGCGGCTTGCGGCAGACGCAGTCGCACGTGTAGCGCGGCACGCTGCCGGCCGGGTGATGCGGGCAATAAAAAAAATCCGCCAGGGTCGCGCCGTTCGCTTCGAACAATTCGGCGAGACGTTGGCGGACCGCGCCAAGCTCCGATTCGGCAAAGTAGCCGAGTGCGACGCCCGGCTGGTTCGACACGACCGCGATCGGCATGCCCGTCGCGCCGAGCGTGCGCAATGCGCGCGCGGCGCCCGGCGCCAGCCGCATCCGCTCGGGGTCGACGTTGTATGGCACGTTCTCCAGCAGCGTGCCGTCCTTGTCGAGCAGCACCGCGCCGGGCAGCCGTCGCTCACGCGTCAGGGCCATGACGTCTCCTTCATCGGCAACACCATCAGTTCCGGCACGACGGTGCCCGGCGGCTGCGTCAGCACGAACCGCACGGCAGCCGCGACGTGCTCCGGCGGCTGCAACGTGTCCTCGTCGATGTCGGGGAAGCGGTCGAGCAGGAACGGCGTGCGCATCCCGCCCGCGACGATCGCCGACACGCTCACGCCGGCCGGCCGCAACTCCGCATGCAGCGCATGCGACAGCCCGAGCAGCCCCCACTTCGTCGCGTGATACGCGGATGCATTCGGCCATGCGCGTTTCGATGCGGTGGACGCGATGTTGACGATGTGCCCCGCGCCGCGCGCCTTCATCATCGGCACGACCGCGTGGCACATCAGGTACGGGCCGAACAGGTTGGTCATCAGCACCTGTTGCCAGGCGGCGACGCTGACCTCGTCGAGCGGTGCGGTCACGTCGATCGCCGCGTTGTTGACGATCACGTCGAGATCGCCGAGCGCCTCGCGCGCGTCGTGCACGACCTGCAGCACCGACGCCTCGTCACGCACGTCGAGCGGCCTTCCGACCGCCTGGCCGCCATGCCGCTCGAGACGGTGCGCGACGGCCGCCGCGCGATCGCCGTCGAGATCCGCGACGATCACGTGCGCGCCATGTTGCGCGAGTTCCTCGCAGATGGCTTCGCCCAGGCCGCGGCCGCCGCCCGTCACGAGCGCGGTGCGGCCGGCGAGCGGCGGTCGGGCTGGATCGTGAGTCGCGTTCAACATGCACCTCCTGCGAGTGTCCGAAGAATCGTGGCCGTGACGCTTGTCGTGACAAGCGCCGGTGCAGGAGGTACAGCGAGAACCGTGCCCGTCTGCGCACGGCCGCGCCGCATCGGACCGTCGCGCCCGCCGACGGGCTTTTTTATAAGCTGCTGTAAAAACCGGCGCGGCCCGCGCCGCTCAGATCGCGAGCCCGTCCGGCGTCGCCTGCGCGCGGTGCTTCGCGAGCGCGCGCAGGCAATGCGCGATGCAGCCCGCGAACGCCTCGTCGAACCACGGCTGCGCGCCCGACACGCCGACCACGATCCCGTGCTGCGCGACGCCGCCCCACAGATTCGTGTCACCGGCGCGCAGCCGGTATGGCTCCAGCGCCTGCACGACATGGCCGTCGCGGCCGGTTTCCCACGACAGCCGCGCCTTCGCGCGTGCGTATGCGCGATAGTCGGCGTCCCAGTCCTTCGGACCGGGCAGCGAAAACTCGTACAGGATCGCGTCCTCGAACGCCGCGTCGTGCGGCCCGAGCGCCGGATCCATGATCACGATGTGCAGGCACCCGCTATCGCCGACGAAATCGCTCTCCAGCGCGGCCGACAACGTCGGCAACAGCAGTTCGACGGCCGCGACCGCGGCCTGGCGGTCGGCGAACGCGCTACCGGCGCGACGTTCGGTCAGGGCTTCGGGTGTCGCCGGGTTCGGAAGGTTCGGCATGGATGTCTCCAGAGGAAAACGCGAGCGCGCGCAGCGTCGCGATCAGGTCGGCCGCTGCCGCGGGCTTGGTCAGGTATGCATGGAAACCCGCTTCGACCGCGCGCGTGCGGTCACGCTCGCGCGCATGGCCTGACAATGCAATCGCTTCGAGCGGCGCGCGGCCGTCGCGCCCGCGCTCGGCATCGAGCTGGCGCACGCGGCGCATGACCGTGTAGCCGTCTTCCTCGTCATCGCCGAGGTCGATGTCGCACACCAGGAGCGCCGGCCAGTCCGCGCGACGCGCGCGCCACAGCTCGTCGAGCAATGCCTGGCCGGACGCGAACACGCGCACGTCCGCGCCGGCGACCTTCAGTAGCGCGGCAAGCGCTTCGCGCGCCTCGTCATGATCGTCGACGCATGCGATGCGCAGGCCGTCGAGCGGTTTCGCGTCCGCGGTCGCAACGGCGTCCGGCCCGGGATCCGGTGCGGCGGCGGTCGGTTGCATCGACGCCGGTGCAACCGCGCACATCGGTAGCGACAAGTGCAGCGTCACGCCGATGTCGCCGCGCTCCCGCACGACGTAGCCGCCCGCGTCCTCTATCGCGCTTTGCAGTTGTTCGAGATCGACCAACGACAATTCCGGCACCTCGACGCCCGCGCACGTGATCGTGATCCGCGCCTCGGGGTCGTGCCGTGCGGTCCGCACCTCGATCTGCCCGCCGCCGCTCGCATTGATCCCGGCGCGGCACAGCGCCCACACGAAGCGCCGCAGCGCGGCCGGATCGGCCTTGACGACCAGATCCTCGCTCGACAGCTCGCGGAACACCGGCACGCCGCGTCGCGCGGCGGCATCCGCCAGCGCGTCGAGCACCTGCGCCACCAGCGGATTGATCCGGACCGGCTGCCGCGCAAACGTCGCCTCCGTGCGTTCGAGTTCACGCTGCTTCGCTTGCAGCGACCACATCTGCGCGTATACGCCATCGCTCGCCAGCAGTTCGTCGTGCGTGCCCTGCTCGACGAGCCGGCCGTGCTCCATCACGAGAATCCGGTCCGCGTCGACGACCGTCGACAGCCGGTGCGCGATGACGAGACTCGTGCGGTGCCGCGCGATGCGGGCCAGCTCCTGCTGGATTGCGCGCTCCGAGCGCGTGTCGAGCGCCGACGTCGCCTCGTCGAACACGACGATCGGCGGCGCCTTCAGCAGCGCGCGCGCGATCGCGACACGCTGCCGTTCGCCGCCGGACAGCCGCACGCCGCGCTCGCCGACCCGCGTGTCATACGCGTCGGGCAGCCGCTCGATGAACGCGTCGAGCTGCGCGCCGCGCGCGGCCGCGATCACGTCGCCGCGCGTCGCGTCGCGCTTGCCGTACGCGATGTTGTAGGCCAGCGTGTCGTTGAAGAGGATCGTGTCCTGCGGCACGATGCCGAGCGCGTCGCGCAGGCTGCGCGCGGTCACGAGGCGCAGGTCCTGGCCGTCGATGCGGATCGTCCCCGCATCGGGCTGGTACAGCCGGAACAGCAGCCGCGCGAGCGTCGACTTGCCCGAGCCGCTGCCGCCGACCACCGCCACCGATTGCCCGGGCTCGACGCGAAACGACACGTCCCACAGAATCTGCCGGCTCGGCTCGTAGCCGAAGTCGACATGCTCGAACGCGATCGCGCCGCCGCGCACCACGAGCGGCTGCGCACCCGGCACGTCGCCCTCCTCGCCCGGCTTGCCGCGCGCGTCGAGCAGCCCGAACAGTCGCTCGATGTTCGTCATCGCATCGTTCGCTTCGCGGAACACGAAGCCGAGCGCGTTCAGCGGCAGGCTGATCTGGATGATGTACGCGTTGATCAGCACGAGATCGCCGATCGTCATCGTGCCGCGCGCGACATGCTGGCCGGCGAGCAGCATCACTGCCGCGATGCCCGCGCCGATGCAGGCGCTCTGCCCGATGTGCAGCGTCGACAGCGCGTACTGGTTGTCGATGCCGGCCTCGCGCCATGCGTCGAGCACGCGTTCGAGCCGGTCGCGCTCGACGTCCTCGCGCGCGAAGTACTTGACGGTATCGACGTTGAGCAGGCTGTCGACCACGCGCGCGTTCGATTCGGCCTCGAGCGCGTTCACGCGACGCTGGTAGCGGATCCGCCGGCGCGTGAAGACGGCCGTGTATGCCGCATAGACGGCGAACGTGACGAGGATGATCGCGGTGAAGCCGCCGCCGTACTTGCCGATCACGATCACCAGCACCGAGCCGATCTCGATCGCGGTCGGCACGACGGTAAACACCGCGACGCCGAGCAGGTAGCCGATGCCGGCCGTGCCTTTCTCGAGGTCGCGCACGACGGCGCCTGTCTCGCGCTGCGAATGAAAGCGCGCGCCGAGCTGGTGCAGGTGACCGAACGTGCGGACCGTAAACGACGCGACGGTGTGCTGCGTGACCTGCACGAAGGTCATGTCGCGCACTTCGTTCAGCGCGTTCGCCGCGAAGCGCACGACCGCATACGCGAACAGCAGCAGGACCGGCAGCGCGATCGGCTGGCCCGCCGCACGGCCGAATCCGTCGACGATGTCCTTCAGCAGCAGCGGCACCGAGACGGCCGCCGCCTTCGCGAGCACGAGCAGCACGATCGCCGCCAGCACGCGCGCGCGGTAATGCCAGATCGCGCGCCACAGCTCGACCGCGATGCGCACGCGCAGGCCGCGCGCGTCGCGTGAATCGCGGTGGCGGCCGCTGCCGGCCGAGTCGCGATCGTCGCGATCGTCACGCGGCCGGTCATCAGTGCCGGCCGTCATGCGCGCGATGCCTGTGTGCGCGGCCGAATCGGCCTCGTATCGGCGGTCAATGGCGCGGTTCTCGGCCCGTGTCGCTGCCCGGTTCGGGGTCGCGCACCGCAGGCTGCGTCGGCGTGACCGTGCGCTGGGACGGATGCAGCACCATGCCCGTATCGCGTTCGTCGTCGTTGCGTTGCACGCGCACACGATTCTCGATGTCACGCACGCACATGCAGCTGTCCGCGATGTCCTCGATGTCGTGCTTCATCCAGCGTGACGGCACGGTCCCGTCCAGTTCGACGCGGCCGTCACGCACCTGCACGGAAACGTCGCTCACGTCGATGTCGAGTGCATGCGCGAGCCGCTCGCAAACGTCCTCGCGAATCCGCTCGTCCGAGCGCGTATAGCCTTTCGGGCCGCGACGGCGGCGCATTGCGTCGCGTTGCGCATCGCTGCCGAAGCGCGACAGGTCCGGTGCATCGGCACGGCGCGGATCGCGCGCATCGTAGTCGCGCTCGCCGCCGTACCCGCTCATCCGGGGATGGCCGCCGAACCCCGGCCGATCGCCATGGGCGCTTTCACGCCCGGTGCCGCCCTCCGCTCGGCGGCCACGGTTGCCGTAGCCGTGCGCTGCCTCCCACGCAGGATCGCGCGCACTGCCCGGCGCGGCGCGCCAGTCGGCGTCGCGGCCGTGCTGTTCCGCCGGCGAGCGTGCCGAGCGCTCGCTCCATTCGCTGCCCCAGTCTTCCGGGCCGACGTCCTCGCTCGCGAAGTGCCGGTACGGGGATTCATAGTCGGCATCCTGCCGTCCGAACTCGTCGCCGCGGAAATCGCGTTCGTCGGTGCCCCCGCCGGGGCCCCGATACGCGCGTTCGCCGCGCTCGTGCCAGTCGGGCGGGCCGCTCCGTTCGGCTTGCCGTCCGGGATATCGTCGTTGCATCGTGTCTCTCCTTGTTCGCGGCTGTGCCGCGCACGGCCCCATGTCGCGCCGCGGCGCGCGTCGGTCAACCGGTTGCAAGTCACGTGCCGCGTGGCCTACCGCCGTTGAGTAGCCGCTTGGCGGATCGCACGGCGGCGCTTCGATGTCGATGTTCCCGTCCGCGCCGTGATCGCCGCACCTGGCGCCCAATGCTCGCGGACGGGCGACGCTGACCGGTCACGCGTCGCAGCACGTCGCTTGCCAGGCCTCCCTATCTGCAACGGGATTGCAGATTTTGCTCGGCCGCTCGTCCTGCAACGACCCTATACGTTGCCCGTGCCGGGCTCCTCCGGCGCATCCGGATCGTCGATGCCGCCGGGCTCGCTCAGCCGTTCCGTGCGATCCGGCTCGATGTCGGCGCCTTCCTCGAGCCCCGCATCGCCATCCGCGGACGCGCGTTCGCCGGTGCCCGCGCGGTCCGTATCGCTGTCGAGGGCCGCGTCGCCGCGCTCCAGCGCGTGCTCGTCGAGCGGCGAATCGACGTCGAACGGATGGCGCCGCGCGCCCGCCGTATCGCTGCCGCTGTCGGACGAGTCGCTCGGCCCCAGCGCGCGGCCGTCGCGGCCGCGCCGCGCGTTCTCGTCATCCGGGCCGGCCGGTTCGTTGTCGGGGTTCAGTGTGCTGTTCATGTCGGTGTCCTCGTGTAGCCGCAAAGCGTCGCGCTGCTTCCGGCCGGGCTTACGCGTCCGGCCCGCCACGGCGTGCGGACCGGACGGCGATGCAATCGCCATGCCGCACGCCGCCACCCGGCCCCCGCCAACAGGATTTCCCGCCCCGCGCGCGGCGCGGCACGGGCCATGCGCCCCCATTGATCAGGTGAATTGACCTCCCTTATGCTTTCGGGGTGCCAATCCGATTTGAATGGCCGCGGCCGGCCCCGCCGGCTGCGGCGGGGCGGCGTTCCTCCGCCCGCATCCGACTTGCCGTTCCGATGAAGACATTCGACACCGTTTCCGATCCGCCCCCGCCGCTCGGCCCCAACGACGCGCGCGATCTGCTGCATCGCTTCGCCGAGTTTCGCTTCGAGACCGTCGTCGGCGCGATTACCGACTACGCCGTGTTCATGCTCGACCCGCACGGCAACGTCGCGACGTGGAACGCGGGCGCCGAGCGCATCAAGGGCTATCGCACGGCCGACATCGTCGGCCACCATTTCTCGCGTTTCTATCCGCCCGACGCGATCGCGGACGGACGGCCCGCGTTCGGCCTCCGGGAAGCTGTCGCGCACGGCCGCTTCGAGGACGAAGGTTGGCGCGTGCGCAAGGACGGTTCGCTGTTCTGGGCCAGCGTGACGATCACGGCCGTGCACGACCATGCCGGCCAGCTCGCCGGCTTCATCAAGATCACGCGCGACATGACCGAGCGCAAGCGGCTCGCGGAACTCGAAGTGTCGACGCACCGGCTCAGCGTGTTCATCGCGATGCTCGCGCACGAGTTGCGCAATCACCTCGCACCGCTGCGCCATTCGGTCGGCGTGCTGCAAAGCCTGCCCGATCCGGCGCCCGCGCTCGCGCAATGCCGCGACGCCGTGCATCGCCAGATCGGACAGTTGACGCGGCTGGTCGACGACCTGCTCGATGTCGGGCGCATCACCGCCGGCAAGGTCGAACTCGACGATGCGCCGGTGACCGTGCGCGACCTCGTCTGCCGCGGTGTGGAAAGCGTCCAGTCGAAGCTGGCCGCGCGCGTGCAGCACATTCGCGTCGACCTGCCGGACGATCCGCTGGTGGTGCGCGGCGATGCCGCGCGGCTCGTGCAGGTGCTGCACAACCTGCTCGACAACGCGTCGAAATTTTCACCGCAGGGCGGGCGCATCGACGTCGGCGCGCACGCCGAAGGTTCGTTCGTCGCGATCCGCGTCACCGATCATGGTGTCGGCATCGCGCCAGGCTCGCTCGAATCGATCTTCGATCTGTTCGAACAGGAAGGCGTGCCCGGCCGACGCCCGTCGGAAGGCTTCGGGCTCGGCCTCGCGATCTGCCGGTCGTTCGTCGAGCTGCACGGCGGGATGATCGCCGCCGAAAGCAGCGGCCCCGGCCATGGCGCGACGTTCACGGTGCGGCTGCCGATCGAGCATGCGACGCGTGCGACGCCGGGCGATGCGCCCGCACCGCGCTCCACCAAGCAGCCGGCCGGTGCGCCGCTGCGCATCGTCATCGTCGACGACAACCGCGACTCCGCCGACACGCTCGCCGTGCTGCTGCAGGTGAAGGGCCATGCGCCGCGCGTCGCGTACAACGCGGACGACGCGCTGGCGCTCGCGGCCGACGTCGTTCCGCACCTGATGCTCATCGACCTGTCGATGCCCGACGTCGACGGCTTCACGCTGCTGCACGAACTGCGCGCGATCGACGTGCTGGCCGACACGACCTGCGTCGCCTTGTCCGGCCATGCGAGCCCGGCCGACCTCGCACGCACCGCGAGCGCGGGCTTCGACGATCACCTCGTCAAGCCCGTCGAGATGGCGGTGCTCGACGCGCTGCTGCAGCGCGTCGCCCGCCAGGTTCACGATACGCGCTGAACGCTCAGGCCATTGCGCGGCACATCGCGGCGCAGGTGTCGCATGCCAGCGCGCAGCGGCGGCAATGGTCGTGCGCGTGCTGCAGGCATTCGGCGGCACACAGATCGCAGGCAAGCGCGCAAAGTGCGCATACCTGGGGCGCGAGCACGCTGCCGCGCGCCATCGCACCCGATGCAAGGCGACACACCTGCGCGCACTCGATGTCGAGCGCGATGCAGGCGGCGAGGGTGTGCGGTTCGGGTTCCGCCAGGCACCCCGCGATACACGCATCGCACGCATGTGCGCATGCGTCGCACGCGGCCATGCAGTTGGCGTAGCGATCGTCGATCTCGTTCATCACGGCTCTCCTTCTTCCGGTTCGCATCGTCATGGCGTCAGCTTCACCTTCATCCAGCCCGGCTCGCGCACGTCGAACGCGCGATACGCGTCGATCGCGTTCGTCAGCGGCTCGCAGCGTGTCAGCACGGATGCCGGGTCGAACGCACCGCTGCGCACGAGCTCGATCAGCTTCGGCGTGATGGTCCGGTGATTGCAGTTGCCCATCTTGATCGTCAGGTTCCGGTTCATCGCCTCGCCGACCGGAAACACGCGCGCCTGCGGCGGATACACGCCGATCACCGCGACCGTGCCGGCCTTCGCGACCACGCGCACCGCCCATTGCAGCACCTGCGACGGCCCGTCGCCGGGTATCCAGTTGCGGCCGTCCGGCTTGCGGCGCGGTGCGACGGCATCGACTTCCGCGTCGAACGCGCGCGCCGCGTCGCGATCGGCCGCGGCCGGCCCGTGCGTCGCGCGCATCGCGTCGACGCCGACCGCGTCGATCGCACGATCGACGCCAATCCCGCCGGTGAGTCGCAGCACGGTGTCGACGGGATCTTCCTCGGAGAAGTCGACGGTCTCGGCGCCTTGCGCGCACGCCATCTCGAGCCGCGACGCGATGCGGTCGATCGCGATCACGCGCCCGGCGCCCATCAGCTTCGCGCTCGCGATCGCGAACTGGCCGACCGGCCCGGCGCCGAACACCGCCACCGTGTCGCCCGGCTTCACTTCCGCGAGCTGCGCGCCGAAGTAGCCGGTCGGGAAAATGTCGGACATCAGGATCGCGCGGTCGTCGTCGATCGCGTCGGGCAGCCGGATCAGGCTCGCGTTCGCGAGCGGGGTGCGCGCGTATTCGGCCTGCAGGCCGTCGAACGGGCCCGTATCGGCCGGGCCGCCGTAGAACGCGGTGCCCGCGCGCGGCCCGCCCGGGTTTGCGACGTCGCATTGCGCGGTGTAGCCCGCGCGGCAGTACACGCAGCTGCCGCACGCGATCGTCGACGGAATCAGCACGCGATCGCCGCGCTTCAGGTTGCGCACGTCGCGCCCGAGCGTCTCGACGACGCCGACGCCCTCATGGCCGAGGATCGTGCCCGGCTTCATCCCGCCGAGCGTGCCGCGCACCATGTGCAGGTCGGTGCCGCAGATCGCGCTGGCCGTGAGGCGCACGACCGCATCGGTCACGTCGGCGACTTCCGGGTCGGGTACCGTATCGATGCGAATGTCGCCGATGCCGTGAAATACGACTGCTTTCATGTCAGGCCCTCCTTGTCGAAAGCGGAAACGGTTCAGATACCGTCGCGCTGTTCGAGCAAGGCGCGCGCCCGTCGGCGCCGGCAACGCCGGACGGTTCGCGATCGCGGCGTCGCGAATGCGTTGATGGAGAAACCGAAGTCGCGGTTCACCTGGTGCTGGCCGATTCGACAGTCTGCGCGCAGGTCGCGACGACGCAGCGACCGTTGCATACGCAACACCGTGGCCGGCGCGTGCACCGCTCGACGCACGGCCGGCGGCCCGCTCACGCGTGCGTCGCGCCCTGCTGCTCGAGCGCCGCTTCCGCGCGCAGGCAATCGAGATCGCGGCCGATCGTCACGACCGCGAGCCGTGCGTTGCCGCGCCAGTACGTCACCGAACCATCGTGCGCGCGCAGGTCGCCGTCGATCTCGACGCGGTCCCATTGCTCCGCATGCCCGACATAGCGCACCGTCAGGTCGTAGTGCTGGCTCCAGAAGAACGGCACCGCGTCGAACGGCTGCTGCCGGCCGAGCATGTTGCGCGCGGCGGCGGTTCCCTGTCGCTCCGCGACGACCCAGTGCTCGACGCGAATGCGTTCGCCCGTCAACGGATCGGGCCAGCGCGCGATGTCGCCGGCCGCGTAAATATCCGGCGCGCTCGTCTGCAGGAAACGGTCGACCGTCACGCCGCGATCGACGGCCAGCCCCGCATCCTGCGCGAGCGCGACGTTCGGATGCACGCCGATGCCGACCAACACGACGTCCGCCGGCAGCACGTCGCCGTTCGACAGCGTGACGCGATCCGGCGCGATCTGCGCGGGCGTCGCGCCGAGATGGAACGCCACGCCGTGCGACTCGTGCAGCGCGCGGATCGTATCGCCGAGCGCGTCGCCGAGCACGCGCGCCATCGGCCGCGCATCAGGGGCGACCACCGCTACGTCGAGCCCGCGCGTGCGCAACGCGGCGGCGGCTTCCAGGCCGATGAAGCTCGCGCCGACCACGACGCAGCGCCGCGCGGTCTTCAGCTTGCCGATCAGCGCATCGCAATCGGCGCGCGAGCGCAGCACGCAAACGTGCGGAAGATCGGCGCCCGGTACGGTCAGGCGGTTCGGCTCGGCACCGGTGGCGAGTAGCAGCGCGCCGTAGCCGAGGCGGCTGCCGTCCGCGAGCTCGACCGCATGTTGCGCGGGATCGATCCGCCCGACGCGCGTGCCGCAGTGCACGTCGATGCGCTGGTCGGTATAGAACGACGCCCCGCGCAGCGGCAGCCAGTCGGCTTCCGCCGTGCCGGCCAGATAGTCCTTCGACAGGTTCGGTCGATCGTACGGCGGCTCGCTGTCCGCACTCAGCAGCGTGATCGCGTGCGGGTAGCCTTCCTGCCGCAGCGTCACGGCCGCCGCGATAGCGGCCGCGCCACCGCCGACGATCACCACCGATTCGGGCAATCCGGGCGCATTCGACACGGGCGGCGACGCGGCAGGCTGCGCGCCGATCACGACCGCGCGGCCGTCCCGACGTTCGATGCGCCAGCACGTCAGGCCGTCGAGCGCCGGCGCGCGCAGCCGTTCGCCGGTGCGCAGGCAGAACGCCGCGTGATGCCACGGGCAGCGAATCGTGTCGCCGACCAGCAGCCCGTCGGCCAGCGGTGCGCCGTAGTGAGGGCATTGCGCGCCCACGGCAAACAGTGCGTCGGCGCGGCGCACCAGCAGGACCGTGTCGTCGCCGACCTGGCCCTCGATCATCGCGCCATCGGCGATGTCATCGAGCGAAATGCCCTGCGCAAGATCGGGGCGTGAAGACGATGCGTTGCTTCCGGACATGGCGCGGCTCCCGGCTGAGGTGACGAATCCATTATCGGCGTCCTCCCTGAAAAGAGCAGGTACGGACGACCCCGCGGCGCACGCAAACGCGGACCATGGTTCGTATGCGATCCGCGACAGGGATCGAACGCCATCGACGTTGCAGCGCAACACGCGGGCTACGCGTGCGCGAGTGTCCGGCGGCCCGAAGCAATCCGCATGCCGGGCACGGCGAGCTTGCCGGCTGTGTCCATTTCAACGGTCGCA
Source organism: Burkholderia sp. AW49-1 (assembly GCF_053427845.1). Taxonomy (NCBI): domain Bacteria; kingdom Pseudomonadati; phylum Pseudomonadota; class Betaproteobacteria; order Burkholderiales; family Burkholderiaceae; genus Burkholderia; species Burkholderia sp. AW49-1. The sequence goes on along the minus strand of NZ_JBSAXF010000003.1, from coordinate 71,653 downwards.
CCGATATCGATGTGGAATGCTTCGTTCTTCTCCGACCAGGTGCGCGCGGTGCTACCGACGCGTGTGCGCATCGTCCTCGACATCGTCTGCTTCCGCCGGAAAGCGATGCTGACCGAAGCTGAGGATCAGTACGCCCACCGCAAGCAGCACGATGCCGGACGTGGTCATCAGCATTCGCTCGGGACTGTCGGTGGCGCCGCGCAGGATCAGGTCGCGCGCGAGCGACGTCATCGCGATGAACAGCGGAAAGCGCACCGGCAGCCGGCCGAGCCGCAGGTAACGCACGTCCATCGCGAGCACTTCGAGATACAGGAACATCAGCAGCAAGTCCGTCAGCGACACCTCGCCCGCGAGCACGACCTTCCACGCTTCCTGCGTCATCGCGAACGCGGTGGCGAGACCGATCACGATCAGCCCGGCCAGCTCGGCCGCATGGAGGAAGTGTCCGAAGCGGCGGCGAATGCGCTCGGCGGCCCTATCGGCGGAAACAGTGGACGTATTCAACGCGATGACCCATGCAATGGCGTAGACGGCGTAGATGGCGTAGCCGATGCTCCGTCGACACGGCGGATGGTTTCGAGCGGTTGAAAGCCGCCGACAGGCGAATCGTGAACGGTTGCGCACGCATCGATCCGGTCGGTAGCCTGCGCGTCGCCGAGCTTCAAGTTGGACGCCGCGCCAAAAATGCGCATCGCTTCCAGCAGGTTCATCATGATGGTCCTCGTCGGCGGGCGGAGCGAACCTAATCTACTGCACGCGCCCCGCCCGCTCAAGAGCACAGCGCCGCGCGCTACAAGAGTACAGCTGCACGCCCGCTGTGCAAAACCGGACCCCGGTCAATCCATTCGAATGACAGATCGCCGATACGTGTTCCAAAGACCCGCCGAAGCTGCTAGATTGCATGCTCGACGACGTTACGCGGTGCGACGAGGTCACGCGCCGGGCGAACGCGCGGCCCCCGTGCCCGCCCCCTTGCGCGCACGCGTGGAAGCCGCCGCGGTGGCCCGTTGCGCGATGCACGCGCAACGTCCTTCATTCGCATGTCACAAAGAGAACAGTCGCATGGCACAGTCCAACCGTTCGTCTTCGCGCGCCGCGGCATTCGCGGCCCGTCCGTCCCGACATGACTGACCGGCAGGCCGCGATGCAAACCCGCCCCCCGCTCTCCCAGGCCGTTCACAGTCCGATCACGCGTAGCGCGATCTTCCTCGTCGCAACCGTCAATCCGGGCGCCGACCGCGCCGACACGATCCGCGCATGGTGCGGCGACATCGCCGCGCTCGTGCGCTCGGTGGGCAAGCGCGTGCCGGGCGGCAACCTGTCCTGCGTGTGCGGCTTCGGCGCCGACGCATGGGATGCGCTGTTCGGCGATCCGCGCCCCGCGTCACTGCATCCGTTCCGCGAATTCGGCGCCGGCCAGCGTGTCGCGGTCGCGACGCCGGGCGACATCCTGCTGCACATCCGCGCCGAGGCGATGGACCTGTGCTTCGAACTCGCCACCCAACTGCTCGGCGCGCTCGGCGACGCGGTCACGGTCGTCGACGAGGTGCACGGCTTCCGCAACTTCGACCAGCGCGCGATGATCGGCTTCGTCGACGGCACCGAGAACCCGGAAGGCCGCGAGGCGGTCGACTTCACGGTGATCGGCGACGAGGATTCGGCATTCGCGGGCGGCAGCTACGTGATCGTGCAGAAGTACCTGCACGACATGGCCGGCTGGAACGCGCTCGCGGTCGAGACGCAGGAGCGCATCATCGGGCGCACCAAGCTGTCCGACATCGAGCTCGCGCCGGACGTGAAACCGTCGTGCTCGCACAGCTCGCTGACCACGCTCGACGAAGACGGCAAGGAAGTGAAGATCCTGCGCGACAACATGCCGTTCGGGCGCCCCGGCTACGGCGAATTCGGCACCTATTTCATCGGCTACGCGCGCTCGCCGGCGCCGATCGAGCAGATGCTCGAGAACATGTTCGTCGGCCGCCCGCCCGGCAACTACGACCGGCTGCTCGACTACAGCCGCGCGGTCACCGGCTCGCTGTTCTTCGTGCCGTCGGCCGACCTGCTCGAAGCGCTCGCCGATCGCGCCGCACCGGCCGCCGACGCCATCGCCTCGCAGCCGGCACCCACCTCGCCCGAGTCGCGCCGTGACGGCTCGCTGAACATCGGATCGCTGAAAGGAGCCAAAGCCCATGAATAACCTGCACCGCGAACTCGCGCCCGTTTCCGCTGCCGCCTGGGAACAGATCGAGGAGGAAGTGGCGCGCACCTTCAAGCGCTCGGTGGCCGGGCGCCGCGTGGTCGACGTCGAGGGCCCGGCCGGCCCCGCGCTGTCGGCGGTCGGCACCGGGCATCTGCGCGAGGTCGCCGCGCCGCGCGAGCAGGTGAGCGCACGGTTGCGCGAAGTGCGTACGATCGTCGAGCTCACGGTGCCGTTCGAATTGAGTCGCGATGCGATCGACAGCGTCGAGCGCGGCGCGCGCGACGCCGACTGGCAGCCGGCGAAGGACGCCGCGCAACGGCTCGCATTCGCGGAAGACGGCGCGATCTTCGACGGCTACCTGGCCGCGGACATCGTCGGCATCCGCGAAGGTACGTCGAACCGCAAGCTCACGCTGCCGGCCGACGTCGGCGCGTACCCGGACGCGATCAGCGACGCGCTGGAAGCACTGCGGCTCGCCGGCGTCGACGGCCCGTACTCGGTCGTGCTCGGTTCGGATGCCTACACGGCGCTGAGCGAAGCGCGCGACCAGGGCTACCCGGTCCTCGGCCACATCAAGCGCATCGTCAGCGGCGAGATCATCTGGGCGCCGGCGATCAGCGGCGGCTGCGTGCTGTCCACCCGCGGCGGCGACTATGAACTTCACCTCGGCGAAGACGTGTCGATCGGCTACACGAGTCACACCGACAAGGTCGTTCGCCTGTACCTGCGCGAAACGTTCACGTTCCTGATGCTGACGAGCGAGGCATCGGTGGCCGTGGCGCCGCAGGCCACCGCGGCGACCTGACGTCCCGCCCGCGCGCGATGCCTGCCGGGCATCGCGTGCACCGGCCGCGTTGCCGGCCGCACGTTCGTCGTCGCCGAACCATCCTGAATGGAGGCGTGAAATGAGCGAATCGAATGACGCATTACAGGCGCTGCAGGCGTCGGTCGACAGCCTGAAGCAGGCCGTCGACGCGAACGCGAGCCGCCACGCCGGCGACACCGCCGTGCTCTTCACCGTGGTAGCGCTAATGCTGGCCGAGCTGCCGCCCGACACCCGCAACCTGATCGAGGATTCATTCTCCGTCTGGGCCAATGATCTGCAGGATGCAGCCCTGTCATCCGCCGTGAAGCAGATCGCACGACAGCGACTTGCGATGACGCTCTCCGACTGACCCCGCTTCGCCGCGATGCGCGCCCACGTGCGCGCATCGCACGCCGCCACCTTTTCGTATCCCGCACGCCGCACCCGCGTGCACGCTCGTCTGTACTCCTTGCATCTCCCGAGCACATGCATGTGAGGGTGCAATTCGCGGCCGCGCCGATGCGGAACTGTGTCTTGGAGGCCCGGGGCCGATTCGCTATTTTGAACGCAGTCGAAGTAATGCCGCGGGCTCCGCGAAGCGCCGGCGTTGCTGGCGTCGAACGCGGCCGGTCGCCGTACCGGTGCGTGCTGCGCGAGGGCACGGCCTCGGCATGCGCGCAACCGGTCGCGAAGGCATTCGGCAAGACGTCGTCCGGTGCGAGGATGGACGCGCACTGAAACCCGACGGGCCCGGATGCACGGGCCCGCATGACCGGCTCCGTCCGCCGGACGGAGTCGCCCCACGCCGCGACGCGGCGCAACCCGAGCCACCCCGCAGCGGGTCCGGCTCATGGAGATTCACATGACAAATCGACGCGAAGTGCCAGGCATCAGGAAGTACGATGGGCCCGCCGGCGGTTGGGGCGCGCTTCGCGCGACAGCCGAGGCCGTGCGCACGCAAATGGAAACCATCGAGGCGCCGATCGTGCTGATGCGGACCAACCAGCCCGACGGCTTCGACTGCCCCGGCTGCGCGTGGCCCGACAAGGAACACAAGTCGACGTTCCAGTTCTGCGAGAACGGCGCGAAGGCCGTCACGTGGGAAGCGACGACCAAGCGCGTCACCCCCGAGTTCTTCGCGGCGAACACGGTGTCGTCGCTGCTGCGGCTGTCCGACTACGAGCTGGAGAACATGGGCCGGCTCACGCATCCGCTCGTCTACGATCGCGCGACCGACACGTTCCGCGCAGTCGAATGGGACGACGCATTCGCGCGCATCGGCGAGGTGCTGCGCGCGCTGCCGCCCGAGCAGGTCGAGTTCTATACGTCGGGCCGCGCGTCGAACGAAGCCGCATACCTGTATCAGCTCTTCGCGCGCGAGCTCGGCACCAACAATTTCCCCGACTGCTCGAACATGTGCCACGAGCCGACCAGCGTCGGCCTGCCGCAGTCGATCGGAATCGGCAAGGGCACGGTGTCGCTGGAGGATTTCGACCACTGCGAACTGATCATCTCCATCGGCCACAACCCCGGCACGAACCACCCGCGAATGATGGGCACGCTGCACGAGTGCTCGCGCCGCAACGTCCCGATCATCGTGTTCAACCCGCTGCGCGAGCGCGCGCTCGAACGCTTCGCGGATCCGCAGGACATGATCGAGATGGCGTCGTTCGGCTCGACACGCATCGCTTCGACGTACTATCAGGTCGACGCGGGCGGCGACGCCGCCGCGCTGAAAGGCATCATGAAGGCGCTGCTGCGGCTCGAGGCCGAGCGCGGCGACGTGCTCGACCGCGACTTCATCGCGCAGCACACCGACGGCTTCGACGCGTTCTCCGCCGACCTCCAGGCGACGTCGTGGGACGACATCGAGCGCGCGAGCGGCCTGAGCCAGGCGCAGCTCGAACAGGTCGCGCTCGCCTACGCGAAGTCGAACGCGACGATCGTCACGTACGGGATGGGCGTCACGCAGCACAACAAGGGCACGGCGACCGTGCGCCTGATCGCCGACCTGCTGCTGATGCGCGGCAACTTCGGCAAGCCCGGTGCAGGCATATGCCCGCTGCGCGGCCACTCCAACGTGCAGGGCAACCGCACCGTCGGCATCACCGAGAAGCCGTCGGCCGAATTCCTGCAGAAGATCGAGGACGTGTGCGGCTTCAAGCCGCCCGCGCATCACGGGCACGACGCGGTGCAGGCGATGCAGGCCATGATCGACGGCCAGGCCAAGGCGCTGCTGTGCCTCGGCGGCAACTTCGCGGTCGCGCTGCCCGATCCCGAGCTGTCGTTCCCCGCGATGGCGAAGCTCGATCTGAGCGTGCATCTCGGCACGAAGCTGAACCGCTCGCATCTGCTCGTGGCGAAGGAAACCTACATCCTGCCTGTGCTCGGCCGCACCGAGCTCGACATGCAGGCGAGCGGCCGGCAGTCGATCACCGTCGAGGATTCGATGTCGATGGTCCATGCATCGGCCGGCAAGCTCAAGCCGGCGTCCGACCAGTTGCGCTCGGAGCCCGCGATCGTCGCCGGAATCGCGCATGCGACGCTGCCGAACAGCAAGGTCGCATGGCTCGACCTGATCGCCGACTACGACCGCATCCGCGACCTGATCGATCGCACGGTGCCCGGCTTCGAGGCGTTCAACGAACGGATCCGCACGCCGGGCGGCTTCCGCCTGCCGCTGCCGCCCACCGAGCGCGTGTGGCCCACGCCGACCGGCAAGGCGACTTTCTCGGTCTACAAGGGCGTGAAGGAAGACGCCGACGTGCTCGGCGCAGAGCAGGTGCTGCGGCTGATCACGCTGCGCAGCCACGATCAGTACAACACGACGATCTACGGGCTCGACGACCGCTATCGCGGCGTGTTCGGGCGGCGCGACGTGCTGTTCATGAACGCGGCCGATCTCGCGAAGTACGGGCTCGAACACGGCGACCTCGTCGACGTCGAGACGATCACCGCATCCGGCCGCACGCTGCGTCTCGAGAAGATCACCGCGATCGAATACGACATCGCGCCGGGGTCGGTCGGCGCGTATTACCCGGAAGCGAACGTGCTCGTGCCGCTCGACTACATCGACAAGGAAAGCGGCACGCCGTCGTACAAGTCGGTGCCGGTGCGGGTCGCGCGTTCCGCGGGCGTGTGATTCGCGGAGCGGGCGAGGTTGCGATGTCCGGTACGACATGCCGCGCGCCTGAACCTGCTCGCCGCCCCTCTTCCCCGTCTCCCGGCCGCCGCGTCGCATCCGATGCGGCGGCCGCTTCCTTTCGTCACGTCGAGAGACGATCCGTTTACCGCGCCGCCGACGACGGCAGTTGCGCGCCCGTCTGCCGGCGCCGGTACGCGCTGTCGCGCGTCGCGAGCCAGTAGTACAGCGGCGACGTCAGCACCAGCCCGACGAGCCACGACAGGTCGGCGCCGCCAAGATGCGCGGGAATCGGGCCCGCATACATCGGCGTGTTCATGAACGGGATCTGCACGACGATCCCGATTGCATATGCGAGCAGCGCCTGCGGATTGAAGCGGCCATACACGCCGCCGTCCGCCATGAAGATCGACTGAATGTCGTACTTGCCCTTGTGGATCACATAGAAGTCGATCAGGTTGATCGCCGTCCACGGCACCAGCACGACGAGCAGCGCGAGCACGAGATCGACGAGATTGCCGACGAAGTTCGTCGACGCGCCGATCGCCGCGTAGCAGCATGCGACGAAGATCACCACCGACACCACCGCGCGCGTCTTCGCGGTCGGAATCCACTTGTACGCGAAGGTCTGCACCGACGTGATGACGGCGAGCACCGCGCCATACAGGTTCAGCGCGTTGTGGCTGATCACGCTCAGCAGGAACAGCACCAGCATCAGCGGGCCGAGCGGGCCGGTCGCCTGCTTGACCGCATCCATCGTGTCCGCGCCGGCCGGCACCGCGAGCACCGCGACCGCGCCGAAGATGAACGCGAGCGTCGAGCCGATCGTGCAGCCGAGATAGGTCGCCCAGAACGTCGACGCGACGCCGACGTCCTCCGGCAGGTAACGCGAATAGTCAGACACGTACGGCGCGAACGCGATCTGCCACAACGCGGACAGCGACACCGTCGCCAGCCACCCGGCGAAGTCGAAGCCGCCGCGTGTGAGGAAATCGGCGGTGCTCACGTGCGACAGGATCATCCAGAAGCCGACCACGATACCGATGCCGAGCACCCACGTGCCGATCCGGTTCAGGATGTGGATGAACCGGTAGCCGACGATCCCGATCAGCCCGGAACCCACCGCGCCGATCACGATGCCGACGGGCACCGGCACCGACGACGCGATGCCGTGCACCGACTTGCCGGCCAGCACGATGTTCGATGCGAAGAAGCCGACGTACATCACCGCCGCGATCACCGTGACCAGCAGCGCGCCCCATGATCCGAACTGCGCGCGGCTCTGGATCATCTGCGGGATGCCCATCTGCGGCCCCTGCGCCGAATGCAGCGCCATCAGCACGCCGCCGACCGCCTGACCGACGACGATCGCGACGATCGCCCACATCAGGTTCAGGTGAAACATCTGCACGCCGAGCGCGCCGGTCACGATCGGCAGCGGCGCGATATTGCCGCCGAACCAGAGCGTAAACAGGTCGCGCACCTTGCCGTGGCGTTCTGCGGGCGGCACGTAGCCGATCGTGTGTTTCTCTATCATGGGGGACGCGTTGCGGTCCGCGGTCGTCATGGCGAAGTCTCCTGTCCTGCGCGGCGATGCGCGCGTGCCGTGTCAGCCGGCGCGCGCCGAAGCGTGCGCCTGCAATCGGGTCCGGATACGCTGGCGGCGGTCCGCCGCGCGCATGCGCGCTTTTGTCGCGATCCGGATTGGAGACGATGGTGCGCCACGCATGCGGCGCCCGGAAATTACTAAAAATATTTCCGAGACATACGAAAAAGCTCTGCAGCGGAAATGTCGGCGCCGATTTTCTTCAGGTAAGGTGCTACCCGAAACGATGGACCGATTACGCGCTCCGGCGCCGCATGTGCGCCGGGGCCGAGTATCAGGGGTGCCTGTGGCTCACTACACTTTGCGGCAACTGAAATATTTCGTGACGACGGTGGAATCCGGCAGCGTCGCCGAGGCGTCGCGCCAGCTCTTCATCGCGCAGCCGTCGATCTCCAGCGCGATCAAGGGGCTCGAGGAAAGCTTCGGCGTGAAGCTGTTCATCCGTCATCACGCGCAGGGCGTGTCGCTGACGCCATCCGGCACGCGCTTCTACCGGAAGGCGCAGGAACTGCTGCGCATCGCGCACGAATTCGAACAGAACGCGCTCGCCGACAACGACGTGATCACCGGGCAGATCGACATCGGCTGCTTCGAGACCGTCGCGCCGCTCTATCTGCCGCAACTGATCGCGGGTTTTCGGGAGCGCTATCCGGGCGTCAACATCCGGCTGCGCGACGGCGACCAGCAGGAGCTCGTGCAGGGCCTGACGGCCGGCACCTTCGATCTCGCGTTCCTTTACGACCACGATCTCGACGGTACGATCGAAACCGAGCCGCTGATGCCGCCGCAGCAGCCATACGTGCTGCTGCCGGAGAACCACCGGTTCGCGGGCCAGTCGCACGTGTCGCTGCACGACCTCAGCGTCGAGCCGATGATTCTCCTCGACGTGCTGCCGAGCCGCACGTACTTCGTCAGCCTGTTTCGCGAGCTCGGGCTCACGCCGAACATCGTGTTCGCTTCGCCGTCGATCGAAATGGTGCGCGGCATGGTCGGCCAGGGATTCGGCTTCTCGCTGCTCGTCACGCGGCCGCACTCCGAATACACGTACGATGGCCGGCGCGTCGTGACGATCGCCCTCAGCGAAACGGTGAGTCCGTCTGGGCTCGTGAGCGCGCGGTTGAAGCGCGGTCAGCTGACGAAGCAGGCGCAGTCGTTCGTCGAGTTCTGCCGCGAGCGGCTGGCGCAGATCGTCGCGGAATCGGTGCGATAGGAAGAAAAAGCGCACACACCGCGGAACGGCGGTGTGCGAGTCGTGGCATGCCGCTCCGCGGCCGGATCAATCCCCCGAAGCGAGATACGCCGCGAGACGGCCCAGCATCGCGTCGCATCCGTGCAGTTGCTCGACCGTGACGAACTCGTCGGGCTTGTGCCCCTGGTCCATGCTGCCCGGCCCGCATACCACGGTCGGAATACCGGCCTGCCCGAACAGGCCGCCCTCGGTGCCGAACGCGACCGTGCCGAACGCGTCGGAGCCGCTCAGCATCGCGAGCAGCCGCGCGGCTTCGCTGTCCGGCGACGTCGCGAGCCCCGGATACGCACCGAGCGGCTGCAGTCGGATATCGGTATCAGGCTGCACCGCGCGCATCTTCGGCAACAGTTCGGATTCCGCATAATCCTGCAGCTTTCTCGGGACTTCATATGCGTCGAACGCCGGCAGCGCCCGCACCTCGAAGTCGAATTCGCATTCGGCCGGCACGATGTTCAGCGCACGGCCGCCCTTGATCAACCCGGCCTGCACGGTCGAGAAGGGCGGATCGAAGCGGCTGTCGTGATGCTCGGGCCGCGCGAGCGCCACGCCGATCTCGCCGAGCCGGCCGATCAGCTTCGCCGCGTAATCGATCGCGTTGACGCCGAGCGGCGCGTACGCCGAGTGACACGCGGCGCCCTTCACGTGGCAGCGCATCGCGAGCTTGCCCTTGTGACCGAGCACCGGCTTCAGTTCGGTCGGCTCGCCGATCAGGCACAGGCGCGGCCGGTGCTCGCGCGCGGCCAGCGCATCGAGCATCGGCCGCACGCCGAGACAGCCGACTTCCTCGTCATACGAAAACGCGAGATGCACCGGCAAGCGCAGCGGCCGCGCGACGAACGCCGGCACGGCCGCGAGCACCGACGCGATGAAGCCCTTCATGTCGGCCGTGCCGCGCCCGTACAGCCGGCCGTCGCGCTCGGTCAGCCGGAACGGCTCGACCGTCCACGCCTGCCCGTCGACCGGCACCACGTCGGTATGGCCCGACAGCGCGATGCCGCCGCGATCGCGCGGCCCGATCGTCGCGTACAGGCTCGCCTTCGTGCGTTCCGCGTTATAGAACAGCTCGCTCGAGACGCCGAGGCCGTCGAGGTAATTGCCGATGAATTCGATCATCGCCAGATTCGAATCGCGGCTGACCGTCGCGAAGCCGATCAACCGTTCGAGCAATGCGCGGCTCGACGTGTCACTCATCGCCCGGCACTCCGTAGCTCGGCGCGGCAGTCGGGTTCAGCGCGCGTGTCTGGTAATCCTGCATCTGCGGGCGATACGCGTGCCACAGCGCATCCAGTTGCCCGATCGGATCGGCATCGGCCCAGTCGACGCGCAGGTCGACGATCGGCCAGGTCACGTCGCCGACCACCTTCAGTGCCGCCGAATGCACCGGTCCGGCCTCGCCGCCCGCCGCGATCGCCGCGTGCATCGCGGCCAGCAGGCGGTCGGCCAGCAGCCCGGGCGACTGCTCGAACGCACGCGCCATCGCGTCGATCACGCCCCGCGCGGCCAGCAAATTGCCCGCCGCCACGCATTGCACGCCCTCAACCGCATGGTGCGTGCCGAGCGCCTCCTTGCCGGTGAAGCACGCGGTCTGCCCCTGTCCGTCGATCACCGTGACCTGCCGGTACTGGCTCCAGCCGTTCGCGCTGAGCGCGCGGTCGAGCGCGGCCGCCGGTGCGAGCTGCCGGTGCTCGATCAGGTCGAGGATCTGCGGGCCGAGCGCCGGCAGCGTGACGTTCTGCGTGGCGACCGCGCCGACGCCCGCGCGCACCCACGGGCAGCGCGCGCCCACCGCGATGCTCGACGAGCTGATCGCGATACCGAGCTGCCCCGTTTCCGGGCAGCGCCCGACGATGGAGAAAGTCATGTCGCCTCCTATGCGCGGTTCGGCTGCCAGTTGTCCGGGATCACCGCGATCACGTCGATCTCCATCAGCCACTGCGGCTGGCCGAGCGCCGAGACGACGAGCCCCGTCGAAATCGGGTAGACGCCTTTCAGCCATTTGCCGACTTCCTGGTACACGGGCTCGCGATATCGCGGGTCGATCAGGTAGGTCGTCGTCTTCACGATGTGCGTGATGTCGCTGCCGGCTTCCTCGAGCAACTGCTTCACGTTCTTCATCGCCTGCTCGGCCTGCGCGCGCGGATCGCCGAGGCCGATCAGGTTGCCGTCGAAATCGGTGCCGACCTGGCCGCGCACGTAGACGGTGTTGCCGGCGCGTACGGCCTGGCACAGGTCGTTGTCGAGCGTCTGGTTCGGGTAGGTACCCTTCGTGTTGAACATGCGGATACGGGTGTGGGTAGGCTGGCTCATCGAGGTCCTTCGATTGATGGTGGGTTCGCCCGCCGCGCCGGGAGCAGTCGCGGCAGGGTTCCGGTTGTAGCGGGGTCGCCGCGTCCGGGCGCCTTGCCGGGCGCGGAACGTGATGCGAGCGCGTATCAGCCGATCGCGCCGACCAGCGGGCGCGCATCGGCCTGCGCCGGGTGCGACGTGTCCTCGTGCCCGGTGCGCGTTTGCGCGCGGCGTTGCGACGCGTCGTGATAGTCGAGGTACTTGCGCTGCGTGACGATGTGGTCGGCGATGTGTTTCGCGTCATGCCACACGCCCCAGATGAAGCTGGAGCCGCGCCGCGACAGCCACGGCAGGCCGAGGAAATAGATCCCCGGCTCCTTCGACACGCCGCGCTGGTGCTGCGGCTTGCCGTTCGCGGCGAACGCGTCGACGTTCAGCCAGCCGTAGTCGACCGCGTAGCCCGTCGCCCAGACGATCGACGTGACGCCGGCGCCGGCCAGGTCGAGCGCGAGGATCGGCTGCGTGACGCAATCCGGATTCGACAGGATGCGGCGGGCGTCAGGCTCTTCGGGCAGGTCGAGGCCGTTGCGCGCCGCGTACGCGTCGGCCGCATCGAGCAGCGCCAGGTAGTTCTCGTCGCCGCGGGAGAGATTGATCGCGAGATCACGCTCGAACACCGCGACGCCGCCGTCGAACGCCTTCGTCAGCCCCACGAGCGTCACGCCCTGGTGCGCGAGGGCGCGGAAATCGACCGTGTGGCCTCCGCGCGCGCCGCTCACCGCGATCGTCACGTGTTCGCGTCCGGGCGTCGCGACTTCCTTGTCCCATTCGCCGAGCACGCCGAGCCACCAGCAGAAGTCACGGCCGCGATACGCGCGCGGCGGGCGGTCATGCGGGCCGACCGACAGATAGACCTGCCGGCCCGCGCGCTGCAGCTCGTCGGCGATCTGCACGCCCGACGAACCCGCGCCGACCACCAGCGCCGCGCCATCTGGCAATTGCGCCGGGTTGCGATAATCGGCCGAGTGGATTTGCATGAGGCCGGCATCGTCCGGCGCGATCGGCGGGATGACCGGGCGCTGGAACGGGCCCGTCGCGACGACCACGCGGTTCGCCTCGATCGTGCCGTCCGAGGTGTCGACGATGAAACCCGGCTTGCCCGTGTTGCGCACGACGTTCTTCACTTCGACGCCGGTGCGGATCGGCGCATTGAACTTGCGCGCATAGGCTTCGAAGTAGTCGGCGACCTGGTCCTTCGATGCGAACGCATCGGGATCGAGGCCGTCGAATTCGAGCCCCGGAAAACGGTCGTGCCACGCGGGGCCGTTCGCGACCAGCGAATCCCAGCGCCCGGTGCGCCAGCGCTCGGCGATGCGGTCGCGCTCCAGCACGAGATGCGGCACGCCGAGCTTGCCCAGGTGCTCGCTCATGGCCACGCCGGCCTGGCCGGCCCCGACGACCAGCGTATCGATTGAGGTTGTTTCCACTGCCACGGCTGTCTCCTTGAAGTGCGGCTCGCTGCGACGCTCGTGTCGTTGTGCGAGCGGGAATGGAGACATTCTGCTGACAGGCCCGCGTGGGCGAAATGATGTTTTTTGTGGTTGTTGACGAGAAAAAAACTGTCCCAACGCAGCCCCGGACTGAACGCCAAGGCGTCGATCGCGGTCATGCCGGGTGCCATGACGAGCGACATCACCGCAAATTCGAGCGCGACCCGACAGAAGCCCGAACCAGTACGCGTGCCGTGCCGCTTCGACGCCTGTCCCGACAATTCTTGACTGTGTCCATATCGCCAAACTGGTAGGATGCCCGTCACCTGGAATGGACGGCAGCCAAACAGCGTTCAACTGTCCCTTTTTTGACCGCAACCTGCCAGCCCCGCCGCCCCGTCCAGACGACACGGTTCCCCAACCGCACCCAGCCCCCGTTGAACCCCGCAACACCACGGCGCCCCCACCCGGCCCCGTTGCAGCAACCGTTGGAGTGGCGCACGTTGCGCCTGCAAGTAATGAAGAAACTGAAGCAGCACATCCGCACCCTGAGCGATATGGACAGCACGCCGCTGGCACGCGTCTGCGCGCTGCTGCTGATGGCCGGCCTGCTGTACCTGCTGTGGCCGTCGGCCGAAACCGCCTACCTCGCAATGGAGTCGGTCATACGCTGATGCGCACGCCCGCCCCCACGCTACGCTATACTCGCGCAATGGAAACCAAACCTGCCTCGCCGAACGTGCATCGCTGGTGGCGCGCCTGACCCAGGCGGCCCGTTTCCTTTTGCATGTCCCGAACGTGATGCCGCCAGCCATGGCGGCATTGTCGTTTCTGCGCTCACGTCATGGCTGGTGGCTTCGATAACCCGGAGCCAATCCACACCATGACGCACCCGACCCGACCGACCATCCTCACCGGCGACCGCACGACCGGCCCGCTGCATCTCGGCCATTACATCGGCTCGCTGCGCGCTCGCGTGCAGATGCAGCACGAAGCGACGCAGTTCCTGCTGCTCGCCGACACGCAGGCGCTGACCGACAACATGGGCCGCCGCCAGCGCGTCACCGAGAACGTGATCGAGGTCGCGCTCGACTACCTGGCCGTCGGCATCGATCCGGCGATCTCGACGATCGTCGTCCAGTCGCAGGTGCCCGAGCTCGCCGAGCTGTCGCAATACCTGCTCAACCTCGTGACGGTCGCGCGCCTCGAGCGCAATCCGACCATCAAGGAAGAGATCCGCCTGCGCGGCTTCGAGCGTGACATCCCGGCCGGCTTCCTGACCTACCCCGTCAGCCAGGCCGCCGACATCACCGCGTTCAAGGCGACGCACGTGCCGGTCGGCGACGACCAGCTACCGATGATCGAGCAGACCAACGAACTCGTGCGCCGCTTCAACGCGACGGTCGACAAGCCGGTGCTGGTGGAATGCGAGGCCGTGCTGTCGGCGGTCACGCGGCTGCCGGGCATCGACGGCAAGGCGAAGATGAGCAAGTCGCTCGGCAACGCAATCACGCTCGGCTCGACGCCCGACGAGATCGCGCAGGCCGTGAAGGACATGTACACGGACCCGAACCACCTGCGTGTGAACGATCCGGGCCAGGTCGAAGGCAACGTCGTGTTCACGTTCCTCGACGCGTTCGAGCCCGACGTGCAGAAAGTCGACGAACTGAAGGCGCACTATCGCCGTGGCGGCCTCGGCGACAGCGTCGTCAAACGCGTGCTGAACGAACGACTGCAGGCGCTGATCGAGCCGATCCGCGCGCGTCGTCGCGAATTCGAGGCGGACAAGGCGGAGGTGATGGCGATCCTGAAGCACGGCACGATGCATGCGCGCGAGGTGGCCGGCGCGACGCTGGCCGAGGTGAAGGGCGCGATGGGGCTGACGTACTTCGATTGAGCGGCGCGCGCAGCAAACGCGGCCGGGCGGCGAGGCGCGGCGGCATGCCGGCGCCGCGCTTGTCCGCTACCCGCCGGCACAACGCCGTGCCGCTGGCGATCGGTCGTCGGCGAGTGCCGTCACGACCGCCCGTGCGCCGATGGCGCAGCGTGGCACACGGCCTCGATCCGGTTGCCGGCCGGATCGACGACAAAGGCCGCATAGTAGTCGGCGTGATAGTGCGGCCTCAAGCCGGGGTCGCCGTCGGGCCGCCCGCCCGCGGACAGCGCGGCCTCGAAAAATGCATGCACCTGCTGGCGGGAAGCCGCCTTGAAACACCAGTGTCGCTTGCTCGTCCCGATTTCGGCGGGATCCAGATAAATTGCGAGGAAGGTCGATGCGGTGTCGGTGGCACTGCAACGTTCGCCGTAACCGAGCGCGGTGCCGCGGTCATAAACCTTGGTCGCGCCCAGCGCAGCCATGACACCGTCGTAGAACGGGCGGGCCTGGTCGATGTCCGGAACGCCGATGGACACGTGGTCAAGAAGTTGCATGATGTTGGCTCCATTGAACGAGCACGAGTCTACACAAACTTCCTGAATCCACCCCGCCGATGTCGTCTGCGACGCGCGTCGCGGTGCCGCTTACGTGATCTGATACGTCGATGCCGGCACGAACTCCTCCGGCATCGCGCGATCGCCCAGCTCGAGCACCGACCGTTCGATCGTGCGTGCCATCGCATCGAGCGCCAGCGCATTCGGCGCAAGCCCGAACGGCTCCGCGACCTCGTTCGCAATCGCTTCGAGCGCGATCAGCGTGTACGAGATGAACACGCAAATCAGCGGCGTGAAGAATTCCGTCGAATCGACGAGACCGAACGGCAGCAGCACGCAATAAGCGTAGACGGTGCGATGCAGCAGCACGCTGTACGAGAACGGGATCGGTGTCGTCAGGATGCGCTCGCAGCCGCCCACCGCCTTGCCCAACTCCGCCAGTTGCGCATCGAACATCCAGCACGTAGCTTCGCTGCCCGGCGCGCGACCCAGCGCGCGGACGATTCCGCCGCGCAGGTCATCGAGAATCGCGACGGGCTGGTAGCACTTGTGCGCGAATGCGGCGGCCCGCTCGGCGCCGAGGATGCGCTGAAGGTCCTGCTCGGGATCGGTATGCCGCAGCTGATGCTTCAATGCATACGTGAACGCGATCAGCATATCCGCGAGCTGGTTGCGCTCCGCGTCGCCGACGCTGTCGGGCAGGTAGCGCCGCAGCTGCGACGTGACGGTGCGCGCCGCGATCAGCAAATTGCCCCACAGAAGCCGCGCCTCCTTGAAGCGCTCGAAACTCGCGTTGTTGCGAAATGCGAGGAAGATCGCGAGTGCCAGCCCGAACAGCGTGAACGGCGCGGTATTCAGCGGAATCTTCTCGCCGAAGATGCGCCCGTTCGTGAAGACCGCCAGCGTGCTGACGATCGCCATGAACACGAGTTGCGGAATGATCGACTGCAGCACGGAGCCGTTCCATACGAACAGCATCCTGAGCCAGTTTTGTCGTGGTCTGACGATCATGGTGTTGTCTCGACTGCCGATGAAATACGCCATGCGGATCGCCGCCGCCCGATGTGCAGCGGCCCGCGTGTGGCGGGCCGCTGTCCGGTCGTTACCGGGCCGGGTGACGCGATTCACCGCGCTTGCGCGTGATGATACGCCCGCGCACGCTCTGCCCCGTCACAGAGGCGCGCCGGTCAGTGATAACCGGCGTCGCCCTCGCGCACCTTGCCGCGGAACACACGGTACTGCATCGCGTTGTAC
This sequence comes from Burkholderia sp. AW49-1, assembly GCF_053427845.1. Lineage (NCBI taxonomy): Bacteria > Pseudomonadati > Pseudomonadota > Betaproteobacteria > Burkholderiales > Burkholderiaceae > Burkholderia > Burkholderia sp. AW49-1. The sequence continues at coordinate 55,191 of NZ_JBSAXF010000003.1, read as the reverse complement.
ACGAGGATGACCGGCAGCACGATCACGGTGCCGACGAGCGCGAACAGCTGGCTCGAATGGCTCGACGACGCGTCCCAGATCGTCAGCGACGGCGGCACGATGTTCGGCCAGATGCTGATCACGAGGCCGGTGTAGCCGAGGAACACGAGCGCGAGCGTCAGCAGGAACGGCGTCGCCTCGTGCTCGCGCTTCACCGTGTGGAAGATGCCCCACACGCACGCGACGACGAGGATCGGCACCGGCAGGAACCAGCCGAGGTTGCCGCTGCCGAACCAGCGATGCGCGACGGCCGGCAGCCCGATCACGGTCCACAGGCTGACCACGCCCATCACCGCGAGCAGCACGCCCGCGAGCGGCTTCATCAGCATGCGCATCTTGCGCTGCAGTTCGCCGTCGACCTTCAGGATCAGCCAGCCGCAGCCGAGCGTCGCATAGGTGACGAGCACGCCGATCCCGCAGAACAGGCTGAACGGCGACAGCCAGTCGAACGGCTCGCCCGCGAACTCGTTGTTCACGATCCGGATGCCCTGCAGCAGCGAACCGAGCGTGATCCCCTGGCAGAACGCGGCCAGCGCGGAGCCGCCGATGAACGCGAGATCCCACAGGTGCTGCGTGCGGTTCGCCTTCGCACGCAATTCGAACGCGGCGCCGCGGAAGATCAGTCCGACCACCATCAGGATCAGCGGCAGGTAGTTCGCCGGCAGCAGCGTCGAGTAGACGACCGGAAACGCGCCGTACAGGCCCGCGCCGCCGAGCACGAGAAAGGTCTCGTTGCCGTCCCATACCGGCGCGACGGTATTCAGCATGACTTCGCGTTCGGCCTTCGCGTCGAAGAACGGAAACAGCAGGCCGATGCCGAGATCGAAACCGTCGAGCATCACGTAGATGAACACGCCGAGGCCGATGATCGCGGCCCACACGACAGGAAGATCGATGTGCATGGCTTACTCCGCTTCGGTGACGTTCAGCGGCGTGGACAGCGCGCTCTTGCGCAGCCCCGGATGCCGGTGCAGCTCGATGTATCCGGCCTGGGCGGCCGGCCCGCGCTTCATCAGTTTCATCATGTAGTAGATCCCCGTTCCGAACACCAGGAAATACACGACCACGAAGATCAGCAGCGACACGCCGACCTGCTGCGCGCTGAGCGGCGCGACCGAATCGACGGTGCGCAGCACGCCGTATACAGTCCACGGCTGCCGCCCGACCTCGGTCGTGATCCACCCGGCCAGCAGCGCGACGATGCCCGACGGCCCCATGCACACGACGAACCACTGGAACCAGCGCGTTTCATACAGGCGCCCGCCCTTTCTCAGCAGCAGGCCGAGCAGCGCGGTAAGCAGCATCAGCATCCCGAGGCCAGCCATGATCCGGAAGGTCCAGAACACGATCGGCGAATACGGGCGATCCTGCGCCGGGAATTCCTTCAGCCCGCGAATCTCGCCGTCCCAGCTGTGCGTGAGGATCAGGCTGCCGAGGTGCGGTATCTGAATCGCATAGCGCGTCGTCTCGGCCTGCATGTCGGGCAGACCGACGAGGTTCAGCGCGGTGCCGCCCTTCTCGGTTTCCCACAGCCCCTCGATCGCCGCGATCTTCGCCGGCTGGTATTCGCGCGTGTTCAACCCGTGCGCATCGCCGACGACGATCTGGATCGGTGCGAGCAGCAGCAGCATCCACAACGCCATCGAGAAGCTGCGCTTCACCGGCTCGTCGCGGCGCCCCTTCAGCAGGTGCCACGCACCGCACGCGGCGACGATGAAGCCCGCGACGATGAACGCGGCGATCGTCATGTGCACGAGGCGATACGGGAACGACGGGTTGAAGATGACCTTGAACCAGTCGACCGGCACGACGAGACCGTTCTCGATCCTGTAGCCCTGCGGCGTCTGCATGAAGCTGTTCGACGCGAGGATCCAGAACGTCGAGATCAGCGTGCCGACCGCGACCATCAGCGTCGCGAAGAAATGCGCACGCGGGCTGACGCGCTGCCAGCCGAACAGCATCACGCCGAGAAAGCCGGCCTCGAGGAAGAAGGCAGTCAGGACTTCGTAAGTGAGCAGCGGGCCGGTGATGTTGCCCGCGACGCGCGAGAAGCCCGCCCAGTTCGTGCCGAACTCGTACGCCATCACGACGCCGGAGACGACGCCCATCCCGAAGCCGATCGCGAAGATCTTCGACCAGAACTGGAACATGGATTTATAGGCGGCGTCGCCGGTGATGAGATAGCGCCATTCCAGCACCGCCAGGAAGCTTGCCATGCCGATGCTGATCGCCGGAAACACGATGTGGAACGACACCGTGAACGCGAATTGCAATCGGGCGAGATGGAACGCATCGAAGATTTCCATGACCGTAATTTGCTCGTGGTTGTGAGAACGTCAGCTCGAAGCAGGAAATCGCGCGACGGCTTCGCGACGGCACGTGCAGACATGGACGGATCGCGGGGCACGGCAACGAAGCGTGAATGACGATATCGCGTTTCCGACGATACTCGCAATCGCGCAGACGTGCGCTGAAACTGTGCTCTCCCGGGGGCCGAAGATGTGTGTACGGAAAATCCGTTGCGGGGCCGCGAGGCCCTCAGCTGTACTGCTTTCCGCATTGCGACGCTGTGCATCCGCGTCACGGCCGAACGCCCGTACCATCGGCTCGTGGCCTGCCGGTGGCGAGCCGGCGCGACACCGCGCACCGCCCCGACGCAGAATTCGCGCCCATCGCTCGGCCCACGCGCCGGGCGATCCCCCTGGAGAAAACAGCATGCATCCCAGCGACCGCCCCGACGATCCGGCCGGGAGCCGCGCGTGTCACGTGACGCGTCATCGTGCCGGCGAAGCACGGGACACAGTCGATCGCGTCGTCGACGAAACGCCGGTTGCACTCGTGTTCAACGGCATCGCGCACACGGTGATGATGGCGACGCCGATCGACCTCGACGCACTCGGCCTCGGTTTCGCGCTGAGCGAAGGAATCGTCGAGCGCGCGTCGGACGTCTTCGACATCGAAAGCGAATGCCGGCCCGGCAGCGCCGAAGTACGGCTCACCGTATCGCAGCAGGCATTCATGGCGCTGAAGGCGCACCGGCGCGCGCTCGCCGGCCGCACCGGCTGCGGCGTCTGCGGGATCGAAAGCATCGCGCAGCTCGACCTTCATCCACCGCGCATCGCGGCCGCGGGTGCGGCAGCCGGCATCGACGCCGACGCCGTCGCGCGCGCAGCCCGCGCGTTGCCGGAGCAGCAGCCGCTGATGCGCGCCACCGGCGGCATCCATGCGGCCGCCTGGTGCGATCGCGACGGCGCCGTGCTGGAAGTCTTCGAGGACGTCGGCCGCCACAACGCGCTCGACAAGCTGATCGGCCACCTCGCGCGGCGCCGCGCCGACCTGAGCGCCGGCTTCGTGTTCCTGTCGAGCCGCGCGAGCTACGAGCTCGTGCGCAAGGCGGCACGCGTCGGCATTCCGATGATCGCGACGATCTCGGCACCGACGTCGCTCGCGATCGACGTCGCGCACGAAGCCGGCATGCGGCTGCTCGGCTTCTGCCGCAACGACGGCTTCGTCGGATACGTGTCGCCCGACGCGCTCACGCTACCCGAACGAGCGCGTGCGCAACCGCATGCGCTCACCGCTTGATGAAAACTCTGACCGATTTCGATACCGCCCAACGGCAATTCGCCGCCGCATTCGCGTCGCCGCATGCGGCCATCTCCATTCCAGTCGCGCAGGCGGCCGGCCACGTGCTTGCCACGCCGCTCGCCGCCGCGCTCGACCAGCCGCCCGCCGACCAGAGCGCGATGGACGGCTATGCGGTCCGTCATGCCGACCTCGAACACGGTGAACCGCTGCGCGTCGCGCAGCGCTGCTACGCGGGCGACGCGCCGTCGCCGCTGGCACCGCGCACGGCAGCGCGGATCTTTACCGGCAGCCTGATTCCGCCCGGTGCCGATACCGTCGTGATGCAGGAGCACGCGTGCGAACAGGACGGTCGCGTCACGTTCGACGCACCGCCTCGCAGCGGATCGCATATCCGCCGCCGCGGCGAGGAAGTGCGCGCGGGCGACCTGCTGATGCCGGCCGGTGTGCGGCTCGGCGCGATGCACGTCGGCGTCGCCGCCGCGCAGGGTTGCGCGCGCATCGACGTGCGGCCGCCGCTGCGAGTCGGCATCCTGACGACCGGCGACGAACTCGTCCCGTGCGGCGAGCCGCGTGCGCCCCAGCAGATCTACAACAGCAACGCGCCGATGCTCGCGGCTCTGGTATCGGGAACCGGTGCCGGCGTCACCGCGAGCGAACACGCCGCCGACATGCCAGCCGCCGTCGATCAGGCATTGCGCGAAATGGCCGCGCGCTGCGATCTGGTCGTCTGCGTCGGCGGCGCATCGGTCGGCGACAAGGACTTGCTGCGCCCCGCGCTGACCGCGCTCGGCGCATCGTTCGTGGTGTCGGGTGTACGGATGAAACCGGGCAAGCCCGTCGCGCTCGCGCGGCTCGACGAACGGCCCGTGGTGCTGCTGCCCGGCAATCCGGGCGCGGCGATGATCGCATTCGCGCTGTTCGTCGCGCCGCTGATCCGCTGTCTGCAGGGGCGCGACGACTGCCTGCCGGCCGCACCGTCGCTGCCGATCGACATCGACGTCGAACCGGATGCCCAGCGCGAACGCTTCGTGCGCGTGCGCCGCACCATCGACGCCAGCGGCGCGCCCGTCCTCGACACGCTGCGGCAGCAAGGCGCCGGCGCGCTGCAATCGCTGGTGCAGGCGAGCGGGCTCGCACGGCTGCCGGCCGGTCGACGCATCGCGCGCGGCGACGCCGTCCCGTATTACGATTTCGCGCACTGGCTCGCGTGAGCACGAACGTGAGCAAGCGTCGGCTCGTCGTGCCCACCTTTCGCGCATCCAGGACGACGAACTGTATTCCTGCATTTCGGTCGCGATTGTGTCTCTGCCGATCGAATCCAGCGACCTATCCTCACGATGAGGCTCGTCACGCCCCGTGCGCCGACACTTCGGCACACGCACGGCTGACCGGCGACGCCGTTCCGCTCAATTCATGCAGGCAGACGAATCCATCGTGAATGCCATCGCTTCCGCGCCGGCCACCGCCGCAACCGGCGGCGCATCGCCCGGCGTCTTCTCCCGCCCGCTCGACATGTTCGCGCGGCCGCTGCGCGATCTGCGGCTGTCCGTCATCGATCAGTGCAACTTCCGCTGCGGCTACTGCATGCCGCGCGACAGCTTCGGTGCCGACTATGCGTTCATGCCGTCGTCCGAGCGGCTGTCGTTCGCGCAACTCGAAAAGATCGCGCGCGCGTTCGTTTCGCTCGGCGTCGAGAAGATCCGCCTCACCGGCGGCGAGCCGCTGCTGCGCCGCAACCTCGAAGTGCTGATCGAACGGCTCGCGACGCTGACGACCGTAGACGGCCGGCCCATCGAAATCGCGCTGACGACCAACGGTTCGCTGCTCGCCGCCAAGGCACGCACGCTGCGCGATGCGGGCCTGTCGCGCGTGACCGTGAGTCTCGATGCGCTCGACGATGCCGTATTCCGTCGGATGACCGACACCGACGTGCCCGTGGCGCGCGTGCTGGCCGGCATCGAGGCCGCGCAGGCGGCCGGGCTCACGCCCGTGAAGGTCAATGCGGTGATCGAGCGCGGCGCGAACGACGACCAGATCCTGCCGCTCGCGCGCCACTTCCGTCATAGCGGCGTGGCCGTGCGCTTCATCGAATACATGGACGTCGGCGGCGCGAGCGCATGGTCCGGCGACAAGGTCGTGCCGGCCGCGCGGATGTGCGAACTCATCGAAGCGAGCTATCCGCTCGTGCTCGTCGGCGAACCGGGACACGACGCCACCGCGATCCGCTGCCGGCACATCGACGGCGCGGGCGAGGTCGGTTTCATCGCGAGCGTGTCGCATCCGTTCTGCGGCACGTGCTCGCGCGCCCGCGTGTCGGCCGACGGCCAGCTCTATACGTGCCTGTTCGCGATGCAGGGCACCGACCTGCGGCCGTGGCTCAACGATGCCGCATCGATCGACCGTCTCGCCGACACCGTTCGCGCACGCTGGGTGCGGCGCGACGACCGCTATTCCGAACGGCGGACCACGCGTACGGCCCGGCCGTCGGGCAAGACCTATCCGACCGTGCGCATGTCGCTCGTCGGCGGCTGACGGGCTACCGCGCGAAGCGGAGCGAACCGCCTACTGGAGAACCGCCATGACCAGTTTCACCGAATCCCGTGCCGCGTCATCCGACGATCCGCCGCGTGACGGCGGACAGTCCGGCACCGCCGACCCGCATACCGAGCGGCCGCCGGCGATCGCAGCCGGCTTCGAGGTGCGTGTGCAGTACACGGCGATCGACGCTGGCGCGGAGATCGCGCCGGTCGTTCGCAATCCGAATGTCGGCGCGGTCGTGAATTTCCTCGGCGTCGTGCGCAACGAAGGCGACGTCGACGACGTGGTCGCGCTGGAAGTCGAGCACTATCCCACGATGACCGAGCAGGCGCTCTGGAGCATCGTCGAAGAGGCCAGCGCGCGGTGGCGGCTCGAGGCGGTCAAGGTCGTGCATCGCGTCGGGCGCATTCCGCTCGGCCATGCAGTCGTGATCGTCGTGGTGGCCGCCGCGCACCGCGCACCGGCGTTCGATGCGTGTGAATTCATCATGGACTTCCTGAAGACGCATGCGCCGTTCTGGAAGAAGGAGATCCGGCACGACGGCGTGGCCGGCTGGGTCGAGCCGAAGGCGCATGACGATCAGGCGATGCGTCGATGGGGATGAACGTGCCGGCCGACGCCGTTCCGATTCCGCCGATTCCACCGATCTCGCTCGGGACATCGTAATGAAACTGACGATCAAATACTTTGCGAGCATTCGCGAACAACTGCATACCGACGAGGAAATCGTCGAGATCGATGCGCATGACCTCACCGTCGACACGCTGCGCGCCGCGCTCGCAGCACGCGACGCGCGCAGTGGCGAAGCGCTGCGGCTGGACCGGCCCGTGCGCGCGGCCGTGAACCTCGAGATGGTGACCGGCGGATTCGTCGTACGGGAAGATAGCGAGGTGGCGTTCTTTCCGCCGGTGACCGGCGGGTGACGCGTTCACATCCAGCGGCGACTGACGGACCGTAGCCGCTCGACGCGCGACGGGTTGGCTAATGGAGCCCGCCAAGAAAATCCGGCACCGGATGATCGATCGAAGCGAGATAACCCGCCATCGCACCGGCCACGTTCCGCACGGCCGGACGCGCGGTCATCCGTTCGCGCCAGGTGAGCAGGTTCGGCGTCTCCGCCGTCATCGGCGCGCCCTTGCGCGCGCCGAACAACTGCGCCATGTAGAACGCGATGTCGGCGTACGAATAGGTGCCGGCAAGGAACTCCCGGTCCGCCAGCACGCGTTCCATGCGTCGATAGTATTGCCGCGCTTCGTCGCGTGCGGCCTGTGCCGCGGGATGATCCGGCGTCTCTTCGAGTCCCATCAGCCGGATCACATGCGGAAAGTAGACTTCGTCGCTGCAGTGCTCGAGCTGGCGCGCCACCGCGCGCGCTTTCGGCTGCGCCGGCCAAAGCGCGGGATCGGGCTTCAGGTCTTCCAGGTACTCGAAGATCTGCGTGGAATCGAAAATCTCCAGATCGCCGTCGATCAGCACCGGCACCTGACGCTTCGGATTGATGCGCAAGACGTCCGGATGCTTCGGGTCGTAGCCGCGCTGCTGGCTGAACGGCACCAGCACGCGCTCGAAGGCGATGCCCTTCTCGTGCGCCGCGATCTCGACTTTCGCGCCGAACATGCTCAGCGGACCGGTCATGATTTTCATGTATCGCTCTCCTCGTCGGGTTTCGCGCAGCGGCACTCACGTGAGCACCGCCCGCGTGTCGGCAAGCCCGCGCCCGACTCCGTTGCGCGCAAGCCGATCGCGGATGTGTCCGATCATAGATCCGATAACATGACATCCTGTGTCACGTATTCCGGATGAGGTGCCACACATGAAAGCCAGCCGGCTGTTGTCGATCATGATGATGCTGCAGGCGCGAGGCCGCATGACCGCGCCGGCGCTGGCCGCCGCGCTGGAAGTGTCCGAGCGGACGATCCTGCGAGATATCGACCAACTGTCGACGGCCGGCGTGCCGATCTGGGGCGATCGCGGACGCAACGGCGGCTTTCAGTTGCAGGACGGCTGGCGCACCGATCTCACGGGGCTGACCGAGCAGGAGGCACATGCGTTGATTCTGGCCGGTCTGCCGGGGCCGGCGGGAGAGCTCGGGCTCGACGGGATGGCCGCGTCCGCGCGGCTGAAGATGATCGCCAGCCTGCCGCCGCACTCGCGCGAGCACGCCGATCGTGTCGCGAGCCGGCTGCATGTCGATACCGTGGATTGGTATCGGGCGCAGGAAACACCGGCGCTTCTGCGTGAAGTCGCCGAGGCCGTGTGGCAGTCGCAGCGGATCGAGGTGACGTACGAGAGCTGGCACGGTGTGTCGCGCCGCGCACTCGATCCGCTCGGGCTGGTGCTCAAGGGCGGTGCGTGGTACGTGGTGGCGAAGGTCGCCGGCAAGCGCGATGCGCTGACTTTTCGGCTCGCGAACATTCGGGAACTCGCGGCGTCGCGCCGGCGATTCAAGCGGCCCGCGCGGTTCGATCTGGCCCGGCACTGGCGTGATGCGATGAGCAGGTATGAGGCGGAGCTTTACCGGTTGAGCGCGCACGTCGCGGTGTCGGCGCGCGCAGAGAGCTGGCTGATCAATGCGCGCGTCAAGGTCGCGCCTGTCTCGGATAGCGCCGACGGCACCGCGATTCCGCCGGGATGGAAGGAATTCCTGATGCCGATCGAATCGATCGAGCACGGTGCGCGGAAGCTGCTCGGATATGGTGCGGAATTGAAAGTGCTCGGGCCGCGGGAACTCGTGGTTCGATTGACTGACGAGCTCGCCGCTACGAAGGCGCTGTACTGATCCGCGTCGCCGACGAGCGACGACGCTACAACAATTGCGGCGTGATCGGCGCGAAGCTGCTCGCACCCGCCACGCTCACCGCGCACTTCATCGTGATGCGCGCATTCCCGAAGACATGGGCGGTCGAGATCGCCCGGATCGGCATCGCCATGTTTTTCTTGCTTGCCTTGCTCGTCGCGCCCGCCATCCGCCCGGATCTTGAAGCTTCGTTGAACAAGATCTCGGCATTTCTGCTTTCAGTCGCCCTATTTTTCGCGTACTCGCCACTGCTCGGCTTGTTCGATTGGCGTCTTGGCCGGGCGGGCGGCGCACGGCGCCGATATCGCACCGCCTCGACGTAGCCCGAAAAACCGGGGCGACCGGCCTCGAACGGTCCGCCGCCGGATTTTCCACATAATGAAACCCCGTCGGTCGAGCGGATGCCGCATCCGCGACCTGCCGTACACGCGCGCAGCGCCCGGACCCGCGGTCACTCTCCGCACCAAGCCGCTACCCGATCCGCCGAATTCTTCCTCGAGGGGCGCCACTCCACAATCAACTCTTATATAAGACATAAGACATTTGACGCCTCACCATATTGCGATTAGAATCCCGTCCAAGCAGTGAAGCAGTGTCCGGAACAGCAGCCTCGGCGTGCCTGGAAAGCCCTTCCCCTGAAACGCAATCTCAGCAGGTCCCCCATGCTTGAAAACTTTCGTGCTCACGTGGCCGCCCGCGCCGCGCTCGGTATTCCTCCCCTGCCGCTGACGGCTCAGCAAACCGCCGAACTGGTGGAACTGCTGGCGCACCCGCCCGCAGGCGAAGAGCAGACGCTGCTCGACCTGATCACCCACCGCGTCCCCGCCGGCGTCGACGAAGCCGCGCGCGTGAAGGCCGGCTTCCTGGCCGCCGTCGCGAAGGGCGAGACGGCCTGCCCGCTGATCTCGCGCGAGCGCGCGACCGAACTGCTCGGCACGATGCTGGGCGGCTACAACATCCAGCCGCTGATCGAGTTGCTGTCCGACGAAGCAGTCGCGGCCGTCGCTGCCGACGCACTGAAGAAAACCCTGCTGATGTTCGACCAGTTCCATGACGTGAAGGAACTCGCCGACAAGGGTAACGCGCATGCGAAGGCCGTGCTGCAGAGTTGGGCCGACGCCGAATGGTTCACGAGCCGTCCGGAAGTGCCGGAAAGCTTGACCATCACCGTGTTCAAGGTCACGGGCGAAACCAACACCGACGACCTGTCGCCGGCCCCGGACGCCACCACCCGCCCGGACATCCCGATGCACGCGCTGGCGATGCTGAAGAACGCGCGCCCCGGCATCACGCCGGAAGAAGACGGCAAGCGCGGCCCGGTCAAGTTCATCGAATCGCTGAAGGACAAGGGTCACCTGGTCGCCTACGTCGGCGACGTGGTCGGCACCGGCTCCTCGCGCAAGTCGGCCACCAACTCGGTGCTGTGGTTCACCGGCGAAGACATCCCGTTCGTCCCGAACAAGCGTTTCGGCGGCGTGTGCCTCGGCGGCAAGATCGCCCCGATCTTCTACAACACGATGGAAGACGCCGGCGCGCTGCCGATCGAGCTCGACGTGTCGCAGATGAACATGGGCGACGTCGTCGAACTGCGCCCGTACGAAGGCAAGGCGCTGAAGGACGGCAACGTGATCGCCGAATTCCAGGTCAAGTCCGACGTGCTGTTCGACGAAGTGCGCGCCGGCGGCCGCATTCCGCTGATCATCGGCCGCGGCCTGACCGCGAAGGCGCGTGAAGCGCTCGGCCTCGCGCCGTCGACGCTGTTCCGCCTGCCGCACCAGCCGGCCGACAGCGGCAAGGGCTTCTCGCTCGCGCAGAAGATGGTCGGCCGCGCATGCGGTCTGCCGGAAGGCCAGGGTGTGCGTCCGGGCACGTACTGCGAACCGAAGATGACCTCTGTCGGCTCGCAGGACACCACGGGCCCGATGACACGCGACGAACTGAAGGATCTGGCCTGCCTCGGCTTCTCGGCCGACCTCGTGATGCAGTCGTTCTGCCACACCGCCGCTTATCCGAAGCCGGTCGACGTGAAGACGCACCAGACGCTGCCGAACTTCATCAGCACCCGCGGCGGCATCGCTCTGCGCCCGGGCGACGGCGTGATCCACTCGTGGCTGAACCGCATGCTGCTGCCCGACACCGTCGGCACCGGCGGCGACTCGCACACGCGCTTCCCGATCGGCATCAGCTTCCCGGCAGGCTCGGGCCTGGTCGCGTTCGCGGCCGCCACCGGCACGATGCCGCTGGACATGCCGGAATCGGTGCTGGTCCGCTTCAAGGGCAAGATGCAGCCGGGCGTCACGCTGCGCGACCTCGTCAACGCGATTCCGCTGTACGCGATCAAGCAGGGCATGCTGACGGTCGCCAAGCAAGGCAAGAAGAACATCTTCTCGGGCCGCATTCTCGAAATCGAAGGCCTGCCCGATCTGAAGGTCGAGCAAGCGTTCGAACTGTCGGATGCGTCGGCCGAGCGTTCGGCAGCCGGTTGCACGGTGCACCTGAACAAGGAACCGATCATCGAGTACCTGAACAGCAACATCACGCTGCTGAAGTGGATGATCGCGCAGGGCTATCAGGATCCGCGCAGCCTGCAACGCCGTATCGCGGCGATGGAGCAGTGGCTGGCCGACCCGCAACTGCTGTCGCCGGATGCCGACGCCGAATACGCGGCCGTCATCGAGATCGATCTGGCCGACATCCATGAACCGATCGTTGCGTGCCCGAACGATCCGGACGACGTGAAGACGCTGTCCGACGTCGCCGGCGCGAAGATCGACGAAGTGTTCATCGGTTCGTGCATGACCAACATCGGTCACTTCCGTGCCGCGTCGAAGCTGCTGGAAGGCAAGCGCGACATCCCGGTCAAGCTGTGGGTCGCGCCGCCGACCAAGATGGACCAGAAGCAGCTGACGGAAGAAGGCCACTACGGCGTGTTCGGCACGGCCGGCGCCCGCACCGAAATGCCGGGCTGCTCGCTGTGCATGGGCAACCAGGCACAGGTGCGCGAAGGCGCGACGGTGATGTCGACGTCGACCCGCAACTTCCCGAACCGTCTGGGCAAGAACACGAACGTGTACCTCGGCTCGGCGGAACTGGCGGCAATCTGCTCGCGTCTCGGCAAGATCCCGACCAAGGACGAGTACATGGCCGACATGGGCGTGCTCAATGCCAACGGCGACAAGATCTACAAGTACATGAACTTCGACCAGATCGAAGACTTCAAGGAAGTCGCCGACACCGTGCAGATCTAAGCATGCGGTCGAGCTGCGACGGGCTGTGCCCGTCGTGGCGACACGCGAAGGCGCCGCGGGCTGAATGCCCGAGGCGCTTTTTTTTTGGTTCTTCGTGGATTTCCGGGGGGAGGACGCCGGCGAGGAACGTCGGCGTTCGGCCAACTTGAGACATTCGACGCGGCAGCCTACTTCGTCGACAATCGGAAATCCGAGCGCCGAACGATTTGCGAGGCAACCGACGGTCAGCGAGTGGAGCGTCCATGCGACGTGATGGCCGCGCAAATTAGGGCAGTCGGATAAGTGGTTTGTCCGGGGCCTAAGCCAGCGATAATGCTGGCAAAGGAACCGAGGAAATGACGAAGAGAACCCGACGGACGCACTCAGCGGCGTTCAAAGCGAAGGTAGTGCTGGCAGCGGTCAAGGGCGAGTGGACGTTGGCTGAACTGGCGCAGCAGTTCGATGTGCAAGCGCCACAACCAAGCGCTCATCGCGCTCGTACGGCGCCGCCACGACGTTCTGTTCGCCATGCTGCGCGACGGTACCAATTACCAACCCAAGTCAGCCCCTAACACTTGGCGAAACACATAGCCCCCCCCGGACGGGACGCAATACCTGCTCGAGCGCACGAAGTGGTGCGATTTTTTGTCAAAGAATTGACATCGCAAAGCAAACTCACTTCACATTAAAAATGACATGAATCTATCTTTCGATTATTTTTCAGCCAGAATGATGGTTGCAGGAATCATATTGCTTTCAATATCTCAGGCGGCATTTCCTGCCACGAAAGCAGTAGAATCGACTCATCCAATGTATTACGGCAAGGTAGATGGAGACAGGCTAATATCACTTACAATTCCGCCGCGAGAGCTAATTCGTGATATGAATCCTGTTAACTCCATAAAATCTGAAGCGAATGATTTCAAACAGGCTCGTTATTATTTTCCGAATGCCAACACTCCACTGTCAGTGGTAAAGAATTTAGAGAGAATCTACAGATTCGACCGACGTCGGGATGTTCCTATTGTGTCCTCAAGTCTTGATTGGGTCATCGCAGAATATTTCAAAGCAAACTCTCATGTTCCCATTTGCCGTTTCAGGCTCCTAGGGAAGAGCGTCGAGCGCCAGGAGCAACTTGATTTTTCAGGGAAAGTAGTCAAAATTATTCTGATCGGCTGGGCACCTCGAAATTCAACGGAAGATGAAGAACGGGTCCCTGATCTCTCGGTATTGGGTGAGCACCCCGCATGGATTCGCGTATTGCGAGTGACGCCTGACGGAAGAAAAACTCTGGTCGCAGAGGCCTGGAAAGCGACAGATGTTCCATTCGATGCGCCAACGGATAGCGAACCGAAGGCGAGTGATCTCTATTTTGGATTGCCAAATGGAGCCAGACGCTGGCGTTCGATAGCAGATTTTACGAAATATAACGAAATTGACCTTCACGCAGCATGTTTATCGGGGGCTAAACCGAGGTAGGACGTGATCCTGAAATTATACTTATTTTTCGTAACTGAGCGCCTTGATTGTCGCTTCCGGGTCCGACTTATGCTTCTTATGCATCACGCGCATAGCCAAGATGGTAGTCACGCTCGATCATGGAACGTTGGCCGGCAGGGCCAATATCGCATTCGTTCCTGTCGTCACGACGCCGTCGACAGTGCCTGCCGTTTCGCCAGTATTGCCACCCGTAGAGCAAAGCAAAGATGTCAATTCGAGGTGCCCATCGCACGTGGCTCTTGGCTCCCGAGTTGACGACATTATCGACAATCTCACCGAAATAATGCCGTCACTTCGTCTATGTCCGAAGCAACGTCGTCAATTCGCGTCGTACACTCCCCTGCACGACCGTAGAGGCATGATTTATATACGATTCTCGGTATGCGAATCGTTCACACGCCCTGGACGACTGCATGGGCGGTGGCGGCTCGGCCGCTACCGACGGCTTCCGGCCGAGGCTATGTGAAAACTCGAAACTATCCGGTTTTCGAGTGTCGCTTTACCCCTCCCGAACCGCTTCGAAACCCGTACGTGGCGATCTGGCGAGCCGAGTTTGTCGGCCGGTGCGTTCGGCGCGGGTTGCTGAACAAAACCCGAACAGCTGCAATGGGTCGGCTACAGCCAAGCGCGTTGGGTTGCAGTCGGCCACGAGCCGACCTTCGCCAACGGCCGCCTTGCGGTTGGAAAATCACAAGGGCACTTACGACTTCATCACTATGACACCCGATCAGATTAACGCCGTCTACCAGAATCTCTGCCAGAGGACGCTGAATCCTGCAGAACTTAAGCGGCGACTGGACAGCGTCGTAAACAATTTCACTGCTGTCGACGCTGTCCTCTACTTGCCGATGTATTCGATGGGAATGGGCCAAGCCGGCATAACTCGACGCATTGACGCGCTCCGAGCGCTGCCATTCACGATAGAAGATGCCGTCAGTGGTAGACAGACGGTTGCCGACATTGAGCAGCTCGCTGTTGTCGGCGGAAAAGAATTCGGGATGCGCAGGCGCGTCGAGGAACTCTTCATGCGGGCGAAAGAGATTTCCGCTTATGGAACGGACCGGCTCGCGACGGTTCTTCAACCGAAGAAGAATTGGTCACTCGACGATATCGTAGATCCATTCACGGTCCTCTATACCTTTACAGGTGTCGCAGACAAGGCGGCGCTTCATATCCTGATGGACCTGGGATGGGGAGTGGTAAAACCGGATCGGCATATTTGTCGGTTCGTCAGCAGGCTAGGTGGCCAATGGAAACGATACTTTCCTGACGGCGCTACGGATGATCTCCGCCCAGCGCTCACGCTTCCGTTCGTGAGAGCATGGCAGGACGCTTGCGCACCCTTCTCTTCGAGTGTGCTGGCGCCACCGCCATCGCGCAACGGTGTGATGTTCCCAGGTGTCTCTGAGCTCAGCTCTCGCCAAGTCGATCGCTTGGTTATGTGGTACGCGCAGGACCGAGCGCAGGAGGAGCACGAGTGGCGCCCAAAGCCTGTTTGCGGCAAACAACCGGACTGCCAAAGTTGTTCGGTTCAGGATTGTGACGCGCGCGAGCAAGACTCGGCATGACACAACACTCGACGTACGGAAGTGACATCAGCCCATAGTTTTCGGGAGTCTGCTTTTCGGCTTCGAATCCTGACCGCGGAAGTTCCGGATTGGGATGTGCTCGGATCAAATACATGCCTAGATCGAGCGACCGGTTTGGAGAAAAGCGGCTGACCGCTCCGGGTCGACAAGCGACGACCACTGAAATCCACGAAGAGCTTTTTTGCCCGTCCCGCTTCGATCGAGGATAGTTGCCGCATGATCGTCCGAAGGCGTTCATCACCCTCCCCGGCTGGATCCGCGCGTTGACATAGGAACCAATCGGTCCATATAATGATGCCAAATTGCAGGAGATCTCAGCCATGGCACATCCGACCGGTCTTGGACGTCCGCGCGAATTCGAACTGGACGATGCCGCGCGCGACGCGATGCAAGTCTTCTGGGACCGCGGCTACGAAGGCGCGTCGCTGCCGGATCTGATTGCCGGCACCGGCTTGTCGCGCGGCAGCCTCTACAAGGCGTTCGGCGACAAGAAAGGGCTGCTGCTGGCGGCGCTGGACCTGTATATGGCCGACGGGCTCAAGGCAACCGCCGACATCCTGTCGCAGCCGGGCGCGGTGAAGGACGCCATTCGCGATTCGCTGCTGCGCTATGCGCGTCTTTCGGTCGGCGAGGCGGGCCGACGCGGGTGTCTCGCAATCGCGATGACTACCGAAATGGCGGCCCGCGATCCGGATGTCGCGGAACGTACGGCACGCATGTTCCGGCGTTTGCAGCAGCTTTATGCCGGCGCGATCGTGCGCGGGCAGGCTAGCGGAGAGATTGCCGAACGCGACGAACAGGCGCTCGCGCGTTTCCTCGTCTGTCAGGTCGAGGGAATGCGCGTGCTGGGCAAAACCGGCGTATCGGAAGCGGACATGCTCGCGCTCGTCGACAACACGATGCGCGTTCTCGATTAATTTTTTTTTGGCCAATTTGGAACTGATTGGTCCCATATGGAAGCTCATCCATGACCCGCAACGATTCCGTCTCGCCGGACCCGCGCCGCTGGGCAATGTTCTCGGTCCTGCTCGTCGGCGCATTCCTGCCTCCGCTGGACTTCTTCATCGTCAATGTCGCGCTGCCGTCGATCCGGGGGGAATTGGGCGCGTCGTCTTCGGCCGAGCAATTCGTCATCTCGTCGTACGCCGGCCTGTACGCCGTGACGCTGATTACCGGCGGGCGGCTGGGAGACCTGTTCGGGCGGGGACGCATGTTCTTTCTCGGACTGATCGGATTCGCGACGACATCTGCGCTATGCGGCCTCGCGAGTTCGCCGTGGACACTGATCGTGGGCCGGGCGTTGCAGGGGCTGACGGCGGCCGTCATGGCGCCGCAGGCGCTCGCGTCGATCCAGGCGATCTTCCCCGAATCGGAAAAACCGCTCGCGCTCAGCCTTTATGGCGCGGTCTTCGGGCTCGCCGCGGTCGTCGGACAGGCACTGGGCGGCATCCTGATTTCGCTGAATCTGTTCAATCTCGGCTGGCGGACGATCTTCCTCGTCAACCTGCCGCTGGCGATCCTGGTCGTGCTGTTCGGCATCCCGCTGCTGAAGGAAACGCGCGCGCAGCATGCACGCAAGCTCGACCTCGGCGGCACGGCGCTGTCGATGGCAACGCTCGGCGCGCTGGTCGTGCCGTTGATCGAAGGGCGTGACGCAGGCTGACCGCTATTGGCCTGGATGTCGCTGATGGCGGTACCGGCGCTCGCATGGTTCTTCTGGCGCTACGAGAGCCGGCTCGCCCGCAGCGGCGGCGCCCCGCTGCTCGATCCGGCCGCGCTGCGCGCGCCGGGGCTGGGCCGCGCGCTGCTGATCGCGCTGTTGCTGTACTCGATCGGCGCGTTCTTCCTCCTGTTTTCGATCTATCTGCAAAGCGCATTGCACGTCGATGCGCTGAGCGCCGGCCTCGTGTTCCTGCCATTCGGCGTGGGCTTTCTGCTGGGTCCCTTGTCGACGCCGTACTGCTCACGCATCCTCAGCGCGTACGTCAATCCGTTCGGCATGGGCCTCGAGGTCGTCGGCCTCGTCGGCCTGGCCTGGTTGATCGCCGCGACGCCGCTCGGCATGCCGCTCGCCACGATCCCGCTTGCCGCCGTTCTGTTCATCATCGGTTTCGGGCAAGAGCTCGCGCTGCCGACGCTGATGCGAATGGTCACGGGCCGTGTCGCACCGGCGCTGTCGGGCATGATCGCCGGCATCGCCAGTTCGACCCTGCAGGTCAGCACGTCGCTCAGCGTCGCGATCATCGGCGGAATGTTCTATACGGTCCTCGGCCCGCGTCAGGATCCCGCTGCGATCGCGCACGCGTTCATCGTCGCGATTCTCGGTATCGCGTTCTTCCTGAGCATCGGCGCGGGATTGTGCATCTCGCTCGGCCGGACACCCGCGGTGCGCCCCGCTGCCCGTCCCCACGCCCGAACGACGTTCGGCACCGAACGCAACGAGCCGTGATGCAGGCCTTGACCTGCAACGGTTCGTGCGGCACGCCGCAAGAAAGCCGCTTGTTCCGTCGGTCCAACTGGAGAATGCGCATGCACTTCATCGTTTCCTATCGCCGAGCCGCGGGCACGCGGTTCGATTCCCGCTACTACGCCGAGCAGCACATTCCGCTGGTGGACAAAGCGTGGAAGCCGTACGGGCTTGAATACATCGACGCGTTTTTCCCGTCACGGGAAGACAGCGAACTGATCGTCGTGGCCATGTGCCGCTTCCGGGATCGGGCGGCGCTGGATGCCGCGTTCGCATCCGCGGAGACGGCGAGCGTCATGGCCGATATCGACGCGTTCACCGACATCGAACCGGATCGGTACATCACGGAGGTGTTCGCGCGCTCGGCGTAACCTTCGATCGTGTTCCGGCGCCCTCGCTCGCGTGCGCGACGGCGCCGGGAGCCCTGCGCAATGCCTGTCTCGTCACAGCAGCCCCATCATCGACGGCTTGAGCGTCGCCGCCGCGCGCGTCGAACATTCGAGCTCGCGAAACGCGTTCTCGACACGGGTTCGCACCGTGCTCGGACTCACGTTCAGCAGCAGTGCGATCTGCTTGTTGCTTGCGCCTCGCGAAATCGCGCGCAGCACGTCGATTTCCCGCGCGGACAGGCGCGGGCGATCATGCGGCGCGCGACCCGCGACAGGCGTGACAGCGGGTGCGCCCTCCGTCGGCAGCGCACTCACCGCTTCGCCACATAGCCGGCCGCACGCGACTTCTTCCTTCAACACGTTCGCGGCGGCGGCGACGCTCAACGCCGCGCGCCATGGACGCGCCGAGCGCGATGCGCCCCACGCCACCGACGCCGCCAGCGTTAGCGAATGCACGACGCCGCGAGCTTCCCGACCGCGATCACCGCCTGCTCGATCTCCGGCGACCACGGGCTGCTGTAGTTCAGCCGGATGAAGTTCCGGTAGTTGTCGGTGATCGAGAACATGTAGCCGGGGCCGATCGTGATTCCCTGCTCCAGCGCGAGCTGATACAGCCGCATCGCGTCGACCTGCGCCGGCAACTCGACCCACAGCACGTAGCCGCCGGCCGGGCTCGAGATGCGCGTGCCTTCAGGGAAGAATCGCGACACCATCGCGCGCATCAGGTTTGCCTGCTGCGCATACGCCTTGCGCAAGCGCCGCAGGTGATGCTCGTAGCCGTCCCGTTCGAGAAACTCGGCGATCGCGAGCTGCGGCAGCGACGGCGTGGCCAGCGTGTTCAGGAACTTCAGCTTCTCGACCTGATCGCGATAGCGGCCCGGCAACGCCCAGCCGACCCGGTAAGCCGCCGTCAGGCTCTTCGAGAACGATGCGCAATGCAGCACGATCCCGTTGCGATCGTAGGACTTCAGCGTGCCCGGATGCGACTCGCCGAAATACAGTTCGTTATACACACCGTTCTCGATGATCGGCATGTCGACGCGGGTCGCGAATTCCACCAGTTCGCGCTTGCGCTCGTCGGGCATCTGGAAGCCCAGCGGATTCTGGAAATTCGGCATCACCATGCACGCGGCGATCGGCTGCGACTTCGCGATCGCCGCCAGCGCGGCGATATCGATCCCGTATTCCGGATGCGTCGCGACCTCGATCGCCTTCATCCCCATCCGCTCGATCGCGTGCAGCATCGCGTAGAACGTCGGCGACTCGACCGCGATCGTGTCACCCGGTTTCGCGACCGCCTGCAGGCACAGGTTGATCGCCTCGGTCGCGCCGACCGTCACGATGATCTCGTTCGGATCGACCGACATCCCGTTTTCCAGGTAGCGTCGTGCGATCTGCCGGATCAGGCGCGGATGGCCGGGCGGCAGCCCGTCGGTCACGCCCCACAGCGACTTGTCCCGGCCGGCCGCATACGCGTAGCGGTTCAGCTTCTCGAACGGAAAGAGGCTCGGGTCCGGATACGGCGAACCGAGCGGCACCGCGTCGTCGGTACCGATCGAGCGCAGCGTCGACAGCACGAGCCGGCTCATGTCGACCGACGACGAAATCGCGATCGGCTTCGACGGCCGCAGTTCGCGCACCGGCGCATGGTTGTCGTCGCGACGCAGGTTCACGAAGTAGCCCGACTGCGGACGGCTTTCCAGCAGTCCGCGGCTTTCGAGCAGCAGATATGCGTGCAGCACGGTCGTGATGCTGATCCGATGCTGCTGGCTCGCCTGTCGCACAGACGGAATCCGGTCGCCGTGCCGGTACACGCCCTGGCGGATCAGGCGTTCGATGTCGTCCGCGAGTTTTTCGTAGAGCTTCATCGCGTGCTCCCCGCCGGCCTGCGCCTGCGCGCCGCCGCCCCGCGCACGCCCGATCCGCGCATGTGCCGCCCGCCGACCGGGCTGTCGTGATGCCTGATTGTTCCCTCCGGTTTTGCCTTTTCCATCGCCGTGGCTCGCTTTTGAAGATGCGCTGTCAGGCCCGTGATCTCTGGGCCTGCGACACTGTGCACTTGATGATGGAATCGTAAGAGCAGAACAGTTGATACGGAGTACACACATCGGATACGCACATAAGAGTACAGTTCGGCGCGAATTCGCGACTTCGGGCGAACTGTACGTCTTACGAATTTGGTGTGGGGAGCGGCGATCGGAGAGCAGGACGACGTGACGCGCAGCGCTGTCGGCGCTGGCTGGTCATACCCGGCCGGCCTGACAGGAAAAGGGCGAGGCGGCCCGCGCTGCACCGCCAGGAACATGACACCAGAGTGACGGGGCGTGCCGCACGGGCGTCAGCGAGTCGACCGATGAAGGGCTGGGGGCGAAATGCGGACGCTGTCCGGTGGAGCGACGCGCGGCGGCTGTTCGCCTGTGCCCGGTGCGAGCATCGACGCCCGTCTGCCCGATACGGGGAGCGAGCCGGCAGCTTTCGCCGCTGCGCGCGGCGCCGTGGCGACCGTGGACGAAGCGCTGCCGCAAGGGTTGCCGGCGCAAGCGGCGCGCGTCAGATCGACCCGAACAGCGCGCGCGGCCGGTCCTTCAGCGTGCCGGCCAGAATCCGCAGCCCGTTCACGAGTTCGTCGCGCGTCGCCGGGCACGCCAGGTTGATGCGCACGCCGTGCTCGATTTCCGCGCGATCGACCGCGAACGTCGACGACGGCATCACGATCACGCCACGCGCCTTCGCGTTCGCGGCGAAGTCGTCGGCACGCCACGGCGGCGGCAGCCGCAGCCACACGAACATGCACGCGGGATCAGACTTCAGCTGACCGGCCGGCAACAGCTCCCGCGCCAGATCGACGCGCGCGCGGATCTCCGCCAATTGCGCGCTCATGATCCGCTCGGCCGTGCCGTTCTCGATCCACACCGTTGCGATCAGCATCGACGTCGGCGCGGGCATCCATGCTGTGGTGCGCACCGCTTCCGCGCACAGCGCGACGCTGTCGCGCGGGCAACTCAGGTAACCGAGGCGCAGCCCGGGCGCGAGGATCTTCGATGTCGCGCCGATATGGAACGTGAGCTCGGGACACAGCCCCGCGATCGCCGGCAGCCGGTCGCGCACGAGCGGCCCGTACACGTCGTCCTCGATGATCGTCACGTGATGGCGGCGCGCGACGTCGACGAGCGCCATGCGGCGCGCGAGGCTCATCGTCGTCACGGTCGGGTTCTGCAGGTTCGGTACGACGAAGATCGCCTTGACGGGCATGCGCTGGCAGATTCGCTCGATCTCGTCGGGCAGCAGGCCGTCGTCGTCGGCCGGCGCGCTGACGATCTCGAACTGGAACACCGGCGCGAGCGCCTTCAGCCCGTAATACGTGAGCCGGTCGGCGACGATCACGCCGTCGGTGCCGATCAGGCTGTTCAGCACCGCGTAGAGCCCATGCTGCGCGCCGCTCGTCACGACCACCTGGTCACGCGACGGCGTGAAGCCCGGCGCGGCAAGCCACTGGGCGCCCGCGGCGCGCGCCCAGTCGGGGCCTTGCGGCGGCTGGTATTCCTGCAGCGACGCGAAACGCGGATCGGCCGCCAAGGTGCCGAACGTCTGCGCGAGACTCGCCAGGAATTCGCCGGTCGCCGGCCGGTTCACCGTCAGGTCGATCACCCCGCTGCCCGCCGCGAGCGACGCACGGGCCGGCTCGATGCTCGGCATCGCGCCGCCGGTGACGAGCGAACCGCGCCGCTTGCTGCCGATCACGAGGCCACGCAGCTGCAGTTCCTTGTAGGCACGCGACACGGTCGACACGTTGATGCCGAGCTCGGTCGCGAGCTGGCGCTGCGGCGGCAGACGGCTGCCTGGCGGGTACATGCCGTTGCGGATTTCCGCCTCGATCGAACTCGATACCTCGACATAGGTCGGCCGCTTTGCCTGCGCCGGCGCATCGTCGTCGCGCGCTCCGGAAAGTTTGTCTGCTGCCATGTATCGTCCACATCCACACAAAAAGCGTTTGTCTGCCGTCTAAATCCGTCCAGCGATTGTATATGACATCCCCTTCAGGTCAACCATCTGCCGACAGGTGAGTCGAATCAGTCAGTTGAAATCGGGTAAACGCTAACACCACACAATCTATTTTTGATTGCACACAAAAATTTACTGTGTGATTCTTGATCCCATCTTTGTGTGAATCAGGTGCGGTGAAGGAGAGGCGTCATGGCGAACATCGCCATCGTGGGTGCAGGCTTCATCGGGCTCGGCGCGGCGGCATGGCTGCAGCGCGACGGGCACCGCGTCACGCTGTTCGATCCGGCCGGCGTTGGCCACGGCGCGTCGTTCGGCAACGCCGCGACGTTCGCGCCGTATGGCTGCGTGCCGGTGAACGGTCCGTCCGTGTTCCGCGACATGCCGCACTTCCTGTTCGCCGCCGACAGCCCGCTGCGCATCCGCTGGCCGTATCTGCTGCGCGGCGCGCCGTGGCTCGCGCGATTCCTCGTCGCGTCGACGCCGACGCACCACGCGCGCAGCGCTGGCGCGCTGGCCGCGCTGCTGTCGCGCGCCGCCGACGGCTATGCGCCGCTGCTCGCTTCCACGCGGCTCGCGGCATTCGTGCGGCCGCGCGAATGCCTGTACCTGTATGCACGGCAGGCGTCGTTCGACGCGGCGCAGCCGTCGCTCGCACTGCGGCGCCGGCTCGGCGTGCCGTTCGACACGCTCGACGCGGACGCGATCCGCCGGCTCGAGCCCGCGCTCGCGCCGATCTTCACGCGCGGCGTGCTGTTCCACGGCAGCTGGCATTTCTCGGATCCGTGCGGGTTTCTCGGCGAACTGTTCGCGCATCTGGCAACCGGCGGCGCGACGCTCGAACGCACGCAGGTCGACCGGATCGAGCCCGTCGGCGACGGCGCGAACCTTCATGCGGGCGGTGCGGTGCGTCCCTTCGATCATGTGGTGATTGCCGCTGGCGCCCGCTCGCGCGCATTCGCCGCCGCGTGCGGCGACACCGTGCCGCTCGATACCGAGCGCGGCTATCACGTGCAGTTCGCCGCGCATGAGCAGATCGTCACGCGGCCGGTCGGCTGGGCTGAGCGCGGGTTCTACATGACGCCGCTCGACGAAGGATTGCGCGCGGCCGGCACCGTCGAACTCGGCGGCTTCGACGCCGGCATGAACCGCTCGCTCGTCGCGCTGCTCACGCGTTCCGCACGCGAAGCGCTGCCTTCGCTCGGCGCACCGACGCGCAGCTGGCTCGGCTTTCGGCCCACGCTGCCGGACGGCGTGCCGGTGATCGGCCGCGCACGGCGCAGCGAGCACGTGATCCACGCATTCGGCCACCAGCATCTCGGCGTCACGCTCGCCGGCATCACCGGGCGGATCGTCGCCGATCTCGTCGCGCGACGCGCGCCGCCGCTGGATCTCACGCCATACCGGGCCGCGCGATTCTGACGCGCGCCACGATTTCCACCACTGCAAGGAGGCATCATGAATCGTCGTAACTGGCTGGCATGGCTGGCCGTCTGTTCGCTCGGCACGGCCGCTTCCGCATACGGCGCGGACCCGGAAACCGTCAAGATCGGCTTCGCCGGCCCGCTGACGGGGCCGGTCGCCCGCGTCGGCAAGGATCTTCAATACGGCGCGCAGCTCGCGCTCGACGAGGAGAACGCGAAACATCCGACCATCGGCGGCAAGCCCGTGCGTTTCGTACTCGACGTGCAGGACGACCAGGCCGACCCGCGCATCGCGATCCAGGTCGGGCAGAAGCTCGTCGACGACGGCGTGGTCGGCGTGATCGGCCACTACAACTCGGGCTGCAGCATCCCCGCGTCGGCCGTCTACAAGCAGGCGAACGTCGCGATGATCACGCCCGGCTCGACCAATCCGCAATTGACGATGCAAGGCTTCAAGAACGTGTTCCGCACGATGGGGCACGACGGTGTCGGCGGCGTGGTCGCCGGCCGCTTCGCGGTCGAGCAGCTGAAGGCGAAGCGGATCGGCATCATCGACGACCGCACCGCATTCGGACAGGGGCTTGCCGACGCTTTCGAGAAAGGCGTGAAGGACGCACACGGCAGCATCGTCGGCCGCGAATACACGAACGACAAGGCCGTCGATTTCCGCGGCATCCTGACGACGATGAAGAGCAACAACGTCGACCTGCTGTTCTTCGGCGGCCTCGACGAACAGGGTGCGATGCTCGTCAAGCAGATGCGCTCGCTCGGCATCCGCGCGCAGCTGTTCGGCGCCGGCGCGTTGAAAAGCAATGCATTCCTGAAGATCGCCGGCAACGCGGGCGAAGGCACGCAGGATCTCGAGCCGGGCCCGGCGCTCGACAAGCTGCCGTCCGCCATCGCGTTCGCGCAGCGCTACAAGGCGCGTTTCAACCAGGACGTCGAGCTGTATGCGCCGTTCGCGTACGACGCGGCGCTCGCGATGATCGCGGCGGTCCGCAAGGCCGATTCGGTCGACCGCGGCAAGATCGTCGCGAGCCTGCCGGGCGTGTCGGTCACGGGCGTGACGGGGAAGATCTCGTTCGACGAGCGCGGCGACCTGATCAAGCCGCCCTACACGCTGTTCCGCGTCGAACAGGGGCAGTGGCACAGCATTCGCACGGTTGGCGGCGCGTCGAACTGATCGACGCCGGGCAGCCCGGCAGCGGGCAGCGTCATCGCGCCGCCTGCTGCCGCTGCACCTCCTGCGCCTTCATCTGCAGATACGCGCCGCGCTCGACTTCGTGCAGTTGCTTCGGATACTGCTCGGTCGCGTCGAACCAGCGCGCAAGACGCTGGTCGAGCGGCTTGTCGAGCGTCGCGAGATACGTGTCGATCGCGAGGTAGTAGCGCATCGTGTTGCGCTCCAGCAATCCGCGCACGCCGCCGATGTACTGCGGCTGCGCCGCCGATGCGCCGCTGGCTGCCGTGAACCCGACCTTGTCGCTGCCGACCGTCGCGAGGTACGTCTTCATCGCCATGCGGCCGACGGCGCCGAAGCCGTACGAATACGTCAGGTGCAGGAACGTGCGCGATGCGCCGACCGGCACGGCCTCCAGCGCGATCCGGTAGTCCTTCGTGCCCATCGGGCCGCTGTCGGCGGTCAGGTCGACCTGGAAATAGTCGGGCGTCGCGGCGGCCACGCGGTAGCGGAACTGCACGCGATAGGTATCCGACAGCTTCTGCTCGATCTTGCGGCCGAGGTTCACGTCGAGCACGGGGCCGTCGCTGCCGGTCGACGCGTGACAGTACTTCGTGTTCAGGTGCAGGATCAGCACCGCGCACCAGTTCGCGGGGCCCTGCGCGGGATCGTTGAGCTTGCCGTTCACGACGGAAAACGGATAGTCGACGACGGCATAGATGTCGCCCTTCAGCGATGAAGACGCCTCGGACGATTCGAGGTACAGCGGGCGGTGGAACGGATTGTTCTTCAGTTGCTCGCCGAGGCTGTGATAGCGGTCGAGCAGCGCCGCCGCGCCGTCCGCGCCGAACGACAGCACGCTCCAGCCGACGCACAGGGCCGCGACGAGCGCGTGCCATGCGCGGCGCGCGTAGCGCGGTGCTGGCGGATGTTGGGATGTCTCCATTCTTGTGCTCCAGCGGGGGGCGCGGTGGTCGCGCACATGGTTCACAGAATACGCCGACCGCTATCGACCGCGCTTCACAGGCACCGGAAGCTGCGCAGCAGTGATCCGGATCAGCGCCGACAGCCATTCACGGTCGTCCCAGCGCTCGCCTCCGATGACGAGATGCGGCTTCGCCGTCGGATACGGTGGCGCTTCGTCGCAGGTGCCGAGAAACGCACGCCCGTCAGGCGTCGGCTTGACGAACAACCGGTCGTCGCACACCAGCGCGACCATCTTGCCGTCGCAGTAGATGCCGTATTCGCCGAACATCTTGCGCGCCGACACGGTGCCCGCCGCAACCATCTGCTCGACGACGAAATCGACGGTTCCCTGACTCGATGCCATCCATCCGCTCCATTACCGAATAACCCTTCTGACCGTCACCGACGCGGTGCCGTTCCGTTCGAATCTCGTGGGATCACGCGTGCGCCCTGCTCATTTGTCAGCCGAAAACGCACTCGACATCTGCCGCGCCCGCTTCGCATCGTCACCGTGCAGATAAATCGACGTCGTCGAGATCGACGCATGCCGCAGGTTGTCGCGCACCGTCGTCAGCTCCGCGCCGCGCGCGAGCGCGTGCGTCGCATGCGTATGACGCATCCAGTGCGGGCTCGCCTGGCGCAGCTTCTGCGCGAGCGCGGGGTTGTCGTCATCGACGAGCGCGGCCGTCTGCGTGAAGAAACGCTGCATCACCTTCCACAGCCGCACGCTCGTGATCCCGGCCGCCCCGTCTTCCGCCAGGCTCGGAATCAGCGGCGTATCCGGCCGCCAGCGCACCGGCGTCACCGGCAGCCGCCGCGCGACCAGATGACGATCGAGCGCCGTGCGCGCGAGCGGCGGCAGCGCGACGCGCGCGGCCTTGCTGCCCTTGCCGATCACCTTCAGCCACGCATCGCCGTGCCCATCCGTTTCGATGTCGCCGAGCGTCGCGCCGACCAGTTCGCTCGCACGCAGCCCGGTCGCATAGCCGAAATCGAGGATGAAACGCAGCCGTTGCGCGGCGGCTGGGGTCCAGCCGGACTGCGGTGCACCGGCCGGCTTGCCCTTGCGAAACTCGAGCCCGTCCGCGATCGTGCGCACGAGCAGCCACTCACCTTCCGTGAACGCATGCGACGTGTCCAGCGCATTCGCGCCGCGCGTATCGCGCACCTTGACGCCAGCGAACGGATTCGCGAGCAGATAGCGCTGCTCGATCAGCCAGCGGAACAGCGCGCCGAGGACCGACAGCGTGTACGCGGCCGAACGCGCGGACAATCCGCCCGAAAACGGCCGCCAGTCCGGCGCGCCGCGCGGCCGCACCGGGCCGATCCAGCGTTCGTGCGGCGTGGGGTTTCGCAGGAACGCGCGATACGCGACCGCATCCTCGGTGGTCAGCGACGACAGCGCACGCCCGCGCTCGACGATCGCCCACAGGATCAAGCGCTCGGCCTCTTTCCGGTACGCGCGGCGCGTCGCGGCCGATTCGTGCAGCGACAGCCAAGCGTGCACGGCCGCGTAATCGTTGTCCGCGTCGAGCGTGCTGGTCGCACGCGGCGCGCGGAACGTGCCGGCCGAACCGTCGACTTCGTGCGGCAGCTTCAGTTGCTCCCACGGCACGATGGCGCTGCGCGGCGTCGCCGCGATCAGCGCGCGCGCCCGCTCGGTCAGGTCGGGATGCGCGGAAAAGAACGCCTCGATGTGCCGCGCGCTCGCCATGCCGAGCCCCGCTATTGCGCGCCACCACTGACGCCGCCGCGGAATCCGCACGGTCAGGTCGGCCAGCGTCGCGATCCCGTGCGCGCGCAGCGCGACGACCGCGCGTGCGGGCAGCCACAAGCCGATGTCATCGCTGATCTGCGGCACCGGCGCACGCGCATGGCGCAACATGCCGATCGCATCGGTCGCGGCCTTCGCCATCTGGACGCGCGCGCTGTCGGCATGCGCGAGCTGCCCGGCGAGATCGGGCCGCCCGACCTGCCGCGCGACGCGCACGAGGCGGCGACGAATCCCGCCGATCACGCCGCGCGCCGACCGCCGTTCACCGAGCCGGTCGGGCAGATAGCGTTCGACCGCCTGACGCACGGTCATGCCCGCGTACCACGCACGCAGCGCGGCCAGTTCGTCGGCGTCGGGGAAGCCCGCTGGTGCGGGTGTGGAATCGGAGGAAGGCGATAAGGCGAGGCGCGGTGTCATGGGCGCCAGTTTGACAGAACTGCGGACGCTCGAAAACGCCCGACGTGCTGCAAGATGCGTGCGCGACGCCGGCGGCTGCCGGCATCGCGCACGAACGCTCAGCCCGTCACAGGCGTGCGCCGCACCTCGGACAGATAGATCAGGATCAGCGACACCCACACGATCCCGTAAAGGAACATGAAGCAGGTCGTGCGCACGCGCAGCAGGTCGAGCAGCAGGCCGAACAGGATCGGCAGCAGGAAGCCGCCGAGCCCGCCCGCGAGGCCGACGATGCCCGTGACGACGCCCATGTTGTCCGGGAAATCGTCGGCGACGTACTTGAACGTCGACGCCATCCCGAACGCGAACACGGCACCGAGCACGAAGGTCAGCGCGACGAAGCCGGCCACCGGCATCGACAGATTCAGCGACGCGGTGCCGTCGATCGTGTGAATCACGAAGTCGGTCGCCGGATACGACAGCAGGAACAGGCAGATCCACGCGACCCACAGCCCCCACCAGGTGACCGCATGCGCGCCGAAGCGGTCGGACAGCGCGCCGCCGAGCGCGCGCAGCACGGAGCCCGGCAGCGAGAAGCCGGCCGCGAACGCGGAGGCCATCACGAGCGACATCCCGTATTCGCTCTTCAGGTACTGCGGGATCCACAGCGACAGGGCGGTGAAGCCGCCGAACGTGATCGAGTAGTACTGGCAGAGCCGCCACACGCGCGGATCGCGCAGCACCTTGAACGCGTCGAGCATCGATCCGCCCCGTTTGCCCGCCCCCGGATCGGGCGCCGACGCGACCCAGAAGATCGCGGCCGTGACGAGCAATGCAACCGCGTAGACGCGCGGCACGAAACGCCAGCCATACGCGGACAGCAGCAGCGGAGTGACGAACAGATTGACTGCCGCGCCGCACGTGCCCGCACCGAACACGCCCATCGCGAGCCCGCGCCGCTTCGGCGGGAAGAAGCGCGCGACGTACGGTGTGCCGACCGCGAACGACGCGCCGACACAGCCGAGGAACAGCCCGATCACGAGGAACTGCCAGAGCTGCGTCGCGTAGCTGACGATGTAGACGGGAATCGCGCACACGACGAGCAGCACCGTCATCACGATGCGGCCGCCGAAGCGGTCGGTCCACGTTCCGAGCGGCAGGCGCATCAGCGCGCCGGTCAGCACGGGCGTCGACGTGAGCAGCCCGAATTCCGTGCTGTTCAGGCCAAGATCGGTGCGCAGCTGCACGCCGAGCACGCCGAACATCATCCACACGACGAAACACACCATGAACGCGAGCGTGCTCGCGGCCAGCACCGACCACGCGCGCAGCGGGATGGCCTGCGTGTCCGCGGACAGGCGGAAGTTACCTTGTTGAGTTGCCATACGCAAAACCTCGTTTCATTGGACGAGCGGCCCGTTCGCGCCGTCGAAAGTCACGCCTTCGACCCGCGCGCTGCCCGCGAGTATCGCCACGTACTGCCGCATCGCCCGCTGCCGCACGCGTTCCGACAGGTACGCGGCGATCTGGCCGGCGGCCTCGTCGAACGGCACCACGTCGCCCGGCACGCGGCGCTCGATGCGCACGATGTGGAAGCCGAAGCGGGTATTGACGAGTTTCGGCAGCACGCCGAGCCCGTCCGTGTCGAACAGCGCGGCCTCGAATTCCGGCACGGTGTCGCCGCGCAGGAGCTGCCCGAGGCTGCCGCCGACTTGTGCCGACGGACAATTCGACGATGCGCGCGCGACCGCTTCGAACGTGTCGGGCGCGGCCACCACGTCGGCGAGCGCACGTTCCGCGCGCTGCCTCAGCGGCGCGAGCGGCACGCGGTCGGTCACCGCGAACAGCACGTGGCTCGCATACACGATGTCGTTGCGGCGAAAGCGCGCCGGATACTGCGCGTAGTAGCGCTCGCAATCGGCGCGATCCGGTTCGGGCACGTGCGTCAGCTCGCGTTCGAGCAATGCGTCGACCGCTGTGTCGTCGAGCGGCGCGCCTTCGTCGATCAGCGCGAGCGACACCGCGCGCTGCCGCAGCAATTCGCGCACCGCGAGCGCATGCCGTGCCGCGTCGAGCGGATCGGGCGCGTCGCCGTGATGCTCGGCCTCGGCCGCGATGGCCGCATCGTCGATCGCAATGCCGTTGATCGTCAGCGGCGCGCTCGCGATTTCGGAGAGAACATCGTTCATATGGCCTCCTCAGCGCTTGCGCACGAGCTGGTACGGACGGATCAGGTACGCGACCGACGCGATGCCGCTCCAGATGTGCACCATCCGCGTGAACGGCGACACGAGGAAGATCGTGAAGCCCAGCAGGATATGCAGCCGGTACGTCAGCGGCACGCCGGCCAGCAGACTCGCGATGTCCGGCCGGAACGTGACGACGCCCTTCACGTAGTCGGTGAGCTGCTCGAACATCACGCCGTCCATGTGGCGCGTCGACAGCACGACGGTGCCGAGCCCGAGCGCGAGCTGCACCCACAGCATCAGCACGATCAGGATGTCGGACTTGCGGCTGTTCTTGCGGATGCGCGGGTCGCCGAGGCGTCGCCAGATCAGGATCGTCAGCCCGACGATCGCCGCGACCCCGGCCGCACCGCCCGCCACCATCGCCACGAGCTGGTGCCCGGACGCCGACAGGAATGGCGACACGAGCCAGTGCGGCGCGAGGAAGCCGCCGAAGTGCCCGAGCACGACGACCAGCACGCCCCAGTGGAACAGGTTGCTGCCGAGCCGCAGCATCCCGTGGCGCAGCAGCTGCGACGAATCGCTCTTCCAGGTGTACTGCTCGCGGTCGAAGCGGATCAGGCTGCCGACGAGCAGCACCGCGAGACAGATGTACGGATAGATCCCGAACAGGAACTGATGCAAATAAGCGTTCATGTCTTTCCCCAGTTGGGCCCGCGCTTACGCGCCGCGGGCCGGCCGCTTGTCGTGGAACCGCACCGTCTGCTCGGCTGGTGTCGCCGCACCGACGAAGCGCACCGCCTCGTCCGCATACGACGCGTCGAGCGCGCGGTAATCGTCGGCACTCGGCCGTTCGCCGGCGACGTCGTCGTCCGCGGCCGCGGGTGCGTCGACCGGCGCGAGGCCGGCCATCGGCAGCAGCGCGCCGACGACGAAGCTGTAATGGCTGCCGCGCTGCGCGAGCTGGCCGGCCAGCGCACGCAGGATTTCGCCGGTCTCGCCGAGCAGATTGCGCGCATCGGCCGCCGGCAGCCGCGACAGATATTCGAGGAACACGGGCAGGTAGTCGGGCAACTCGCCCGGATTCAACGTGAGCCCATGCCGGTCGTACATCTGCAGCAGGTCGACCATCGCCTGCCCGCGGTCGCGCGATTCGCCGTGCACGTGCTCGAACAGGTGCAGCGACGTCGCGCGGCCGCGATCGAACAGGGCGACGTAGTTCTCCTGCAGCGTCAGCAGATCACGCTCGCGCACGTAGGCGAAGAAGCGGTCGAGGCCTGCGCGCACCGCCTTCGGCACGCGCACGTTTTCGCGCAGGTGAGCTTCGATCGAATCGAGCACGTCGATGAGCGCTTCGTCGGGATAGTCGAGCAGCGCCGCGAACGCTGCATAGGTCGGATCGGATGCGGTGCTCATCGGGACGCCTCGTGAATCGGGATGGTTTTCGTGCCCTTCTTCGGACTGAACAGGCTGCCCTCCGAACGGCCGTCGGAACAGCCGTTGCCGAACGAGAAGCCGCACGACGCGCGCAGGTCGTATGCATTCTCCGCATACTCGCGGTGCGTCGTCGGGATCACGAAGCGATCCTCGTAATTCGCGATCGCGAGATAGCGGTACATCTCCTCGACCTGCGCGAGCGACAGACCGACCTGGTCGAGCACCCCGCGCGCATCGATGCCGTCGACGTGACGCGCGCGCATGAACGCACGCATCGCGAGCAGCCGTTCGAGCGCGAGCTTCACGGGCGCCTCGTCGCCGGCCGTCAGCAGGTTCGCCAGATAGCGCAGCGGAATGCGCAGCGATTCGACGTCCGGCAGGTAGCCGTTCATCCCGAGCGCGCCGCTGTTCGCGGCCGAGTTGATCGGCGACAGCGGCGGCACGTACCAGACCATCGGCAACGTCCGGTATTCCGGATGCAGCGGGAACGCGATCTTCCAGTCGATCGCCATCTTGTAGGTCGGCGAGCGGCGCGCGGCGTCGAGCCACGCGGCCGGCACGCCGTCGCGCTCGGCCTGCGCGATCACGGCCGGGTCCTCCGGATCGAGGAACAGCGACAGCTGCGCTTCATACAGGTCCTTCTCGTTCTCCGCGCTCGCGGCTTCGCTGATCCTGTCGGCGTCATACAGCAGCACGCCGAGGTAGCGGATGCGGCCCACGCAGGTTTCCGAACACACGGTCGGCTGGCCGGCCTCGATGCGCGGATAGCAGAAGATGCACTTCTCGGCCTTGCCGCTCTGCCAGTTGTAGTAGATCTTCTTGTACGGACAGCCCGACACGCACATGCGCCAGCCGCGGCACTTGTCCTGGTCGATCAGCACGATGCCGTCTTCCTCGCGCTTGTAGATCGAGCCCGACGGACACGCCGCGACGCACGCCGGATTCAGGCAGTGCTCGCAAAGGCGCGGCAGGTACATCATGAAGGTGTTCTCGAACTGCCCGTAGATCTCCTTCTGCACCGCCTCGAAGTTGTAGTCCTTCGCGCGCTTCTCGAACTCGCCGCCGAGGATTTCCTCCCAGTTCGGGCCCCACTCGATCTTCTCGAGCCGCTGGCCGCTGATCAGCGAACGCGGTCGCGCGACCGGCATCGCGCGCGTGTTGCCCGCCTCCTGAAGATGGCCGTAGTCGAACGTGAACGGCTCGTAGTAATCGTCGATCTCGGGCAGGTGCGGGTTCGCGAAAATCTGCGCGAGCAGCCGCCACTTGCCGCCCAGACGCGGCTCGATCCTGCCGTCCGCACGGCGCTGCCAGCCGCCGCGCCAGCGCTCCTGATTCTCCCAGTCCTTCGGATAGCCGATGCCCGGCTTCGTCTCGACGTTGTTGAACCACGCGTACTCCATCCCTTCGCGGCTGGTCCACACGTTCTTGCAGGTCACCGAGCAGGTATGGCACCCGATGCATTTGTCGAGGTTCAGCACCATCGCGATCTGTGCGCGTACCTTCATGACGTTTCTCCATCCCGTACGACCTGTGTTGTCGGGTCGACCGCGGTTTCCTCGCCGTCGAGCCAGTCGATCTTGCTCATCCTGCGCACGATCAGGAACTCGTCGCGATTCGAGCCAACCGTGCCGTAATAGTTGAAGCCGTACGACAACTGCGCGTAGCCGCCGATCATGTGAGTCGGCTTCAGCGCGATGCGCGTGACCGAGTTGTGGATGCCCCCGCGTGTGCCGGTGATCTCCGAGCCCGGCGTGTTCACGATCTTTTCCTGCGCGTGGTACATCATCACCATCCCGGACGGAATCCGCTGGCTCACGACCGCCCGCGCGCACAACGCGCCATTCGAGTTGTAGCACTCGATCCAGTCGTTATCGACCGCGCCGATCGCCTTCGCGTCGTCCTCCGACATCCACACGATCGGGCCACCGCGCGACAGCGTCAGCATCAGCAGGCTGTCGGTATACGTGCTGTGGATCCCCCACTTCTGGTGCGGCGTCAGGAAGTTCAGCACGCGCTCGGGGTTGCCATTCGAGCGCTTGCCGACCATGTGCGCATAGCTCCCCGTGTCGATCGGCGGCTTGTACACGCACAGCGACTCGCCGAACGCACGCATCCACGCATGATCCTGGTAAAGCTGCTGACGGCCCGTCAGCGTGCGCCACGGCACCAGCTCGTGCACGTTCACGTAACCGGCGTTGTATGACACATGCTCGGATTCGATCCCGCTCCACGTCGGCGACGAGATGATCTTGCGCGGCTGCGCCTGGATGTCGCGGAAGCGGATCTTCTCGTCCTCGCGCGCGGCGGCCAGGTGCGTGTGGTCGATGCCGGTGATGCCCGACAGCGCGCGCCATGCCTTCACCGCGACTTCGCCGTTGGTTTCCGGCGCGAGCGCGAGAATCACCTCGGCTGCGTCGAGCGCGGTGTCGATGCGCGGGCGCCCCTGCGTGGCGCCGCCGGCAACCTGATAGTTGAGCCGGCCGAGCAGTTTCACTTCGTCCTTCGTGTCCCAGCCAATGCCCTTGCCCGCGTTGCCGAGCTTGTCCATCAACGGGCCGAGCGACGTGAAGCGTGCATAGGTGTTCGGATAATCGCGCTCGACGGCGATCACCGCCGGCATCGTGCGGCCCGGCACCGGCTCGCATTCGCCGCGCTTCCAGTCCTGCACGTCGAACGGCTGCGCGAGTTCGCCCGGCGTATCGTGCGCAATCGGTGCGAGCACGACGTCGCGTTCGACGCCGAGATGCCCGTCGCACAGTTCGGAGAAGCGCTTCGCGATCCCCTTGAAGATCTCCCAGTCGCTCTTCGATTCCCACGCGGGATCGACCGCCGCCGACAGCGGATGGATGAACGGGTGCATGTCGGACGTGTTCATGTCGTCCTTCTCGTACCATGTCGCGGTCGGCAGCACGACGTCCGAATACATGCAGGTGGTCGACATCCGGAAGTCGAGCGTGACGAGCAGGTCGAGCTTGCCGCGCGGCGCTTCGTCGTGCCACTTCACTTCCTCGGGGCGCGCGCCGCCCGTCGTGCCGAGGTCGTCGCCCTGCACGCCGTTGGTCGTGCCGAGCAGGTGCTTCAGGAAATACTCGTGACCCTTGCCCGACGAACCGAGCAGGTTCGAACGCCACACGAACAGATTGCGCGGGAAGTTGTCGGGGGAATCCGGGTCCTCGCACGCCATCCGCAGCATGCCGGCCTTCAGTTGCCGCGCGACATCGGCGCCCGCCTGCGCCGGGTCGCCGAGACTTGCGCCGACCTTCAGCGGATTGACCGCGAGTTGCGGCGCGGACGGCAGCCAGCCCATCCGTTCGGCGCGCACGTTGTAGTCGATCGGCGAACCGTGGAACTGCGTCTTGTCCGCGAGCGGTGACAGCAGCGCGCCCGGGTCCATCGTGTCGTAGCGCCACTGGTCGGTGTGCGCGTAGAAGAACGACGTCGCGTTCATGTGGCGTGGCGGCCGGTTCCAGTCGAGCGCGAATGCGAGCGCGGTCCAGCCCGTCTGCGGACGCAGCTTCTCCTGGCCCACGTAATGCGACCAGCCGCCGCCCGGCTTGCCGACGCAGCCGCACATGATCAGCATGTTGATGATCGCGCGGTACGACATGTCCATGTGGAACCAGTGGTTGATCCCCGCGCCGATGATCACCATCGACTTGCCTTGCGTCTTGTGCGCGTTCTCCGCGAACTGCCGCGCAACCGAGATCACATCCGCGCGCTTCACGCCCGTGATCGTTTCCTGCCACGCCGGCGTATACGGAAGATCGTCGTCGTAGCTCGCGGCCACGTCGCGCCCGCCCAGTCCCTGGTCGAGCCCGTAGTTCGCGACGAACAGATCGTAGACGGTCGCGACCAGCATCTCGCCGTCGCGCGTCGCGACGCGTCGCACGCCGATCCGGCGCGACAGCTCGGAGCCGTGCTGCGTCGAGTTGAAATGCGCGTGCGGCTGGTTGCCGAAATACGGAAACAGCACGTCGACCACATCGTCGTGTTCGGCCGTGCAGGACAGCCGCGGCGACAGCGCCGCGCCCTTCGACGTCTCGCCGCGCAAGTTCCACTTGCCCTTGTCGTTCGATCCGTCCTTGGCCTGCTGCCCCCAGCGGAAGCCGATCGAGCCTACCGGCACGACGAATTCACCGGTCGCGTCGTCGATCATTACGGTCTTCCACTCCGGGTGCGCGGCCTCGTCGAGCGCATCGTCGAAATCGGATGCGCGCACGAGGCGCTCGGGCACGTAGCCGTCGCCGTGCGGCACCAGGCGCACGAGCGCAGGCATGTCGGTATAGCGCTTGCAGTAGTCGATGAAATAGTCGCTCTTGCCCGCGAGGTGGAACTCCTTCAGGATCACGTGACCCATCGCGAGCGCGAGCGCCGCGTCGGTGCCCTGCTTCGGATGCAGCCACAGATCGCCGAACTTCGCGCCTTCCGAGTAATCGGGGAACACCGACACGACCTTGGTGCCGCGATAGCGCGCCTCGACGAGGAAGTGCGCGTCGGGCGTGCGGGTCTGCGGGACGTTGGAGCCCCACATCATGATGAACGTCGAGTTGTACCAGTCAGCCGATTCCGGCACGTCGGTCTGCTCGCCCCAGGTCTGCGGCGACGCGGGCGGCAGGTCGCAATACCAGTCGTAGAAGCTCAGGCACACGCCGCCGATCAGCGACAGGTAGCGCGAACCTGCCGCATACGACACCATCGACATCGCCGGGATCGGCGAGAAGCCGACCACGCGATCGGGGCCGTGCCGCTCGACCGTGTAAACGTTTGCGGCCGCAACGATCTCGTTGACCTCGTCCCAGCTCGCGCGCACGAAGCCGCCGAGCCCGCGCCGGCTCTGGTACGAGCGCCGCGCGTCGTCGTCCTCGACGATCGAGCGCCATGCGTCGACCGGCGCGAGCGTGCGGCGGCGTTCGCGCCACAGCTTCACCAGCGCGCTGCGCACCATCGGATGCTTGAGACGGTTCGCACTATATAGATACCAGGAGTACGAAGCGCCGCGCGAGCAGCCACGCGGTTCGTGGTTCGGCATGTCGGGGCGCGTGCGCGGGTAGTCAGTCTGCTGGGTTTCCCAGGTGACGATCCCGCCTTTCACGTAGACCTTCCATGAGCACGACCCCGTGCAGTTCACCCCGTGGGTCGAACGGACGATCTTGTCGTGCTGCCAGCGCAGCCGATAGCCGTCTTCCCATTTGCGGTCCTCGTCCGTGACGGCACCGTGTCCGTCGGAGAATGTTGGCCTGGTGGTGGAGAAATAACGCAATCTGTCCAGGAAATGGCTCATGGGGATCTCGTTTTTTCCGGTCTCTTGGCAGACCCTGAATATTTAAGGAGGTGATATCCCGGATGTAAAGGACGATCGGCATTCGGCTCGTTGCGTTCGCCTCCATCCCTTGGCGTCCGGGTCGAATGAATTCTCTTTCGGATCGACATATCACGGCTTGATACAAATCACGATATCGTTGCCCCGGCACGCATCGGTGTTAAATGGGGACCGATGCAGGCGCGTCAATGGCATGCGCGCTACCGGCGCCGTCGCGTCACGCGTTCGCCCATCGCGGCCACGCATGGCCGGAGCGAGGTTCGGGATTGACCGGCATCGTGTGGCGTCGGATCGACCGGTGTTCGCCATTCGGAATCGCCGCGCGGCTCTTGTCACGAAAGACTTCGAATCGGGATTGACGGGTTGCAGGCAGGCGCTCGATCACACGTTCATGCGCGGGAGCCGCATTGTCACGACGTCCCGCGTTTTCGCGGCGCGATGCAATCACGCACGAGTCGCAGCCGCATGCGCGCCACCGGCTGCCGTGCCAGGCCGGATCAATACGGGCATGTCGCCGAAGGAAAGTTGCGAGGACTGGACTCGACCGCCGCGATGAGATGAGAAGCAGCGCGCTCGCGCACGCGCGAATCATTCAATCGAAGCGTGCGGCCTGATGCGGAATCGGCGGGATGGGAGATTGCCGGCCACGAGATGCCAGTCGGGCGGGATTGCGCGAATGCGCCTGGCGTGACGGACCGAGAGAGGCGGAAAGACGGACCGGCGGTGCTGTTGCGGTGCCGGTCCTGCATGAAACCGTGGAAGTGCCGCGCGTCACCCCTCGCCCTTCGGCCCCGGGTTGAGCATGATGACAAAGCCGGCCACGCCGACGATCAATGCGACCGCGCCGCCACGCAGCGCGATCGTTTCGTCGAACAGCAGCCCCGTCACCACGGCCATCATCCCCGCGAGCGACACGAACACGGCGATCGCCGCGACGACGATCCGGTATTGACGGCGTATCATCGCGCGCCCGCCGCGTCAGGCTGCCGCGGCGGAAGCCGGTTCGCCGGCATCGTCGCCGCGAATCAGCAGCACCGGGCACTTCGAGCCACGCACGAAGCGCTCGGCGACGCTCCCGAGCAGCACGCGCCGGATGCCGCGCCGCCCGTGCGTGCCGACCACCGCGAGGTCGATCCCGCGCTCCTTCACGTAACGCTGCAGGCGCTCCGCGACGTCCTCGCCGATACTCTCGGTTTCGACGAGTTCCGCCTCGCCCTTCGCGCCGGCCCGCGCGAGCACCTGTTCGGCTTCACGCAGCACCTTGCGCCCGTCGTCGCGGATTTCCTCGATGAGCGCGTGCGGATCGAAACGACCCGCGTACGTGAACAGCACCGACTTGTCGACCACGTATACGACGCTGACGTGCGTGTCGCCCGCCAGCGCCACCTTCACTGCCTCGGCAAGCGCCTGTTTCGACGAAGCGCTGCCGTCGACGGCCACCATGATCTTCTTGTACATGCGAACCTCGCTGGGGTGAGTTGCCGCGCGCGGTCGCGCGCGGCCATGTCCCCATCATCGGCGGACGGCCGGTTCGAAGCTTGACGGCGATCAACATCCACGAAAAACGCGGCGTGCGGCAAAGCGCCACGCGCAAAAATCGACGCGCCGTCCCCGCGGCCGCACCGCGCAACCGGGCAGCCATGCCGCCGAAGGCGCTATCATCGACGTTACGACCTTCGTCCGGCCCTTTTTTGCCGGCTTACTTTCAACTCGCTCAACCGACATGACAACGACTACCGAACGCGTGGACGGCGCCGCCCAGCATCTCGTCGCCGCCCGCCATGCCGGCGTGCCCGGCCCGCTGCTTCCCGACGCCTTGCGCCCCGAGAACGTCGATACCGCGCTGGCGATCCAGCATCGCGTCGCCGATCTGCTCGGCGAAGCCATCGGCGGATGGAAATGCGCGCTGCCGCCGCCCGACCGCGTGATCGTCGCGCCGATCTTCGCGTCGACGATCCGCGAAGCCGATGCGCCGTATCGCGTCGTCGGCGGCCCGATCGTGCGGATCGAGCCGGAGATCGCGTTCGTGCTCGATCGCGACCTGCCCCCCCGCGCGCAGCCATACGACGAGAACGACGTGCGCGGCGCGATCCGCGAAGTGCGCATCGTGCTCGAGGTGCTGGGTTGCCGTTATGCGGAGCCCGCGCGCGCATCGAAATTCGAACTGCTCGCCGACGGGCAGTTCAACCAGGGATTGTGCGTGGGGCCCGTCGTGCCCGACGGATTGAACGTGCCGCTCGAGACGCTCGCGCTGTCGTTCGAGGGCGCGCTGAATCGCACGATCGACGGCCGTCATCCGGACGGCGATCCGCTCAAGCCGCTCGTATGGCTGGTCAATTTCCTCGCATCGCGCGGCGACGGCGCGCGTGCCGGCCAGATCGTGACGACCGGTTCGTATGCGGGCGCGATCGACGTGCCGCTCGGCGATGCGCTGACGGTGCGCTTCGGCGAACTCGGCAGCCTGTCGGTCACGCTGACGGCCTGACGTCCGGCGGCGGGCAACGCGGCGAACGCACGCAAGCAGATCGACGCGCTGCACGCGATGCAGCATGCGGGCACTGCGTGATACCGTTGCACATCGCCCGTCACGCGCGAACCGCGTGCCCCTCCCGTCATTCGCCATGCCGCCGACACCGCTGCCTGCCCTGCTGGACGAAGTCCTGAGAACCGTCGATCGCCGCTACCGGCTGCCGCCGTTCGCGCGCGCAGCGTCGCTGACCGACGCCGCGAGCCCGGCCGCCATCATCGCCGTCGTGATCGAGGAAGCGCGCCGGATGCAGGCCGACGGCCTCGTGCCCGACCCGGCATTGCAACGCCGCTTCATCGACGCGCTCGCGCGAATGATCGGCGACGCGATGGACGCACGATCCGGCGACCCCGCATTCCAGGCCGCAGTGCTTCGACATGGTGCCGCGGCCGTGCGCGAATACGCATCGCTCGCGGCACATGCCGAACAGGATCGGCGCACGCTGCGTTCGGCCGTCAACACGATCGCCCATCCGGCCCGGCTCGAACGGCGTGCGCAGGCATGGCAACGCGAGCCGCTCGCGCGGCTGCACGCGGCCGCGGCCGGCGCATCGTGGGACGATCTCGATGCCGCGCTGCGGCACCTGCTCGCACAACCGGAGATGGCGACCGACACCGCGTTCGAACAGGACATCGTCAAACTGAAGAACAGCGCCGCGCTCGCCCGGCTGCAGCGTCTCGATGCACTGTCGCCGGATCCGGACGTCCAGCGGTACCGCACGCTGTGGAGCCGCCAGGGGCCGCTCGAAGGCAGTGCGCTCGCCGTCGCGCAAGGTGCCACGTCGCAACAACGGGGCGCGGCCGTCGAAGCGCTGGCCGCGCAGGCGCTCGACGCCCTGGCCGCGCAGCTCGATGCGAGCGACGCGCACCGCACGTATCGCGTGGTCACGTCGATGCGCGTGCCGGCCTCGATACCCGGCAAGCACGACCGCGCGAAAACCGAATGGGATGCGGTGCTGCTCGAGCGCGCGCGCGGCGACGATCCGTCTGCCGCGTGGCACGTCCTGTTTCTCGTCGAAGCGAAAGCATCCGCGGATGCCGCGACCACCGATCTGCCGCGCCTGCTGCGCGGCCTGAGCCTGCTCGCGCAAGCCGATCCGGACACCGTCTATGCGTTCGACACGCGCGAAGGCGCGGTACGCCTGCATGGCGCGTCGCTGCACGCACTGACGATCGACGGCGCGGCACTGCAGCGCGAGGTGCTGTACTGCTGCGATGCGTCGGCAGATCCCGCGCCGCGCCTGCTTGGAGCCGCGAGCCGGATGCAGCTGCTGTCGGCGCCGGCGAGCCTTGAATACGCAAGCGCGCTGGCGCAGCACGCGGATGCCGATCCGCACGGCCTCGGCGTCGTATGGCAAGCGCTGCTGGA
Source organism: Burkholderia sp. AW49-1 (assembly GCF_053427845.1). Classification (NCBI taxonomy): domain Bacteria; kingdom Pseudomonadati; phylum Pseudomonadota; class Betaproteobacteria; order Burkholderiales; family Burkholderiaceae; genus Burkholderia; species Burkholderia sp. AW49-1. Next base: position 14,477 of record NZ_JBSAXF010000003.1, on the reverse strand, counting down.
ACTGCCGTCGTGGCGCGCGGTGTTGCATCAGTACGAATCGCTGCGGCAGGTTCGAGCGCTGATGGTGGGCGTCGACGATCTGCTGGCCGCGATCGAAGGCGATGTCGGCGACAGCGCCGCAAACGATGCGTGACGTGTGACGCGTGCGGTGCGTCGGCTGCACGCGTAATGCCGCCGACGCACCGGCTGAGCGGCTGAGCGGCCAGGCGACGCGGTGTCCTCGCGCCGCGCAACGCACAGGACCGAAGCGAATCGGAGCCGACGCGGCCGGCGCGGCGCAGCCCGCGAAAGCGGGCATGCGCCGATAGCGTTACGACTGGATGAAGGCCAGCAGGTCCGCGTTCAGGACGTCGGCATTGACCGTCAGCATCCCGTGCGAATAGCCGGGATACGTCTTCAGCGTGCCGTTCTTCAGCAGCTTGACCGACTTCAGCGCCGAGTCCGCGATCGGCACGATCTGGTCGTCTTCGCCGTGCAGCACGAGCGTCGGCACCGAGATCGACCGCAGGTCTTCGGTCTGGTCCGTTTCCGAGAACGCCTTGATGCCTTCGTAGTGCGCCTTCGCGCCGCCGATCATGCCCTGGCGCCACCAGTTCTGGATCACGCCCTGGTGCACCACCGCGCCCGGCCGGTTGAAGCCGTAGAACGGGCCCGACGGCACGTCCAGGAAGAACTGCGCGCGATTGTCGGCGAGCGCCTTGCGGAAGCCGTCGAAGACTTCAAGCGGCAGGCCTTCCGGATTCGCGTCCGTCTTCAGCATCAGCGGCGGCACCGCGCTGACCAGCACCGCCTTCGCGACGCGTCCGGCCGGCTCGCCGTGGCGGGCCACGTAGCGCGCGACTTCGCCGCCGCCGGTCGAGTGACCGATATGCACCGCGTTGCGCAGGTCGAGCGCTTCGGCCACCGCGAACGCATCCGCCGCGTAGTGATCCATGTCGTGGCCGTCGGAAACCTGCGTCGACCGGCCGTGGCCACGGCGATCGTGCGCGATCACGCGAAAGCCCTTCTGCACGAAGAACAGCAACTGGGCATCCCAGTCGTCGGAAGACAGCGGCCAGCCATGGTGGAACATGATCGGCTGCGCATCCTTCGGGCCCCAATCCTTGTAGAAGATGTCGACGTTGTCCTTCGTGGTGATGTACGGCATGGCTGCAGGCTCCTTTGGGGTAGGTGGACATCACGTGCCGGCCGGCCACCCGGGCGGGTGCCGGTGACGAACTGCGGCGCGGTGGCACGCCGCGTCGGTCGACGCAGCACCCCAGTGTTGTAGCGGAAAACCGCGACCGTGTCATGAAGCCAATTACATACCGTCATGCATCGGCTCCCGCGGGCAACGGCGCCCCCGGCCTGCGCCCGCAGGCGTGGCTTTCAACGCAACGCTCCGTGTGATGCGTCACGCACGACCGATCGCGCGTCAACCGTCCGTCGACACGGTCACCGCCTCCCACGTGCGAATTTCGTCGTCCAGCGCCGACCATTTGGCGCGCACGAGCCGAAGCGCATCGCTGCCGAGCAGCAGATGGGCCGGTGGGTGGTCCGCCGCAATGACCTCCAGCATCGCGCGCGCCGCCTTCGCCGGATCGCCCGACTGGCGGCCGTTTTTCTCCTCGCGCGCCTGGCGGATCGGATCGAAGAGCGCGTCGTAATCGGCGATCGAACGCGGCGTTCGCGTCATCGAACGGCCGGCCCAGTCGGTACGGAACGAGCCCGGCGCCACCGCCGTCACCGCGATGCCGAACGGCTCGAGCTCCTTGCCGAGCGTCTCGGAAATCCCTTCCAGCGCGAACTTGCTGCCGCAGTAATAGGCAATGCCCGGCATCGTGATGTGGCCGCCCATCGACGTGATGTTCAGGATGCGGCCGCGCCGGCGTTCGCGCATGAACGGCACGACGGCCTTCATCATCGCGACGGCGCCGAATACGTTGACGTCGAACTGCCGACGCATCTCCGACAGCGGCGACTCCTCCATGACGCCTTCGTGCCCGTAGCCGGCATTGTTCACCAGCGCGTCGACGGGGCCGACGCTCGACTCGATTTCCGCGACGACGCCGTCGATGCGCTCGAAGTCGGTCACGTCGAGCACGCGCCCGATGGCCGCACGCGGGGACAGCGCCTCGAACGCCCGTTTTGCCGCTTCGCTTCTCACGGTGCCGACCACCGTGTGACCCTCGGCCAGGGCCGCTTGTGCGAGCGCACGGCCGAAGCCGCTGCTGACGCCGGTGATGAGCATGATGTTGCAGGATGCCATGTGAGCTTCTCCCGAATGTCGATCGAAGCATGCATGTTAGTCTGACGAACTACGTCGAATAAGTCCGATTCCGCTGAATTTCTTGCCTGAAACTATGACTGACGCACCCTCCTCGCCCCGCGCGCCGTCGCCGCCCGCGCGCGGCCGCGAACGCCTGATCGCGTTGCTGCATGCGTTGGCGCCGGACGAAGGCTACAACCTGACCGCGCTGCCGAGCGTGCGCATCCTGCGTTCGAACCGCGCGCTATCCCGCACGCCGGTGCTGTACGACCCGGGCATCGTGATCGTGTGCCAGGGCAGCAAGCGCGGCTATTTCGGCGGCGAACGCTATCTGTACGACGAGGACCACTACCTGGCCGTATCGGTGCCCGTGCCGTTCAGCATGGAAACCGACGCAACGGCGGAGCATCCGCTGCTCGCGCTGTATCTGCACCTCGATTTCCCGATGGCCGCCGAACTGGCCGCGCGGATCGATCGCGAGGGAATCGCCGAACCCGTGCAGGCGCCGAAAAGCATGATGTCGACGCCGATGGACGATGCGATGCACGCGACCGCGCTGCGTTTCGTCGAGGCGATGCACCGCCCGCTCGAAGCGGCCGTGCTCGGCTCCGGGTTGCTGCGCGAACTGTATTTCCGAGTGCTCACCGGCGCGCAGGGGGGCGCGATGAGGAACGCGCTGGCGATGCGTGGACAGTTCGGCCGGATCGGCCGTTCGCTAAGCATGATTCACGCCGACTACGCGCGGTCGCTCGACGTGACGCGGCTGGCCGCGGAAGCCGGCATGAGCGTGCCGAGCTTCCACGCCCACTTCAAGGCGATCACGCAGGTGTCACCGATGCAGTACCTGAAGTCCACGCGGTTGCATCAGGCGCGCCTGCTGATGGTGCGCCAGGACCTGACCGCGGAGGCGGCCGGCCATGCGGTCGGTTATGCGAGCGCGTCGCAGTTCAGCCGGGAATTCAAGCGGCTGTTCGGCCAGACGCCCGCGCAGGAGACGAAGCGCATGCGCGCGCAGTTCGCGATTCCGGCCGCGTTCGACGATGCGGTGTTCGTATCGTCGCATTGAACGGCTGAGCCGCGAGCCGCACGTGTGACTTCGCGGGCCCGCTGCCCGTGCGTGAACCTGGTCGGGACGCGCACGCGCGCCGCGCGCGGCGTTGCGCACCAGACCCGCCAGCGACTTCGGGATGAGCGCGGTCGCGCCCCAGATGTCCTGCGTCTGGTTCGCCCAGTACCGGGGGCCAACCCGTTCCCCGTCACGGTATTGCCGCGGCAGATCGGGGATTCAGCAGCGTCGAGAACGGAAACTCGAAAATCTCCTCCACTTCGGCCGGGGCGGCTTCCCAGGACAGCGAACCCGTTGCCTGCGCCAATCCCACATAGTGACCCACCTAACATCATACGATTGCATTCTCACATTTATTGTGATTTTATTCCCATTCATTGCGGCCGCCGTCGATCGCGCACGCGGCCCACCCATTCCAAGGAAGAGACACCAATGGAGACAATCGCCGTCATCGGCAGCAACATGGTCGACCTCGTGACCTACGTCACGCGCATGCCCGCCCGGGGCGAAACGCTCGAGGCGCCGAACTTCGAGCTCGGCTGCGGCGGCAAGGGTGCGAACCAGGCCGTCGCGGCCGCGCGCCTCGGCGCGCGTGTCGTGATGGTGACGAAGGTCGGCGACGACGTGTTCGCCGACAACACGATCCGCAATTTCGAGCGCGAAGGCATCGACACCACGCACGTACGAAAGGTTGCCGGCGTGCCGAGCGGCGTCGCGCCGATCTTCGTCGAGCCCGATTCGAGCAACAGCATCCTGATCGTCAAGGGTGCGAACCGTCACCTGCGGCCGGCCGACATCGACGCGGCCGCGCCGAAGCTCGTCGAATGCACGCTGATCGTGCTGCAGCTCGAGATCGAGCTCGACACCGTCTATCACGCAATCGCCTTCGGCGCGCGGCACGGCATTCCGGTGCTGCTGAACCCCGCGCCCGCGGTCGCCGGCCTCGATTTCGAACGGATCCGCTCCGTCGAATTCTTCGTGCCAAACGAGACCGAACTCGCGATCGTGTCCGGCATGCCGGTCGATTCGCGCGACAGCGCGACCCGCGCCGCCGAATCGCTGATCGCGCGCGGGCTGAAGCACGTACTTGTCACGCTCGGCAGCGACGGCTCCCTGCTCGTCTCGCGCGACGGCGCACGGCACGTGGCCGGTGTGCAGGTCGACGCGCGCGACACGACGGGCGCCGGCGACGCGTACATCGGCTGCTTCGCGCGCTGCTACGCGGCGACGCGCGATGCGATCGACGCGATGCGCTACGCGTCGGCCTACGCCGCGCATTCGGTCACGGGCCTCGGCACGCAGAAGTCGTACGCCGACGCCGCGACCTTCGAACGCTTCCTCCGCGACGCCGGCCGCTGAACGGCGCCGTCCATCGACGAGACCATCCGGGAAGGAGACACCCGTGAGCCGAGCCAGAATCGAACACACGCCCGACGGCTACTACCTGAACCGCACGCCCCTCTTCGCGTTCACGCTGCTCTGCTGCCTGTTCGCGCTGTGGGGCACCGCGGCGAACCTGAACGACGTGCTGATCGCGCAGTTCAAGAAATCGTTCTTCCTGTCCGATTTCGAATCGGCGTTCGTGCAGTCCGCGTTCTACCTCGGCTACTTCTTCCTCGCGATTCCCGCCGCGACCGTCGTGAAGAAGTTCAGCTACAAGACGACGATCCTCATCGGCCTGCTGCTCTATACGACCGGCTGCCTGCTGTTCTTCCCGGCCGCGTCGATGGCGAAGTACGGGATGTTCCTCGTCGCGTTGTTCGTGATCGCGGCGGGGCTGTCGTTCCTCGAGACGGCGTCGAACTCGTATTCGACGCTGATGGGCCCGCGCGACACCAGCACGCGGCGCCTGAACATCTCGCAGACGTTCTATCCGTTCGGCGCGATGGCCGGCGTCTACATGGGCAGCTTCCTGATCTTCAAGGAAGGCGACGCGTCGCACGCGCAGCTCGCGGCGATGTCCGCGGTCGACGCGCATCGGCACCAGCTCGCGATGATCCAGGCGACGCTCGAGCCGTACAAGTGGCTGATCGTCGTGCTCGCGGCCGTGTTCGTCGTATTCGCGCTGACGCCGTATCCGGCCTGCAAGGGCATCGGGTCGAGCCCGGCCACGCACCGGGTCGACGCACGCGGCACGCTCGCGCGCCTGTTCGGCAATCGGCGCTTCGTCGCGGGCGTCGTCGCGCAGTTCCTGTACGTGGGCGCGCAAGTCGGCGTGTGGAGCTTCACGATCCGGCTCGCGATGCAGATCGGCGGCCTGAACGAGCGCGGCGCATCGCACTACCTGCTCGCGACGTTCTTCGCGTTTTTCGTCGGCAAGCTGATCGCGACGCTCGTGATGAAGCGCGTCGGCCCGGCCAAGGTGCTGATCGCGTACGGCGTGCTGTGCATCGCGCTGCTCGCCTATACGATCGGCGTGCACGACATCACGGCCGTGTACGCGGCGATGTGCGTGAGCGTGTTCCTCGGCCCGTGCTGGCCGACGATCTACGGCCTGACGATCGACGGCCTCGGCAAGGACACCGAATACGGCGGCTCGATCCTCGTGATGAGCATCGTCGGCGGCGCGGTCGTGCCGCTGATCCAGGGGCTGATCTCCGATCGCACGGGCGGCAACATGCAGCTCGCGTTCGTCGTGCCGCTCGCGTGCTTCGTCGTGATCGTCCATTACGGGTTCTACTGCCTGCGCCACCTGCCGGCGGCGACGCCCGACGCGGCGGCCGACAGCGACGCATCCGCGCGCTACGCCGAAACGCGCAACACGTCAGGCGCCTGACGATGCGACGCGGGATCGAACTGCGCCGCCGCGCCGCATCAGGTCACGAGCGCGATCCCGTGTTCGCGGATCGTCGTCTCGTACCGGCGGCTCAACTGCCCGTCGGAGATCACGTAGTTGAAATCGGTCAGGTCAGCGAAATACGCGGCGCGCACTTCGTCGAACTTCGTGTGATCGACGAGCAGGAAACGGTTCTGCGCACGCGCCATCACCTTCTTCTTCGCATCGACTTCGTGGAAGTTGAAGCACGTGACGCCGCAGCGATCGCTGACGCCGGCCGCCGAGATGAACGCCTTCGACACGCGCACCGTGTCGAGGATGCCCGTCTCGGCCACCGCCTCGAACACCATGTTCTTGCGGTGATACACGCCGCCGCACAGGATCACGCTGCAATGCGGTTTCTGCTGCAGCTTCGCGAACACGTTCAGCGAATTGCAGACGGCGGTGAATTCGAGGTCGTCCGGAATGAAATCGACGATGAACGGCGTGGTCGAGCCGCAGTCGACGAAGATCGTGTCGCCGGTCTTCACGAACTGCGCGGCGAGCTTGCCGATGCGGCGCTTCTCCTCGGTCTGCCGGTTGTTCTCGGCGCTGATCAGGTATTCGCCGATGTCGCTGCGCTGCGCGGCGAAATGGCGTGTCACGTAGCCGCCGATCAGGCTGAGGCCGTGCGGATTGTCCGCGAGGTCGCGGCGGATCGTCATTTCCGACACGCCGAACAGATCGGCGACTTCCCTCAGATGAATCGCGTTCTGCCCTTGCAGCACGTTCATCAGCGTCTTGATCCGTTCGCCCTTCTTCGTTTCCATGCCCGTATCCTGCCTGCCCGTCCCACGCGTCGCTCGTCGTGCCGGGCGCGCGGGCCCGGCCGGAATGTCGTATTTGTAACAAACCGATGTGAAAACATCAACTTTCCGTGTACCTTTGCGGCACACGATCCGTGGAGTTTCGACACATGCCGCTTTCCAACGCCCAGCTCGCCCAAACCATCGATCACACGCTGCTCGCGCCCGACGCGAGCGACGCGCAGATCCGCGAACTCTGCCGGCAGGCGGCCGAGCATCGCTTCTATTCGGTCTGCGTGAATTCGGCGAACGTGCCCCTCGCCGCGCGCGAGCTGGCCGACACCGGTGTGCTCGTGTGTGCGGTGGTCGGCTTCCCGCTCGGCGCGGGCCTGTCCGCCGCGAAGGCGTTTGAAGCGTCGGCCGCGATCGCGGCGGGCGCGCGCGAGATCGACATGGTGATCAACCTCGGCGCGCTCAAGAGCGACCGCGCCGACGACGTGAAGGCCGATATCGATGCCGTACACCGTGAGTGCGGCACGGTGCCGCTCAAGGTGATCCTCGAAACGGGGTTGCTGACCGACGACGAGAAGGTGCGCGTGTGCGAGATGTGCCGCGACCTCGGCGTCGCGTTCGTGAAGACGTCGACCGGCTTCGGTCACGGCGGCGCGACACTCGAGGACGTCGCGCTGATGCGCCGCACGGTCGGCCCCGTGCTCGGCGTGAAGGCGTCGGGCGGCGTGCGCGACCGCGCGACCGCGCTTGCGATGCTCGAAGCCGGCGCGACGCGGCTCGGCACGAGTTCGGGCGTGGCGATCGTCACCGACCGGGGCGGCAGCGACGCGGCGTACTGACCGGTGGCGGGCCGGCTGGCCGCGCATCGGCGCGCAGCCAGCCGACGCCGGACAGTTCGGCGCGCCTCCCCGCCAGGCGGCGTGCCGGTTGCAATGCACCGCTCGATCACCACGCAAGACCGATCGCGGCAACCCTCATTGCGTCGGGTCTTTCAACTCGATCAGCAGATCCTTCGCCGCGACCCGATCACCCGGCTTCACATGCACGGCCGCGATCTCGCAGTCGCGCTCCGCCGCGATGTGCGTTTCCATCTTCATCGCCTCGAGCGCGATCAGCGTCGTGCCAGCCGACACACGCTGCCCCGGTTGCACGGCCACCGTCACGACCGAGCCCGGCATCGGCGCGGCCACGTGCAGCGGATTCGCCGGGTCGGCACGCTGCAGGCCATGACGCTCCTTGCCCGCCTGCACGACGCTCTTCTGCTCGACCAGCGCCGAACGCGACTGACCGTTCAGCTCGAACAGCACCTTCACGATGCCGTCCTGCGCATCGGCGTGCTGGCCCTGCAGCGACACGAGCAGCGTCTTGCCCGGCTCGATGTCGATCGCCACTTCCTCCTGCGGCTGCAGCCCGTACAGGAACGCCGGCGTCGGCACGACCGACGTGTCGCTGTATGCACGCACGTGCGCGTAATAGTCGACCGTCTGTTTCGGATACATCAGGTACGACGCGAGTTGACGGTCGTCGAGCGGCTGCTCGCACGCGGCCTCGGCCTGCTTGCGTACCGCGTCGAGATCGACCGGCGGGATCTGGTCGCCGGGACGATACGGCGCCGGCGGCTCGCTCTTGAGCACCTTGCGCGACAGGTCCGCCGGGAAGCCGTCGGGCGGGAAGCCCAGCTCGCCCTTGAACAGCGACACGACCGACTCGGGGAATGCGATGTCCTTGTCCGGGTTGTGCACGTCGTCCACGGCGAGGTCATTCGCGACCATCATCAGCGCCATGTCGCCGACCACCTTCGACGTCGGCGTGACCTTGACGATGTCGCCGAACAGGCGGTTCACGTCCGCATACGCGCGCGACACCTCGGTCCAGCGATGATCGATGCCGAGCGAGCGCGCCTGCTCGCGCAGGTTCGTGTACTGGCCGCCGGGCATCTCGTGGCGGTACACGTCGGCCGTGCCCGCGCGAATCTCCGATTCGAACGGCGCGTAATACCGGCGCACGCCTTCCCAATACATCGAGGCTTCGTGCAGGCGGTCCTGGTCCAGCCCCGGATCGCGTTCGCCGCCGGCCAGCGCCGCCGCGATGCTCGACAGGTTCGGTTGCGACGTGAGCCCGCTCATCGCATCGAGCGCGCCGTCCACCGCATCGCAGCCCGCACCGACCGCCGCGAGCACCGACGCCGCGGCGATCCCGCTCGTGTCGTGCGTGTGGAAATGCACCGGCAGCCCGGTTTCTTCCTTGAGCGCCTTCACGAGCGTGGCGACCGCCTGCGGACGGCAGATGCCGGCCATGTCCTTGATGCCGAGCACGTGCACGCCGGCTTGCTGCAATTCGCGCGCGATGCCGACGTAATACTTGAGGTCGTACTTCGCGCGCGACGTGTCGAACAGGTCGCCGGTGTAGCAGATCGCGCCTTCGCACAGCATCCCGCTCTCGCCAACCGCATCGATCGCCACGCGCATGTTGCGCACCCAGTTCAGCGAGTCGAATACGCGGAACACGTCGACGCCCGCGCTCGCGGCCTGCTGCACGAAGAAGCGCACGACGTTGTCCGCGTAGTTCGTGTAGCCGACCGCGTTCGAGCCGCGCAGCAGCATCTGGAACAGGATGTTCGGCACGCGTTCGCGCAGCAGCGCAAGGCGTTCCCACGGGTCTTCCTTCAGGAAGCGCAGCGCGACGTCGAAGGTCGCGCCGCCCCAGCATTCGAGCGAGAACAGCTGCGACAGCTCGCGCGCGTAGAACGGCGCGATCGGCAGCATGTCGGCGGTGCGCATGCGCGTCGCGAACAGCGACTGGTGCGCGTCGCGCATCGTCGTGTCGGTCAGCAGCACCTGCTTCTGGTCGAGCATCCAGCGCGCGAACTTCTCGGGGCCGAGCTCGCGCAGGCGATCGCGCGTGCCTGCCGGAATCGGCATCGCCGTATCGACCTTCGGCAGCACGGGCTTCGACAAAGGCAGCGCCGGCAGCGTGCGGCCGCTCATCTCGGCATTGCCGTTCACGTTCAGCTCGCCGAGATAACGCAGCAGCTTCGTCGCGCGATCGCCGCGCTTCGCGAATGCGAGCAATTCAGGTGTCCTGTCGATGAATCGCGTCGTCACGTCGCCCGCGATGAAGGCCGGGTGATTGATCACGTTCTCGAGGAACTGCAGGTTCGACGTGACGCCGCGAATCCGGAACTCGCGCAGCGCGCGATCCATCCGGTGGATCGATTCGGCGGCCGTCGGCGCCCAGGTCGTCACCTTGACCAGCAGCGAGTCGTAATACGGCGTGATCACCGCGCCGCCATAGGCGGTGCCGGCGTCGAGGCGCACGCCGAAGCCCGCCGCGCTGCGATACGCCGTGAGCCGACCGTAGTCGGGCAGGAAGTCGTTCTCCGGGTCCTCGGTCGTGATCCGGCATTGCAACGCGTTGCCGTTCAGCGGAATCGCCTGCTGAGCGGGCACGCCGGCCGCACGTTCGACGATCGCGCCGTCGCCGTTCACGACGTCCTCCGCCAGCCCGATCCGGCCGCCTTCCGTGATGCGAATCTGCGCCTTCACGATGTCGATGCCGGTGATCATCTCGGTCACCGTATGCTCGACCTGGATGCGCGGGTTCACCTCGATGAAGTAGAACTGGCCGGTGTCGGCATCCATCAGGAATTCGACCGTGCCCGCATGCGTGTAACCGACCGCGCGCATCAGGCGCAGCGCGGATTCGCACAGTGTCTGCCGGCCTGCGTCGTCGAGATACGGCGCCGGCGCGCGTTCGACGACCTTCTGGTTGCGCCGCTGCACCGTGCAGTCGCGCTCGTACAGATGCACGACCGTGCCGTGCAGGTCGCCGAGCACCTGCACCTCGACGTGCCGTGCGTTGCGCACGAGTTTTTCGACGTATACCTCATCGTTGCCGAATGCGGCCAGCGCCTCGCGGCGCGCGACCGGCAGCAGGGTTTCGAGGTCCTGAGCGTTTTCCAGCACGCGCATCCCGCGCCCGCCGCCGCCCCAGCTCGCCTTCAGCATCAGCGGATAGCCGACTTCCGCGGCGAGCGCGCGGCACGCATCGAGATCGTCCGGTAGCGGCTCGGTCGCGGGCATCACGGGCACGCCGGCCGCGATCGCGGCATTGCGCGCGGCCACCTTGTTGCCGAGCGTGCGCATCACGTCGGGCGAGGGCCCGATCCAGCGGATGCCGGCGTCGATCACGGCCTGCGCGAAGTCCGGGTTCTCCGACAGGAAGCCGTAGCCGGGGTGGATCGCGTCGACCTTCGCCAGCCGCGCGACGCGCAGGATGTCGTCGATGTCGAGGTACGCGGCGAGCGGCTTCTTGCCTTCGCCGATCAGGTAGCTCTCGTCCGCCTTGAAGCGGTGCAGCGCAAGGCGGTCTTCCTTCGAATACACCGCGACCGTACGCATGTTCAGTTCGGCGGCGGCACGCATCACGCGAATCGAGATTTCCGAGCGGTTCGCGATCAGGATGGACTGGATGGGGGTAGGCGTCACGGCGGCCATGGAAAGTGAATGGTTGAATTGAGCGCGCCGACGCGCCGTCGGCCGCCCGCCTGCTTCGCTGGGCGGCATGCGGACTCACGCGTCGGTCATTCGAGGTTGCATCGTCCCGGCTTTCGCCAGTCGACATGTTCGCCAGATCGCCGGATGGCCGCTATCGACATCGCGACGACGAATAGCATCCAGCCGACCAGCGGGAAATAAGGGACCGGCTGGCCGGTCGGTCGTCGATCGCCGGTCGAACCGTGGTGAGCCCGTGATACGACCTGCGCTCGCGACAAGATCAATCGCGGTGGTCGAAAAGCGGTGCGTGATCCATCCAGTCGTAGCCCGCCGTTCCCTTTGCCCATGCCCAATTCGGCTCGGGGCGCCGTTCACTGGACGATTCGCGCGTCGTCGCGGATCGATCCGCGTCCGCCTCGCGCTCCGTCGCTACACGACGCGCGTCGTCCCCCGATACCGTGTTTCGTTTACCGCTGCCAGTCATTGCATTCACCTTACGATTGAAAAGCGAGTCGCCGCTCGAACCGTCCGCTTCGTTTCCTCCGGAACGACCGGTCAGACGAAACGGAGATCGAGCATGTCGTCCGGTTAACGCAAAAACCAGGCCACGTCCGTCATCGGACGGACGGCGTTGATGTACGGGGATCGGATGCGAAGCGCGGGCCGGTACCGACGCAGATATGGAATCGAAGTTTCAGTTCTGAAATCTCGCGCGCCGGAGCGGGTCGGCTGCGCGGATCGATGGGCCGGGAGACATCAGTGCTTCAGGGCGATGATGATCCAGGTCGCCGCGGCCGTGCGCCATGCGATCACGTTGCAACCGAAGGCAGCCCGGCAGCTGCTCGCGATGTTCAAGCGGACATTGCCACAGGATCTGGCGGTGCTCGACATCCAGGCGTGCCGTGCAAAGCAAACGGCCGCCCGAAGGCGGCCGCGTGAAGAGGTATCGAGATGCCGCTTACTTGCTGTAGTCGTACACCCCGCGCCCCGTCTTGCGCCCCAGCCGCCCCGCCGACACCATCTCGCGCAGCAGCGGGCAAGCACGGTACTTCGTGTCGCCGAAGTCCTTCAGGAACACGTCCATCACCGCGAGACACACGTCGAGCCCGACGAGGTCCGCCAGCGCGAGCGGCCCGATCGGATGGTTCGCACCGAGCTTCATCCCCGCGTCGATCTCCTCGGCCGACGCGATGCCTTCGGCCAGCACGAAGAACGCTTCGTTGATCATCGGCACGAGGATCCGGTTCACGACGAAGCCCGGCGCATTGCGCACGCCGATCGGCGACTTGTCGAAACGCTCGGTCAGCGCGCGCACGGCGGACGCGGTCGCGTCGCTCGTCTGCAGCCCGCGGATGATCTCGACGAGCGGCATCAGCGGCACCGGGTTGAAGAAATGCATGCCGACGAAGCGCGACGGATCGGCGAGCAACGCCGCGAGCGACGTGATCGAGATCGACGACGTGTTGGTCGCGATGATCGCGTCGGGCCGCGCGACCGACTCGATCTGCTTCAGGATGCGGCTCTTCAGCTCGACGTTCTCGGTCGCGGCTTCGATCACGATGTCGACCGCGGCGAGCTTCGCGTAATCGGTCGACGTCGAGATGCGCGCGAGCGCGGCGTCGCGTGCGGCGGCGTCGAGCTTCTCCTTCGACACCAGCCGCTCGAGGCTGCCCTTCAGTGCGGCGACACCCTTGTCGAGCGCCGCATCGCTGACGTCGATCATGACGACGTTGAGTCCTGCAACGGCGGCGGTCTGCGCAATGCCGTTGCCCATGGTTCCGGCGCCCACGACGCCGACGGTTTCGATTGCCATGACGATTCCTGTGTGTTTCGGGTGCTGAGCGGTCGATTATCAGATGTTCTCGAAGATCGCCGCAATCCCCTGGCCGCCGCCGATACACATCGTCACGAGCGCGTAACGCCCGCCGATGCGCTTCAGCTCGTACAGCGCCTTGACCGTGATCAACGCGCCCGTCGCGCCGATCGGGTGACCGAGCGAAATGCCCGAGCCGTTCGGGTTGACCTTGGCCGGATCGAGGCCGAGCTCCTGCGTGACCGCGCATGCCTGCGCGGCGAACGCTTCGTTCGCCTCGATTACGTCGAGATCGGTGATCTTCAGGCCCGCGCGCTCGAGCGCCTTCTGCGTGGCCGGCACCGGGCCGATGCCCATGTACGCCGGATCGACGCCCGCATGCGCATACGCGACCAGACGCGCGAGCGGCTTCACGCCTTGTGCGCGCGCGGCATCCGCGCTCATCATCAGCACCGCGGCGGCCGCATCGTTGATCCCCGACGCGTTGCCGGCCGTCACCGTGCCGTCCTCCTTCACGAACACCGGCTTCAGCTTCGAGAAATCGTCCGGACCGGCGTCGTGACGCACGTGCTCGTCGGTGTCGAACGCGACCTCGCCCTTCTTCGTGCGGATCGAGATCGGCAGGATCTGGTCCTTGAAGCGGCCTTCCGCGATCGCGCGCGCCGCGCGACGATGCGATTCGAGCGCGAGCGCGTCCTGCGCGTCACGCGTAATGCCGTACTTGCGTGCGACGTTCTCGGCCGTCACGCCCATGTGAATCGTCTGGAACGGGTCGTGCAGCGCGCCGAGCATCATGTCGACGAGCTTCGCATCGCCCATGCGCTGGCCGAAGCGCGCGGACGGCACCGTGTACGGCGCACGGCTCATGTTCTCCGAACCGCCGCCGATCGCGACGTCGGCATCGCCGAGCATGATCGTTTGCGCGGCCGAGACGATCGCCTGCAGGCCCGAGCCGCACAGACGGTTCACGGTCAGCGCCGGCGTGTGCTGCGCGACGCCGCCGTTGATCGCCGCGACACGCGCGAGATACATGTCCTTCGGCTCGGTGTTCACGACGTGGCCGAACACGACATGCCCGACCGCGTCACCCGAGACGTTCGCACGCGACAGCACTTCGCTCACGACCTTCGCCCCGAGATCGGTCGGCGAGAAATCCTTCAGGCTCCCGCCGAAATCGCCGATCGCGGTACGGACACCACTCACCACCACGACTTCCTTCGCTGCATTGCTCATCGTCTCACTCCGGTTCGTTCGCGCCCGTGGGCGCGGGGATGCGTTTGC